>NZ_AZGJ01000025.1 GCF_001436395.1 Secundilactobacillus malefermentans DSM 5705 = KCTC 3548 | reverse complement strand
TAATGTTAGTCAGTTTTTGTGTATTAAATTATAATCATTGCGAATTCTATAAGGTACTCTTTTGCATGATTTTTGTATGACACAGTTCAAACTAATTCAAATGTTAAATTATGAAGATCAGATTTTTTCACTAACTAATAAATTGATTCCTTCATTTAATATTAGAAACTAATTAAAATTTTCTCTCATAATCAACTCGCCTTTTGAGCTGATTTTTTGCGTTTTTCGTGTTTTTTCCCAAAGTTGTGAAAACGTTTTTTCGGGGTTCCCGTGCTATTGGAAAAAAGTGCTTTCCCAGTTTAAAGGGATTCTTGATTCAAAAAAAACGCCCTTTTTCACTTTAGCGTTTTTTTGCGCAAAACGCCTTTTTTCTCTCATCTTGCTATCCCTTGGGGGACAAGGAGTTTCACGTTCGATTAAGATTGGATTAAACTCAAAGTGAAAGTGGAAGCGCTTGTAAGGCAACTTGAAAGGGTTTCCAAGGGCACTTTGGTTTTGCTCTCTCATTTATTATGATTATTCTAACCATAGCGCTATGAGTTACCCCCAAAGGAGCAATTCATAATGGAAAATAATCGAGAAGCATACGAATTTTTAATGACAGGTGATCATGAAGTAATTATTTATAGTGCCCTAAAACGATTGAGTATTACAAAAGGCGATCCACGGTTTGAGGACTTTGTACAGGAAGCTTGGGTGAAGTTCCCCACGTTGTACGCAAAGTTTCCTGGTAACCCAGTAGAAGATAGGAAGCAGGCGTTGGCGTACTTTCGAAATGCCCTGTATCGGCAATTCTTAAACTTATTACGATACCAGAAGCTGAGGAAGGATCGGTCGGACGGCAATGACCCAGAAATTCTGCTGGATGAGCAGTTTGAGGAGGATCTGAGTCAACGCGCCCATTTGGACAATGATTTATACGTTGTGAAGCTGTTCAAGGACTTGTACCCGATTGTGGGTCCAGGTGAGCAGTGCTATTTGATGGACGCATTTGTGCACGAATTGACGCCAACGGAAATTGCGGCTAAGCGAGAGGTATCGCGCCAAACCGTGTATAAGTGGCGGAGAAACTTGAGAACGAAGGGAGAGGGAATGAGGGATTTATGATTTGATATAAAGCCAGAATTATGATATTGTTTTGTTATTGTACAGTAACAAGGCGGTGAAAGTCATAAATGATGATAGAGAACTGCACGACCAACTATCTATTGCATTGGTAGCGCAATTTGTGAGCAAAATAAAAGAACAATATGAACTGAATAAAATCCAAATAAAGTTATTTGCTAAATCATCTAGGTATTTAAGAGCAAAAGGCTGGACTGCCCAACACGCACTAGATATTTCTGTAGAGCATATTGACCAGGTTGAATACTTTAGAGGACCAAGCAAACATCATTGGAGAGAGGGAGTACAGGTATTTGAATTTATCGAGTACTTAACTGATCTTGATATGTATGTAAAATTTAGTGTTAGCGACCAAGGTGTAGAAATGATGGCTTTTCATGAAAGAGAAAAATTAATTGATAGCAGCTGGTTACACAACGAGAGGAGAAATTGATATGGTCAAAGAAGTTGGCAATATTGAGTTTACTGATGTGGTAACTGGAAAATTGGAGAAGTATTTCATTATAGAAATTGAAGAGGAAACTAAGGTGCAATTTGAATCCTTCATGGCCAATCATCGATACTGGGTACTTGAAGGACGAGATATCACAGATTTTGATGAATATATGGAACCATTGAATGATCCAGACTACAATCTCAAGCGCGATTTTCAAAAGTATAGAAAGCAATACAATTTTCTTAGTCCAGAGGCAATAAGCAATTATCGTAAGCAATTAGGATTAAATTTAAGAGAAGCGGCACTAATTCTTGCGATGAGTTTTAGTACACTATCCAATATTGAAAATGGATTAATTTTGCAGTCATATGATCAGGAAATAAAATTAAGAGATTTGGAAAATCCATTTAGAATATTTGATAAAGTAGATAAGTATCGAACTTTACTTGAGCAGAGAGCATTAAAAAGAAATGTTGATATAGATAAACTATTGAAAAAATTAGAAGATAAAAAACTGAATGAGGAAAAGATTCTTGATCATTCAAGCACGATGAAGATTTCCCTTGATGTTGGAATTGATTCTGTGGGAACGACCAGAATAGACAAAAATGGTGCTTTTACTGTAAGTGATGCCAAAGCAGCATATATATTAAACAATGAAAAAAAAGTTACGAAAGGATCTGCACCTCTTGAAAAAGGAGGTGAAACGGTTTGGGAAAACAAGAAGAAGTCGACTTTAAATTGGTAGGTTCAAGAACAAAAAAAATATATTTTGATGCTGATCAATTATCTGAATCTCACAATCAAATGGCAGTGCAAATTAAATCAAATATGCAATTAAAGATGAACGAAAATAACGAACAGCAACTTTTAAAATTTGTAAATATTATTGGAATTAAAAGTCCTAAAACTGAGAAAAATATTTTTGATGTCACTATTGAGACAATATATTTGATAAATACTGAAATAAATATAAGTGGAGATAAGTTGAAAGAAATGATTGAGAATTCAACATCTCTAAAAAAGAAGCTTGGGGACCCTGTAATAAATATTCTAGTAGATGATTTTTCGTCCGTTACGATACGAGCAAATGGAAATCCTTCAATTCTCCCTAAAGATAAAATTGAAAAAATTCTGTTTCAAGATATGTGATAAAAAATCCATTAATAATTTATATAGAAACTCTGCACTCAGCATATTCATTGCGGTACCCGTTTGAAGCACGTTACACTTGGTTTGTATGATTGAGTGACAATTATTGTTGTAACTGCCACTAACAAAACGGAGGAATCCACAATGCAAACTAATTTGAGAAGATCGCTGTACATTGGGTTGGCTGCACTGTCATTTATTGCCGCTGCGGGTGCTGCGCCAATGGATGCGTCGGCGAAGACGTACGCCAAGATGACGTCAAACCGGGCAATGACGACCGCTGCCACAAGCCGGAACGTGACGCTGACGGGTAAGAATGCCATCTACAATAAGGCCGGGACACTGAAGGGTGCTAAGACCATTGCGTCGATGACAACGGTTGGCCATTTGAAGGACTCGACCACGTCTCAGAAAAACTTCCGAGCGTATCGGGTGGCCACGACCAACCGCGGATCAGTTTACTACAAGGTGGTTTCATTTGATAAGGTCTACCGAGGCTGGATTTATGGCGGCAAGAGCACCAACCAGTTTGGCGGTGGACTGGCGGCCTATGACACGTTCAAAACTGGCACGTTGACGGATGCGCAGCGAAATGGGACGTTTGCGATTGCGAACCCGGGAACGGCCAACGACGGCACACAGGTGACGTATAAGCAGCCTGCGTGGACGCAGTACAAAGTTGGTTGGCAGATGATGAATTCGACGCCGTACGCGAGTGATACGTTTAAAATTACGAATGTGGGCACGCGGACTCGGGAAGGCGACCGGTGGGTTTACGTCACGAATCAGAATACAGGTCACGGAGCCGCAACGAACGGCTGGATTTTGGAGAGTGGCCTGAAGACGGTTGAAACGCCAGATCCGGCGACGACTTCCAAATTGGCGTTCTCGGTGAACTCGATTAATAATAACGGCGTGAATGGAACGGGCGGGCTGACACTGTATAGCCGGATTCCGGCTAACGATTTAGGGTTGCCTCGTTTGGCACAGACCGATTTGGACAAGCTGATGGGTGAAACCGGGACGCGAATCGGGCCTAATGGATTTACGGCGATTGATACTATGTTGCTGGGAAATATGACGGCGATTCAGGGAGCACGGACGTATACCATTAATGGCAGTCAGTACCACTACGTCTTTAGCTATGGCGCGAATAGCATTTCGGGTGCGAATGGCATCTTGAATGACGTTTGGGGCGATACGCTGAATGTGCCGCTGAACGCAGAGTTGGTGGCGGGACCGGCAAGTGGCACGAATAACGCGAATGGGTATGTGTAGAGCGTAAAGATGCATAAATAAAAATGCCTCCAAGACGAGCTGAATGAGCTGGTGTTGGGGGCATTTTGTTATGCTATAATAATATCGAAACTTAATTGCTTTTATTTGGAGGAGATAAAATGAAAAAGGTTAGGCTATTGCTCGTCGCAATTGCGATGGTTATGGGATTTGCGATTTTCGTGGGGAATGGGGAAACGGTGTCAGCGAAGAGCAAGACCATTCCAGTTTCATTGAGGGGAAAGTGGTCCACTCATAAGGACAAAAAAGGTAATTCGGAATATTTGAAAATAAGTAAGAGCGCCTTTTATAATGCCACTTATCATAAAGGGAAAAAGACATCATACTTTTGGTATCGTGGCAGCAAGAGTGTTGCCAGTACCCATACGTTCCCACTGGTGTCGGAAAAAGAGCGAAGCGGTTACTGGGGAATCAGTGGCGCTGGTGCATATTGGGATCTTAAGGCAACAAAAATTAAGTATAAAGGCCATAAGGTTAAAGTGTTGAAGCGAGTTTTATATGGCGTTGCGGGATACCCGAATAGATATAGCTATTATTATAAGAAGTAGGATGAATGTTATCTGAAAAGATAGATAGTAGTCGTTTATGTATGTGGATGCTTAGCATGCTAACATTTGTAAAAAGTTAACTAAATGTCTCTGAATTAATCAGTCGATTAATTTTTGAGGCATTTTTTTGTTGAAATTAAATCTGAAAAGAATTTAACGGAAAGTGGAGGGGAATGCGTAGTTAAGGTTAGAGGAGGTAAAACCATCAAGAAAAAATGTAGAATAGGAGAATAAGCGTGACAGTCATGAATATTCTTGATAAACTCAAGTATGGAAGGGGGAGTGAATTAGATGACTACAGAACTTAGTATTCAAGACGTTGCGGATTGGTTTATTGACAATGGTAATGATATCACTCCTAAAAAGTTACAGAAAATGCTTTATTATGCTTATGCATGGGCGCTCGTTTTCTTCAATGACGACCAGAAGGATTTAAGAACGAAACTCTTTGATGAAAATTTTGAAGCTTGGGTCCACGGGCCTGTTAATCGCAAGATATATGCTGAATATCGAGATTACGGGTATGGGGTCATTAATCCGGAATCTAAGTCAGATGCGGAAGTTATTAGCGATGATGTACTGGATTTACTTAAACAAATTAATGAAATTTATGGGCCATATAATGGGAATGAACTTGAACGGTTAACTCATTCTGAGTCACCATGGATCAATGCTCGTGGAGATGCAAAACCACTAGATAGCTCAACCAATAAGCTTTCTGATGAAGATATGTTTGATTTTTACGGAAAGAAGCTAATTGCTTAAGGCTTATGAGTAGTGGTAAAGAGAAACGACATCATAAAAAAATAAATAAAAATCTAAATTTAAAAGCTATACAAAAGCCATCGATTCCTAAAATTGAATTAAAAGGAACCAATGGTTTTAATTTCTATTCAGTTTATCCTTGGCTCAATGCAACAAAAACGAAAAAGTATCATTTTACAAATCTTTGTCATGATGTCAATGAATTTTCCTCTGTCGTTGAGCTCTTAGTGTTGTGAAGAACACCAAGGCTTCAGTGATTTGGAAGAGTGTCAAATCAATAGGGTCAGAACCATTGTCCATATACTAGTAATAACGGACAATAGTTTAGAAGAGCATCAGATTAATAAGCTAGAGTGTGAACTACCTACGTTTTGGAGGTATTTTTTTGTAAATCATACAAAGACCTACAAGTTCACACCGGCTAAGGTGTGAAAGAGTATCAACAGAAGTATTAAAATAAACTGGTTTTTGGAATTTCAAAATGACCTCAATGATTAAATGCGTATATAACTATGAGACATAAAAAATGGTTAAAATTGAAAAATACGCATTTAATGTGTATAATATGAGGTGCAAAAGGATGCCAATGAAACCTAGACAAATGGTCAGATTATTGCTGAAGCATGGATATACTCAGGTGACTCAGAATGGCTCTTCTCACTTGAAAATGTTTAACCCAGATACCAACATTACTGTAATGGTCCCGATACATGCGAAGGAACTTGGGAAGGGAATAGAAAGAGCGATATTGAGAGAGACGGGTCTTAAGAATGTATAATCTCGTTCCCGAAATAACACCAAAAGGAGATCATCTCATGAAAAAAGACATGGTTATTTACCCAGCAATTTTCAAACAAGATGGCAAGGTCGTCTTTGTGCGCATTCCCGATTTAAAGGGTGGGTTTACTCAAGGAGACGATATAGTAGATGCCGTTAAGATGGCCGAGGACCTTATCGGAAACCTTTTAGAAAATGAAACAACGTATCCTGTTGCATCAAACGTTGATAAGATTCATTTGGAAGCCGATGAAAAATTAATATATGTAACCGCTGATCTTGCAGAATTTCGAAGAAAATATTCGAAAACCGTGCGGAAAAACGTCACGATTCCGGAGTATCTGAACGAAATGGCAAAAGATCAAAAAATAAACGTCTCTCAATTGTTAACGAAGGCGCTGAAAGAAGAATTAGGAGTTTAGTCACGGCCAAATCTAGTAGATGAAATCATCATATGAACAATGATATAATTAAGCCTTCATTAGTATTTGAAAATTTGGGGGAATTAAGATGATCAAACTTACTAAGTTAGTTACAGCTGCTTTAGCAGTTATTTCGTTTGCGACTGTCGCCACTGAAGCGCATGCCTCGACCTATACTCAAAAGTCCTATGCGCTGTCGCCTTACAAAGCAAGTAAGTGGAAAACCGTGTCAAATACCAATTATTATATGAAAAGGCCAGGGACCTATATTCAAAGTTGGACGGCGAGTGTGTTCCAGACTTCACCCACTTATTTAACACATAAGGGTGGAAATCAAAATGCCAGTTTTAAGTCCAACGTTTTTTTGCCGGTAACCAGAAACACGAGTGGTGATTGGGGAAATCCACAAAGCCTCGTGCTAACGCCTGGCGGCTCAAGTGCCTACATAATGTATACAACCAAGGGTGGCTCAAATACCGGATGGGTTGCACACTATAATTTAGCGAAATTACGCTCAGTTTATGGGGTGTCGACCAATTCGATGGACATACTAAGACGAGCTTCATACGCCTTGTCGATTGGGAAAGCAACGAGTTCCTATCAGGCAGTTTTGAAGTGCATCAAATTTAGTTCAAAGTACACGACCGGCCATGGCCAATCGCTAGCATTAAATCCGAAAAACAATCAACTGTGGTTTGTCAAAAGCCCCGGAACCTCGGGTGGCACAGCAACGGTTCAACAGTTATCAAAAACGACACTGAAACCATCTAAAACCATTAAGTTTAGACTTCGGAGCAGTGATGGCCATAAGGTAACGATGGGCCAAAATCTGACCTTTGATAAAAAGGGATATGCTTACTTTAGTAGTCAGGTCAGTGGAACTAGAGCATTGAAGATATATAAAGGGACAATTAGCGCAAAGAAAGTTAAATTCAGCCTCGTGATGCAGGGACTAAAAAATAAACCGGGTCAGCTGAACCAGTCAGTTGGATACAATCCCAAGAGCAATCGATTGTACTTTGTGAGTGACAACTCGATTTCATCAGTGCCAGTTAGCAAGTTAGGCAAGCTAAAAGCAAGTGATGTCAAAGCCTCAACGTTTAATGGCAATCGTGAATTTGAAAATATTGCCTTTACGAGTAATGGATCGGCATATCTCTTAACAAATAAAAGTGCCGAAATTATGAAGGGCTCAGGGATCAAGTAAGCATCGATAAATTAATGAATTGAATAGCAGGTTAGTGGTGCAGTCTCTGGTGGTTTGAGAGGCTGCTTTTTATTTTCCTCTCATCCCACACCTCACATCAGAATGTTAACAATAATACATTAATTTGGAATATTGTTCAGATTGTCCTTTTATTTTGTGCTCGAAAGCGATAACATATTTACAGCAACAAAATAATCTGACAGTAGGGATGTGGAAGATTTGAAAGCAACCAAGATTTATCCGCTCGAGAGTATTGCACCAGAACACCGGCACATGAACTACTGGGACATGTTCGCCACCTGGGTGGGTGCGAACGCGAACAACGGAACCTGGTTTATCGGTGGTGTCATCGCTGCCTGTGGCCTATGGGGTGGCGTGAAAGCCCTTATTATCGGTTCTGCGGTCGCCTATGTGTTCTTATCGCTCGTTGGCTACATTGGTTACAAAACGGGTGTGACGACCACGGGATTGTCTCGTGCAGCGTTTGGAATTCGGGGCAGTATCGGGCCATCGATTGTGAATCTGATTCAGTTTATTGGTTGGACAGCGGTGAACACGTTCATCGCAGCAACTTCCATTTCCTACTTGTGTCATTCAATATTTGGCTGGCCAATCTATGGTAAGCCGGGTGGCAACTGGAGCCTATTGTTCGGAATTGTCATCATGAGCATTTTGCATTTGATTAGTGTCATGGCGGGTCAGCGGTCAATTCAGCTGATTGAGCGAATCGGGATGATTTTGGTCTTTGCGTTCGTGGTTTGGGAAACGATTGTCGTTTTCCGAGAAACGTCATTTACCCAAATCAGCCACTGGGTTGTGCCGCTTAAGCAGCGGATGTCATTTGGCTCTGCGCTGGATTCTTTGGCAGCTTTTAACCTTGCGTGGGTTACTGCGGGGGCAGATTTCACGCGTTTTACAAATAAGAAGACGGTGGCGACAAGCGCCCCATTCTTCGGCGCATTGATTGGTGTTCTCTGGTTCGCCTTTGTGGGCCTATTTGCCACGATTAGCATTGCGGTGACGTCTGGCGTTTACGACGCCAATAACTCGGATCCAAGTACCATTGCCGCCAAATTGGGGCTGGGTGCGCTGGCCATGGTTGTGATTATTTTGACGAGTATGACGGCTAACGCGGTGAATCTGCAGGCAGCCGGTTCGGCATTGAACAACATGATGCCCAAAATTAGTTTGAAGACGGCCCTCTGGATTGTGACCGTTGCAGCAACGTTTGTCACCATGATTCCGATGGTGGTCGGGAGTTTCCTCGACACATTCACGGCGTTCTTGGACGTGCTCGGCATGATTCTGGGACCGTGGATGAGTATTATGTGTGTTGATTTCTTCATTTTGCACCACGGCAATTACAAGATGACCGATTTGATCAAACGCAACGGCCCATTTTGGTACAAGTTTGGCGTTAACTGGTGGGCGTTCCTGTGCTGGGCACTTGGAGTCGTTCTATACCTCATTATTCGCAAAATTGATTGGTTTGATCATTCAGTTGGTGCAGCCTATCCGGTTATGCTCATTATTGCCCTTGTGTACTACGGTATAATGAAGGTGCGAGCAATTTTTACCCAGGAGGAACAACATGTTAATTAAAAATGTGCATATTGAATCACAGGACGTGCCGCAAGACGTTCGGATTATCAACGGAAAATTTACTGAGATTAAAAATGAAATTGAAAAGCATGATAACGAAGAGGTTATCGATGGCAACGGGAAGCTCTTGCTGCCACCGTTTGTCGATTCCCATGTTCATTTGGACGCAACCCGGACGGCCGGGGATCCAGAATGGAACGAAACCGGTACCCTGTTTGACGGTATCCGAATCTGGGGTGAGCGCATCAAAACGCTGACCAAGGAAGATGTGAAGTCCAGAGCGAAGGCAACGTTGCGCGAGCAAGTTGCCAACGGACTGCAAGTTGTCCGTAGTCACGTGGATGTGACCGACCCCAACCTAACGGCGCTGGAAGCGTTGCTTGAGGTTAAGGAAGAGGTCAAAGATCAAGTCGAATTGCAGCTAGTGGCATTTCCCCAAGCCGGCATTTTATCGACACCAAACGGGAAAGACTTGATGGAACAAGCTGCCAAAATGGGCGTTGACGTCATTGGTGGGATTCCGCACTACGAATTCACGCGAGACTATGGCGTGGAGTCGTTGAAGTTCATCGTCAATTTGGCAGAAAAGTATGACAAATTAATCGATGTTCATTGTGACGAAATCGATGATCCAAATTCTCGCAATTTGGAAGTGTTGGCAACTTTGGCCTATGAGACTGGCCTTGGCAACAAGGTGACGGCTAGCCACACAACGGCGATGAGTTCATACAACGATGCCTACACCTACAAGCTGTTCCGGTTACTCGAAATGGCCAACTTGAACTTTGTGGCAAATCCAGAAGTTAACCTCCATTTGGGCGGGCGATTTGATACGTATCCTAAGCGCCGTAGTATGACGCGGATTAAGGAACTATCTGAGGCCGGCATCAACGTCTCATTTGGTGAGGACGATATCAAGGATCCATGGTACCCAATGGGCAACGGCAATATGTTGGACCAAGTTCAGGTCGGCATATTGGCGGGTGGCTTGATGGGCTATTCGCAAATCCAAGGGGCTTACAAATTTGTGACAAATAATGCGGCCAAGACACTTCACATCCAGGACCACTACGGGATTGAAGTCGGCAAGCCGGCCAACTGCATCTTACTGAACCAGACCAACTTCTACGATGCGTTAAATGAGCATGCGGAAGTTCTCTACTCGATTCGGAAGGGTAAAGTGCTAGTGGAGACGCAGCCCAAGAGTGTGAAGTTGAATTTTTAAAGATGAAAAAGAGGAGGGCCTTGCTGCATTTTGCAGCAGGGCCTTTTTGCGTTCGAAGTTATTTAAGTGTCATATTAATTGAAATTAAATAGTAGTATAATTATTTAGAGTGTTTATTAAGAAATTGACAAGATTTTTTTGGTACATATTATAGTTGCATCGTTTTTTTATTTGGAGGAGTTTATATTATGGAGAATAAGTACTGCCCTAAGTGTGGGGCGAAGGTCAATGGGGATGCACAATTTTGTCCGAAATGTGGCTATGCGTTTAACCCTAAAAAGGCCGCCGCAAAGGAATCTGCAGCAACGAATGAAACTAAGACTCGGCAAAAGCAAGAAAAGAGTGGGATGTCACCCTTTCAGAAAAAATTAGTTTTATGGATTGGTGGCGCGATAGTGGTTGCCATCATAGTTGTTGTGGCAATGGGAGTGATTACCAACCAGCAACAGGAGGCCAAGCAACAAGCAATTCAAGAGTCTCAAGCTCGCCAAACCAGTATTAAAAAGAGCAAAGAAGTCAAAGAACAGAAATTAGAGCGCAGTTTAGCATCTGGTTCGGTTGATATTGTCACCGATATGATTCAAAACGATATGGATCTTGACGCCAAATGTACGGATGTCACTATCGAGAGTTCGCTAGGGGACAATCAATATTCAGGATACGCCTCGGTTGAAGATGACTATGGGAACAGTGATACGGCGGATCTCACCATTACAAACGTCAAGTATGATAATTCAATTTCCGTGCACATGGATGGCGACGCAAGATCTGATCTTGAAGCAACGTTTAATTATAACGACGACGAATAATAGGAGGGCACCAGAATATGAAGCAAAACACTTATCGGATTTGTTCAAAATGTGGAAATGAAAATAGTGCGGATGCCAACTTTTGTCTAAATTGTGGCACTGCGCTTTCGGACAACAATAACTTTGTTCTCACGGCCCACAGCTCGGATTTAGACTTTCCACTTGTTGATTTGGAACTGTCAGTTGAAGAAGAAGTTAAAGCCAAAAAATTGGTAATCACTTTTGAGGCAATTCCAGCTGGGTGTCAGAGTCAGGGGTTGGTTTTTGCTGAGAGCTCCGTGGAGGGAAATTCCCCACTGAAATTCGCTTGGCAAGATATGATGAAAAATTTATATGAGCTTCTTTTGGCTAAGCATTACGATGGTGCTGCCCATGTAAACATTCAAAAATTGACGAACAACGCATTCTATTTGACTGCGGAAGCATTTGTACAAAATTAAAAGGTTTTATTTGGAGGAATAGAAAAATGGCTGAGAATTCTGGAACGGAGAATCATTTTTGCCCAAATTGTGGGAAAGAAATTTCGCCTTCTGACACCTTTTGCCCAAACTGCGGCTACAATTTGAGTGAAATCAGTGCAACTGAAAGTGCAACGAAAAAGGGTCGTAGCTCGCGATCAAAACGGAAAAAGAAGCAGAAGAAACAGGGCAAAGTAAAGAAAGCGAACCCCAAGAAAAGGAAAATCATTCTCTGGTCAATTCTGGGAGTCGTCATAGTTGCTGGAATTATTTGGGGAGAAGTGTATTACGCAAAGTCTGCAACTCTTGATCGGATTACCAGTGATTTAAAGAGTGGCAATGGGGTGCAGTCGGACTTTATTAGCCAAGATAAAAAGTTTAAGGTGACCAATTCTTCATTGGAACCCTTCATGGCTTACTACCAGAAGCACGACAGTCGGTTAGCGGGATTCAAAACGCAGTTAACCGCAACTGGTAGCGCGGTTGGCAACCACTTTACTTTCAAAAAGACTGGAAGAAGCTGGCTTTTATTTCCTAAATATCAGATTGTCATTAAGCCAATCTACCCAACCGTTATGACCAATCGAAATGGTGCCAAGATTAAGCTCAATAATCAGTTAATTGCGACCTCAGATAGTACCGTTTATTCTAAGAAAATCGGACCAATTGTTCCTGGTCAATACAGAATGACGGCATCTGGAACGGTGAGCGGGCACAAATTGACGAATGATGGCACATACCACATTTCAAGTGATAAAAGCTATAATTTGTTGCTGAAAACAATTTCAGTTTCACTTAACACGGAACCCAAGGCCACTGTATTTTTGAATGGCAAAGAACTTGGAACGGCCGATGGCAATGGTGAATATAAGTTAACGGATCAGCCATGGGAAGCTAATATGACCGTTTCTGCGCAATACAAAACTTCTGCTGGAACGGCGAAATCCAAATCAGTTGAGCTGGTTGAGCGGGATAATAACCAAGATATCAAGTTGAACTTTACCAACCTAGTTGGATTTAGTGATGCTGACGATTTAATTTCCAACGTTTTTGAAGCCGTTTCTGGATTATCAGGCTCAGGTGACGATGAGGACGCGACCGATGATGACGGAACGGACCTTGATGATTTATTTAAAGATGGTTCCGGAAACGCTGACTATCAAGAGTTAGTTAAAATGGCAACCGGCTATTATGGTGACGACAAGATCGACAGTGTCACCTATGATACGGACGTCGAGAGTGTAGAGCCAGCGCCCGGTCAAAAGAGTTTAGTCACCTACACCGTCAAGTACACATTTGATGGTCAGGAAAATGACGACGATGACGAGGATGAATATACGTACGAAGAGCATGTTCAAACCTTTAGATATACAGCAACAGTGGTAAGAGAAGATAGCAGTACGTATTTGGTTTCTAGTATTTCTCAAGCAACGAAGGTTGGAGATTATACCAAAGAGATGGGAGATTAAGGGGCCACCTTTAATTATTCCCGATATGATTAGCAAAAGCACCGCCTCAAATTCTGAGGCGGTGCTTTTCGGTGTGTGGCTATTTTTACTCTTACTTGTGATAGTAATATGAAACCATTTTTAATTTGAGATTTTTAGGATTGTAGCTCCAGCATTTTAAGGCTGCTTTACCATGATGCTTTACCTTTTTTAGGTTCCAATCAGCGTTCGATTCTGAGAGACCAATTAAGCGATATCCCTTTTTGCTAACATGTGTACTAAGGTGTAACATGCTGATTTTTCCAATAAATTTCTTTCCGGAGGCTGTAAATGAGCCTGGTTGTTTCTTGCCGTTTTTATAATTGTCTACGTGGAAAGTATATTTAGTAATCTTGATATATTGAGTTTTATTTGAATGATGATAATACCACTTTCCCCGAAGCAATTTTGGTGTCGTAACATACTTGGGATGAGCTGATACGCTGGCCATTGGCGCAGTGACACCTAATAGCAGAGCAAAGAGTGCTACTAAAATAAACTTTTTATTTTTCATGTTGATTGCCTCCAAAGCAAATTTTTTGAATACGCTATAAGTATACTAAATTAACGATTAGATTAAAGTAATGATTGATAAATTTCCAAATCAGTGAGGGGAGCCCTCACACATCAAACCATGCTATAATTATCCTCAAACAGGTATAACTATTTGTGTCTTCATCAAGGGGGTGGAGTAGTGAAAAGTAAGTATCGCGTGGCTGAATTAATTGTTCGGCTGATGAATGGGGAAACGCTGCTACAAAAGGATGTTCTGAAGCAGTATGATATTAGCAAACGGACCAGCCAGCGAGATTTGGCTGATATTCGCAGCGCTATGTCAGAGTACGATGCTGGTGAAGTTGTTGAAACGGATGGGACTTACTGCCTATCGCGACAAAGTGAGCAACTCGACTTTGAAATGGTTTTGGCCGTCAGCAATATTTTATTAGGCAGCCGATCATTAGAACAGGACGAACTGACGAGAACCTTGGATTTTTTAATCTCGCAATTATCACCGGCGATGCAGGATTTGATACATAAACAGTTAAAAATTTCCCGTGGCGGCTACGTGCCGCTATCCAAACCAACGCCTTTGTTGAATCGACTTCGGGAGGTTGCCCTTTGTATCGCCCAAAATAGGAAAATGGTTTTCGTTTACCGGGGGAGTGCCAAAAAGTATAACAAGCCACAAAAACATCACGCGCAGCCCGTTGCGGTTTTTTTTGAAGTGCACTACTTTTACGTTGCGATGATGAGTGAAGAACATGGGGGATTTTGGCTGTACCGGCTTGATCGAATCGTTGATATCCTAGAGACAAAGAAGGGCGAAAAGCTCGATTACATTAAACGTTTTCACTTCAGGATCATCGAAGTCAAACGTATCTACTGGATTCTGGGGATTTGACGCGAATTCAATTTAGTTACCGATACTACGAGCAAACGGCATTGGATTTCTTTCCTAGATCACGCGTTGTAAAATATAATGAAGATGGCAGTGTGGTGATTGAAGCCTTTGCAAAAGTTGATGGAGCGGTATTGTGGCTGCTGAGTCAGGGCGAGGCGGTTAAGGTTCTCGCTCCACAGTCACTTGTTGAGCGGATGAAAGAGACGTTGACTAACACACGAAACCAATATTTGGATTAAGGTAAACATCACATTAGCGTGATGTTTTTTATTTTCTTTCAAATTAAATTAGCCAGCGTCATAATGTGTCGTCCTGCTTTTGTATAATAGTTCTGTTATAAATAATTACTTGGAGGAGCTAATGATGAAATTGACTAAAATGATCAGTCTAGTCGCTGTTGCAGTGACGCTTGGGGTGTCTGGTGCCGAATTGACGACACCTACGACGGCACAGGCAAAGACTAAATACACATTGAAGACGTTCCCCAAAGCGATTCGTGGTAGCTGGTACACTGGATCAGATATTCATAGTCCAGCAGTTAAATTTAAATCAAAAAAAATGTACTGGCGCACTAACTTTGATACGAGGTTTGGCAGTGAGCCGCTTCATCAACACAAACTCCCTTTTAGTGGGAGCAAGACGAGCTACAAAAATTGGATTTATGCAAAAAGAACGCGAACGGGAGCCATCTACGTCAACATTTGGCCCAAACAGGTGACTTATCCAATGGCCGGTAGCTACAAATTACACACAAAAAAATATAAAGGCCACAACATTAAGGTTTTATATTCAGGACGTTTACACTTCTATAGAACCAAGACCATTGCCAGACACTTTAACGGACCAACTGGCATGCGCTAAAAATAAGACGTTAATCCGACTTCCCTAGGTCAGATTAACGTCTTATTTATTTTTGCTGTTCTTTTGCCATTTTCGGCAGTTGTTTTTGCAACTGCGTCATCGCCTTTTCGGGTGTTACATGGTTGGCAGTCATTTCATCAAATGATTTTCCAACGGCGACAAGATACTGATTGTAGCCAAGGAAGGGCTTGTCCTGAAAACCAAAGCTTAGTGAATTTTCGGCGGCCTTAGCGGTTGGATTCTTTGCTAAGAACTGTTGATAGCCGGCATTACTTTTAGCTGATTTGGTTAACGGAACGTAACCGGTTTTTTCTGCCCATTTGATGGTTTGTTTTTGACTCATCAAAAATTTGACGAAGGCGGCAGCGCCTTTACGTTGCGCTTTCGATGCCGATTTAAACATCACAATATCATTACCAGAGTTACTCGATACTTTTTGGCCTTGATAGCTTGGCAAGGTGGCAGTTCCCCAGCGCATGCCCTTTGGTGTGCTGGCCTGCATGGTTGAGATGCCGGCCGATGAGCCACTATAGAAAAGTGTTTTTCCCTTAAAGAACGCAACGCTACCATAGCCATCCGTCCCCGCGGTTGTGGCGGTTCCGTTCTGGAGCATATCCCAGATAACGTGAATTGCGGCGAGGCTCTTTTTGTTCGTCAAATTAACATCAAACCCATTTCCAAATAGTGGGGAGCCGGCTTGGCGCGTTAATCCATCGGCTTCGGTCACAAAATTCTGATCGAACGCCATTGCGGTGATGCCCTTTGATTTCAGCTGTAAGCCGTCCTTTTGGATGTCTGCCCAGGTGGTCGGAACTTTCAGACCCTCTTTTTTGAGCAATGTCTTATTGTAGAACAGGATTCGTGCTGATCTTGAAAAGGGCATGGAGTAGGCTTTCCCTTGATAGTTGATTGATTGGCGGAAAGCCGTATGCAAATCACTTAAATCATTTTTCTTGATGTAGGGGTCAAACGGCGTGATGATGTCGCCACGAACATAGTCTGGAACGTTTGTATAGACGGTTTGCGCAATGGTGGGCAACGTCTTTGATTTGGCCGCAGCGGTAATCTTTTGCTGAACATTGACGATGTTCCCCTGTGAACTTCCGATGACTTTATAGGTAGTTTGGGAATTGTTGAAGGTCCGAATTAAGTGATTCAATTCAGTTTTGCGTGAATCGGTCATGCCGTGCCAAAAGGTGATGGTCACTCGTTTGGTGGAAGATCCCGCTTGCTGGCTACTGCAGGCGCTCAATGTGGCAAGTGCAAGAAAGGCGAGGAGACTCGCAAAAAGAAATTGACGGAGATGTTTCATAAGGATGATCCTTTCGCGCTGGCTTGGGTAATTCCAGCGACAATGTATTTTTGGAGCCCTAAATATAAAATGAGTAATGGCACAATGACGAAAATTGTGGCGGCCATCAGCAGCGGATAGTTCGTGCCAGCCTCAGACGTGAAGCTGGTCAACCCAACTGGCAGCGTTCGCAATCGGTCAGAATTAGTGACGATAAGCGGCCACATGAACGAGTTCCAGGAAGCGATGATTTGTAAAATGGCAACCGCGGTGATGGTAGTTCGGCTGGCGGGGACCAAAATGTGCCACAAGTACTGCCAATCGCTCGCCCCATCAAGGCGGGCCGCGTAGTAAATTGAGCGTGGTTGCGCGTGAAAGGCCTGGCGTAATGCGAACATGGTAAAGATGCTGGCTAACCAAGGCACAATCAGTGCGGCGTATGTATCAATCCAATGGAGGCGGGAAAGGGTGACAAAATTTGGAATCAAAAGGAGTTCACCCGGAACCATCATGAGGGCAATTAATCCTGCAAAGAGTGTTCGGCGCCCGCAAAAGTGCAGATGGGTAAAGGTAAATGCTGCCAGAATGCTGGTAAATAGTTGACCCAGAGTTGTGATGAAGGTAACCAGAATTGAGTTGAAGCAGTACCTAGCAAACGGCGCCGCATGCCACGCTTTGCTGAAGTTTCCCCATTGTAGCGAGCTGGGAAACCAAGTGTGAGGAATGGCAAAGACGGCTGTCGGGGATTGCAAACTAGTGACAATCATCCAGGCAAAGGGTAGCAGCATGACGAGTGCGCCAAGTGTCAGCAACCCATAACGGATAACATTTTTGAGCAAACGAGTCATGATCGACGCCCCCATATCTTGATGGAATGGCGCTGGAAGTACCAAAACGCCAATCCCGTAATGATGACGATGAAAATGAAGAGCACAACGCCGCTTGCCGCAGCAACCGGATACTGGCCTTCGACGTAAAATTTCTGGTAAAGATAGTACATCATTGTGAGGTCAGCATTGGCCGGTCCCGCCTGACCGTGAAATAGCGCGTAAATTTGATCGAACACTTTGAAGCTACTGATGATTTCATTTACCGTAATTAGCACGGTGATGGGCGCCAGCATTGGCAACGTCACGTTGGTAAATTGCTGCCAGGCCGAGGCACCATCAAGTTTGGCAGCTTGGTAATAATGATTATCAATATTGTTGAGACCAGCCAGGAAGAGGACGATATTAAACCCCAATCCGCGCCAAACGCAGACAATGATTAGTGCTGTTAGTGAGTAGTGAGGGTCATTTAGCCAGTCAACGGAACCGCCTAATAAAGCATTCAGCAGGCCATTATCTTGATGAAAAATCCAGTTCCACACGAGTGAGATGGCAACGGTTGACGTGACGAATGGGAGAAAATAGATTGTTCGAAAGAAACTGGACAACCAGTTGATTTGATTAAGTAACAGGGCAATGCCGAGCGACAAAATGACCGTCAATGGCACAACCCCAATGACGAAAACGAGCGTGTTGCGAACGGCCAAATGGAAATCGGGATTCTGCCATAAATAGGCAAAGTTTGCGCCACCCATAGCCTTGACCTGATTGGTGAAGTAATTATATTTGGTGTAAAAACTCATCAAGAACGAACTAATGAGCGGCCAAATGGTGAACGTGATTGTGACGATTAAAAGAGGTGCCAGATAGAGCAGCGCCTTCAGTGTCGATTTGAGAGTTGGCTTCGCGTTAATCATGGGCATCACCTTCCCAAATACAGACGTCATCATCATTAAATAGGAAGAAACCACGGGGCGCGACATTAATTGTCTGAATCTTTTGTGTGTAATTATCAGAAATAGCGGTGCTGATTAGGCGGTTATTTTCAAATTGAAGCTGCGTTTGACTATCGCGGCCAATCTGAACCTGGTGCGTCATTGTGACGGGAAGATTGGTCATGAGGGCGTTCGCTACGGGGTCATTTGTAATGGATTCACTACGAAAAGCTGCCGTAACCGCTTGAGTCAATATACTTGCGGGAATTTCCTTGCTTATGTATGGGATTAGGTTAGCTACAGGAATCGTGTTGATTTTGGGACTGCCGATAAATTGGGCGACGAATAGATTGCGGGGATGACGATAAAGGTCTGCGCCGGTGCTAACTTGCTGGATGACACCATTTGCCAGCACAATGATTTTGTCGGCGATTCGTAAGGCATCGTTTTGATCGTGGGTGACGAAGATGGTTGTGACGCCGGTTACCTGTTGAATGTGGCGAATTTCATCGCGAAGCTCAACTCGGAGTCCGGCATCAAGATTTGACAGGGGTTCGTCGAGTAGGAGAATTTTTGGCTTTTTAGCTAACGCGCGGGCAATGGCAACCCGTTGTTGCTGGCCACCGGAAAGCTCGTTGGGAAACTTCGTGAGTAGCGATTCAATGTGAACTAATTTGGCTAACTTCTGGGCTTGTTCCCGGCGGGTCGCCTTTTTGACGTGCGCCATTTTGAGGGGAAAAGCGATGTTGTCCATGACGTTTAGCTGAGGGTAAAGGGCGTAGTCCTGGAAAACCATGCCGATATTGCGATTGCGGGCATCGAGCTTGGTGACATCCGTTTCGTCAAATAAAATCTGACCGGCATTGGGTGTCAGTAACCCAGCGATTAAATTTAAAATGGTGGACTTACCGCTTCCACTTGGACCAAGCAGAGCTAGTAGTTCACCGTCTTGTACATGAAATGATAGCTGGTCGAAAATCTTGTTGTGGCGATCATAAGCCAGCTGAATCCCCTTTAATGTGACCTGCATGCAGCTTCCCCCAATTTGTCGAATGTTATTTGATTATAAGTATAGCAGTGTTGGCGCTGATAGGCTATCTAGCAGTAATGAAGTCGCTAACAAAAATTTAGAATATTTTGCAATTTTTCGGCAGAACGACATAATGTGACGCACCCATTTAGTAAACTAAGTCTAGTTTCATAAATAAATTATTAAAAGGGGAGTTTTAGATTATGGGAATGACAAATGAGAGTTATCGAAAAACTGACAGTTGGGCATATTGGACGGTACCTGCAGGTTTGAGTAAGGACGCCTCAGCTAAGGAAACGCAAACGGCTTTTCATGATTCATATCAGCCAGGTTTTCCTGCAACTATTGATAAAGACGATCTGACAGCCAAGCTAAGCCAAGTAAAGTACATCTTTGTTGGTCTAAATCCTGGGAATGCAGGTCCTGAACAAGAGTTATTTGGGAACTTTCATGGACAAATCAGAAGTGCTGACTATCGACTAGCAGCTGCAGCCTATGGAACTGGCGCTTGGGGCGCGTTTATGACTGATTTGTCGGGTGAAATTCAAAGTGATTCCAAACAAATTAAGGTAACCGAAGCAAATGTGCAGGATCTTATTAATCATTTAGATGAGTTAGGAATTCCTGAAACAGCTGTCTTAATTGCGATGGGCACTAAGACTTTCAAGGGATTGGATGGGAAATTACCAGCTAGTCACCCGTTGGAGCAAATGTACCACTATTCAAATGCCAATAGCGGTCATTGGGATGCGGAAACTGAGCATAATAAAATTCAAAAAATTGTTGAAAAGCACGGCTAAATTGTAAGCTAGTTTAATGAGGAGATTAGGAATTGATGACTATTTTTAAAGGGAAAATGAAGAAGTTTGCGGTGCGTTCGATGGTGGCGGTGTCGCTGATGGGAGTGGGCGTTGGAACATCAAATGTTTTATTTGATAATAAAAATGATATTGCATACGCTTCGATTGTCATTCCATCAGATTTCACAATACCTGACGTTGAATTCATGGGCGCAAAGAATCGAACTATTAAGTACTCAATAAAGAATATTAAAATTGGACAAACTGGTTATGCTACTTTACCAAAAATTGATGGATATATTCCAAGTACAAAAGTTAAATACGTATGTGATAAAGATGGCACAGTAACAACATCTGCCGACATGCTCTTTTATTACAAACCTAAAAAATCCACACCCAAATCCTACAAATCCAAAGTTTACGCTGTCAAACAGGTCAACCAACACAAATTCAAGAAAACCTACATCAAGTACAGCAAAGGCGGCTACATTTATAATTCCCGTACGCTGAGAACTTGGTCACACAAAGGCGCCAATTATAAGAATACGAAGTGGTCAACGAATCAATCACGAACGATTAAAAAGTCTAATGGCAAGGCCGCCGTTTACTATTACATCACCAACAAGAGCAATGGTATCAAAGGTTGGATTTGGAAAGGGTATCTCAAGTCGACACCTGCAAACTAATGACGATGCTTTGCAGATATTAGAAAGGAGCTAGCGATGGCTGATTTTCAAAGCGGCAGAAGAATCACAGAAGTTTTTGTGCGGTTGCTACATGGCGAAAAATTCGACAGGGAAAAATGGCTTGATATGGCATCGAATCCTTTGAGAACCTTGTCGAAAACACCGGCGTCAAAAGAGACAACAAAAGTTGCAAGATCGCAACGCGTATTTGACCGAGACTTTGAAATTATTAGGCAAACCTTGCAAAATTGGCACGACGGTCGTGACGTCATAAAGCTCGATGGTGTCTATCAGCTCATAGGTCAGCCTGATTCTGACGGACTGACTTATCGGGTGGCGCTTGCTCAGATATTGCTGGGATCACGGGCGTTTCCAAAGGTAGAAACTGAAAAAATCATTAACGAGCTTACGAATGAGTTCTCACCAGATGCCCAAAAAAGGTATTTTGAAGCTATTAAGGCGGCCAGAAATAGTTACGAGCCGCTCTCTGGCAATAAAGCGGAACCAGACGAAACCAATTCACTATTAAGTAAATTGGATCAAACGATTCAATTCATTAAAAGCGTCGACTTGATGACCTTTCACTATCAAAATAGTCACGATCAAAAGGACCGGACTTATCATGGTCTGCCGGTCACACTTTATTTTGATACGTTTTACTTTTACGTTGTCTTCAATCTCGAAAATCATGTGGCTGGTGACTATACATTCTTTCGACTCGATCATATGACCGACATTTATCCTTACGGCAAAAAGAAGCAAGATCCAAACAATAAATTCCATTTGCAGGACCAGCGACATTACGTCAATCTATTGCCGATGGGAGAACAAACGACCTTTCAGTTTAAATGCTGGATTTCACCTAGTAACGCACTAGATCGATTCCCATCAGCGCACACGGTTAAGAAGATTGAAAGAGGCGGTGTGTTGATTGAAGCAAGAGCGCTGGAAGATGGTGCCTTACTTTGGCTGCAAAGTCAGGGCGACCAGGTGCAGGTGGTCTCGCCACAATCATTTGTGGAAAAATTTGGAGCACGCAGCAGCATTATATCAGTAAATTTATTCTGGATTGTCGTAATGTGGCGAGAAAACTTAGTACAATATAGTTGTTGATAAAAACATTTAGGAGGCAACTATGACACTCTATCGAGTTTGGTTTCAATCACGCCAAGACGGGCGGCTTATTGCGGGATTCGACTATCGTTCCTTAAAGTTTGGTTTGAAGCTCACGACGAACCCTGATCGTGCTGTTTCGCTGATAACGGATTTGGAGGATCCTCAGGTTGTTGAAATGCGACTGTATCAGGCAGTTATTCGCCGACCTACAAAAAAGTCTCAAGAGCTGCCTTACACAGACACATTTGATGCGTACGCCACCGTTCATCGGAATTTCGAACTGCTTATGCGTCCGGCCGAAGAACAAGAGATATTCCAACCTGGTACGACATATGTAGTCGGGGATGCTTGGGTGGATATTGATAAATTTGGCGCACACCGGCAATTCATTAAGTTTAATAATCGATTTGTTGAATTTAGTAAAAGGCAGGATAAGCGCACCTTTGACGTGCTTGGCGCCGGCTACTTTGTTGATGGCAAGCGTGGAACCTTCTATCCGGGGATGACCGTCAAATCCAGTGAGGGTCCTGAGTTTTGGGCGTTACCAAAGGAATTCAAAAAATGGCCGAAACTCATCAATCGCCGAGCAACGTTGCCAAGCCGGGTTACGTTTGGCAGGTTGGCAAATGGCAGTATGTATTCGATAGTGGAAGATAGGTTAAGAGCTTAAAGGAGGCCACACCAATGACGAAACCGTACGTTCCTCAAATAATTGCCAATTGGATTGAAAAGGAATCACAGAATTTCACAGTTTCAGAGGCCTTAAAAAACCAGCCACTACCTGAATCAGTCCAAACTTATCTTGAATTGACCCGTTCATCGGATCAACTCATCGAGGCCTGGAATAATGGCTATCAAATTGACGAAGGAACTGAGGGCTCCATGAGTGCAATCATTCCAGAATCCGAAGAAGATTTGATGGTCATGCAAGCGGCCGTTGGCGATAAGAATCTAAGAATTGTGTCAGAGTGGCAGGGGCTGAAGGTTAGTCTGGATTTGGACAGCGATTTTGCGACAATCATTAATGATGGTCGTGGTCTGATTATTGATACCAATTTTTTGGATGGCCTAACCGGTGATTTCGTTGATGTTGATTACATTATGTACGATATGAGAAAGTATGAAAATTGATAGCGACTCATCAGTAAATAGAAACTTTGGAGGAAACAAGTAGTGAAAAGTTTAGTTAAATATCTTTTTGTCATGATCGCAGCAATTTCATTTGGGGTTTGCGTGACAAGTGTTGGACAGGTTAACGCATCCAGCACCAAAACGCATAAAGTAAAGTCGGTTCCCAAAGTATACAGGGGGACTTGGTATTATAAGTCAGGCGGCAAAACGTATAAGTTCAAAGTTAGCTCAAAAAAATGGGATATATCCAAATACAATTCCAATCCAGTAAAAAATACGACAATGTCGGCCATGAGTGAACGGTATTTTTCACCACGAACGGTTACTGGAAGTAAAATTAAAAAGAATACGCTAATTTTGGTAAATGGAATGGGTGTTCAAACGATTCGCAGAACAACTCTTAAAAAGCATGCTGTTTTGATGGTCTATAACCAGCAAGAACACAGCTCAAGATTTACAATCGCCACTAAGGTGAAAAACTCGAGCTTACAAAAACACTATATGGGGAGTAACCCATATGGAATGGGCGTCACCAGTGTGAAAACAGCTAAACAAAATAGAAGTTTTCATAACAAAATGAATCAATCCATCAAGAAGTACTTTGGCGCTGCATTGCAAAAGAAGACAATGAAGGGGTTCAGCATTTTTAAGGGAATTAATATTACGTACTATGATAATTATAGATATGTACGCTAGAAAGTACTGAACATCGTGCCATTCCAAAATAAGCGTGAAATCCAAATCAGGATTTCACGCTTATTTTACTTTGAATTTTTAATTGTATTGATGAATTTTTTCAGTGCTGGATTATTGTTTTTTTCATTCGTGTAAATGCACATCTTGTAGCTATGACTGGTGTTATCGATATGTCGATAAACAATATTGGGATTGCTAGGGTAAGTAAATCCTTCTGGTACAAAAGTCAGACAGTTATTGAGTGATACATTGAGTATGAGCTCTTCCAGTCGATCAAATCGCTTAGTTTTGCCAATTGTGTAACCATCTCGGCGAGTATTTGGAATCATCCCAAATGGCGCGGGTGTGGACCCATCAAAGTTGTAGAATCCAACTTCTACTTCGGCAAGTTCCTCGCCACTAATCTTTTCTTTCTGAGCGAGTGGATTATCCTGGCTCATACCCAGTATCATATCACCCTCTTTTACAGGGAAAGCCTTGATTACTGGATCGTCTAATAAATGTTCGATACCATAATCTATTGCAAAAACAATATCCAACGTTTGGGTCAATAAACCCTCCCGACTTTGTTGGTAAGTACGTTGCGTTGGAAAAAGTTTGACTTGGCTACTTTGTTTTTGAAATGGCAAAAGATATTCTTTAGCGATAATTGCTTCAAAATTAGTCGTAAAGCCAATCCTGAGTGTATCAATTGTGGAGTTGTTGACTTGCTGGGCTTGGTCGATGGCTAACGAAAGATCACTGATAAGAAGCCTTGCCTTACTATAAAAAAATGAACCTGCTGGGGTCAACCTGATACTATTATGATCAATAGTAAACAATTTAATTCCTAACTCTTGCTCCAATTTATGGATTTGTTTGCTAATAGCGGTTTGAGAAACAAAGTTCTTAGTTGCTGCAGCAGAAAAGCTTTCTAGCTCAGCGCTATCGATAAAATATTTTAGAGTGTCTGGATGTAAGCTGATTCCTGA
>NZ_AZGJ01000024.1 GCF_001436395.1 Secundilactobacillus malefermentans DSM 5705 = KCTC 3548 | reverse complement strand
AACAGGATTTGACAGAGAGCCTACTTTTTTGCAAGTTAATAATTTTGTAATTGGTTGTAAAAAGCTAAGATGTGTACGGAGTTTGAAGGTTCATCTACCCAATAAACGGCGACATAATGATCGATGATCAATTTTCGAAGCTTATCTGTTTTAGGAGAATCATACTTGGCGTCAAGAATTGTAAAGCGGTTGGGATTCATTGATAAGGAGCTGATAGTCTGGAAAACTTTGATACGAAAGCGATTAGCTAAAATTGGATTTTTAACGGTTACTCTAATGTAGTTTGCTGTTGATTCGATTTCTTGAAGGGCCTCATCACTAATCTGTACTTTATAAATTCTCATCCCTTAGTAATTTTTGTTCTTGTGCCTGCGCTTCTTTTATTAATATCGATACATCAGCACCTTCACCATGCTTTGCTTGTGATAACCCTCTTGCAATTGATTCTTTTATTTCTCTCGTTCTTCTTTCTTCTGCCGTTTCATTCGTAATCTCAAATGGAATTTTATTTTGTTTGACGACTTGTGCTAAAAACACATTGATTGCGGTCGACATGTCTAACTGTAATGATGATAGAACCTTGGTGGCATCCTCTTTTAACTTAGGATCAATCGTTGCGGAAATTCGTGTTTTTGATAGTTGTTCAGACATAAAAATCATCCTTTCTGCACGTATCTGTGCTCATTATACATCGATATGGTGTTGCTTAGACACTGTATAGTCTTAAATACGAATTTATTTCCCCCATAAATTAAAAGCCAGCATGTTATACTTACACTAGTTCAATAATTCACGAGGGAGTGTTTGACATGACAAATCGACTCAAAGACAAGGTTGCAATTATTACTGGTGGCTCACAAGGAATGGGTGCTGCTCACGCAAGGTTATTTGTTGCTGAAGGGGCCAAAGTGGTCATCACGGATATCGATGTTGAAAAAGGTCAAGCACTGGCTGATGAGCTTGGTGACAACGCTATTTTCGTCAAACAGGATGTTTCGAGTGAGGACGATTGGAAAGCGGTTATTAAGGCGACACTGGATAAATTCGATAAGATTGATGTCTTGGTCAATAATGCTGGTATTTCAGTTGCCCAATCGGTCCTAACGATGACAACCGAGGAATATTTGAAAATTGTTGGAATTAACCAACTTAGCGTCTTCTTAGGAACGAAGTATGCAGCCACCGAAATGAAGAAGGACGGCAAAGGAAGTATCGTCAACGTTTCTTCCATTAACGGGCTAGTGGGTGGCGCCATTGGCTATACTGATACCAAGTTTGCGGTACGAGGAATGACAAAAGCCACTGCTCTTGAACTTGCTCGCTATGGCATTCGGGTCAATTCAGTTCACCCGGGCGTTATTTCAACCCCAATGATTCATCAGGGTGATTCAGAAGATTTAATTAAGCAGTTTGCCAAATCAATTCCATTGCAACGAATTGCGGAACCAGAAGAGGTCGCAAACATGGTCCTTTATCTGGCATCTGATGAAGCCAGTTACTCCACGGGATCAGAGTTCGTGGTTGATGGCGGAATTACGGCACAATAACCAATTATAAGGATGCGTGATGGCAAATTTCATCACGTATTTTTTGTGGGCTTAAGTCCTCTCTTATCTATAATTGGCAGGGTAATTATGTTATGCTTTCATTAGAATTGTTATAAAAATAATCGATAATATTTGGAGGATATTATGGGAAAAATTAATCGCTTTTTACTAGGAATTGGGATTGCTTTGTTGGCTATGTTTAGTTTAGAAATAAGCTCAGTAGATAGTGCAAAAGCTGCTACTTGGCACAAAAATGTCTTACCCAAGACGATAAAGGGAAAATGGCATAATAAGACCAATACTTTTGTTATTGGCCGGCATTCGTATATGACGAGAATTAGTGGGTGGAATACGTATTCTAAAACAGTGAAATTTAGATTTCCATATCATGGTCTACACAATTTTAAATATAAAACGACGTCAAAGCATCACTACTATGTTGTCGGTAAATTTGATCCTAATTATGAGAAAGTTCCTTTAAAAATCAAGAAGATTAGCAAGAATAAACTTGGTATAAATGCGGGCTATTATGAGCATGGCAAAGCCCATTTTCAATCAAAGTGGAGCTATTTGTATAGAGGCGCTCGATAAAATAGGGGAGTAGGTTGTAATCATGATGACTAGGGGAAAGCACCAGGGACCACACAAATCTAACCTGAACAAAATCATTATTTCTGTACTAGCGGCAGTTATTTTAGTGTTGCTTGCAGTAATCGTTGTTAATCAAAGTCGCAGTAAGACGGATGATGCTGATAAAACAAGCGTTGAATCATCTAAAGCATCCTCATCGTCTTCGACAAAGTAGGCGACAGTCCAAGTTCATCATGCAACTGCAGGAATTGGGCAGCTCGCCAATTTTTCACAGAGTGCGGTTGAGGATCCGGATACCAGAACTAATGGCGGGGATGTGACGTATTCGCAGTTTTATTTGGATAGCGATAATAATTGGTACTGGAGCTTTAGTTCTGACAAGCGAGGCCAAATTGAGAACGCTAGAGCCACGAGTGTTAAGCGAGATGGCGCTGACTATGTGGTCCAATTGATCAGTGAAAAATACGAATCAGGTACGAGTTATGAAGCCAAAATTCATTGGAATAATTCAGATCATACCAATTACAATTTTAATACGAGTTTTAAAAGTAT
This sequence comes from Secundilactobacillus malefermentans DSM 5705 = KCTC 3548, assembly GCF_001436395.1. Classification (GTDB taxonomy): domain Bacteria; phylum Bacillota; class Bacilli; order Lactobacillales; family Lactobacillaceae; genus Secundilactobacillus; species Secundilactobacillus malefermentans. The sequence continues at coordinate 26,013 of NZ_AZGJ01000024.1, read as the reverse complement.
AAATGGAGACTATACGTTTGGAAATGACGCCCTCAGTAGTTACAGCAGTGCCAATGATGTTTCCACATCCACGTCGGGCAACTATTACGACTGGTTGAAGGAGAATGTTGACGGTGAGGCAATGGAAATTCCAGAGACTCGAACCAATGGTGGCGATGTGACTGGCTCACATTTTGAATACTATGCAGGAGACTGGTTCTGGGATTTAGATTCTTCCAAACGGGGAACGGTTATTAGCGCCCAAATTATCTCTGGAACGGTGAGTCATGATGGAACCTTTGTGACGTTAACCGCACAAAATATGGGGTATCCGGATTACAATGATGAATTTACAATCACCATTAATACGGCAATTTCAAATGGGGATTATAACTTAAAGACTAATTTCCAATCAGTGAACGGAACTTATCAGTTTTAATTTTGGGGGAGCCTTATGAAAAAGAAAGTTTTACTCATTACTGGACTAATGGTGGTGCTCATCTTGGGGGGCTGTCATGCCAAAACGCAGGATAAAGCGAGCATAAAAGAATCTTCATCAGCCAGTGTCACGAAAACGACTAAAAAATCCAAAGTAAATGCACCAGTGCCGTCTTCGATCACAACGACTCTAGACGGTCTTAAGGGTAAATTTGCGGAGGATCAGCAAACAAGAACCAATGGTGGCGAACTAACCTATTCAAATTTTTATTGGAAAGGGAAAGCTTGGCACTGGGCATTGACTTCAGTTAAACGCGGGACAATTGCGAACGGCAAAGTGACTGCCATTTCTAACGGCAAAAATGGAAATCCAGACATCCTAAAGTTGACGAGCTCAACTGGTGATTCTTATTCGCTGAAACTCACAGTTGTGGGCGAATATTATACCGTGCAAACAAGTTACAAAGATATTAAAGGGACGTATATCGTTGGTGATACGGATGGTAAATGGACTGACAGTGCACCCGCAAAGTTACAGGCAAGCTGGCGGTCAGGCTTCGAGAAAACGGAAGATATCGTGGGCAATCAGAATTCAGATTATCCGTATACAAAAGTGACCTTCAGCATCAAGCCGGGTAGTTTGGAAGGCGGTAATATTGAATACAAGCGCGATAAGCAGACAAAGGTAGAAGGTAGCGGTTGGGGCATAAATGAAGGTTTAATGTCCAAAAAGGTTGCCACCAACACCTATTTGCTGAAGTCGTATTCTGGTAACTCGTTGTTTGGTGTGTATAAAGTTCAATATATCAATAGCCGAGAAATCCAAATGAACTTTGGAACTGTCCCTATTTCTTTGAAAAAAGTTAATGCTGGCCAAGACTATGTCGTGCCAAATTCCGGTGCAGTAGATACGACGAACTTAACAAAGCAGCAGGTAAAGGCGTGGGTGTGGTCAGATTTGATGGCCACTATTTATGAAGGAAAAGATTTTAAAATGAGTGACTTTATATTTGATACACGAACAGCAGATGGTCTTTTGTATGTTGATGTAAAAGAGAATCATAGTACAGCGAGAATGAAAGCAGCTGGTGGTGATCCAAGCGTTAATCCGACAATAGCCCATTACCGAATTAACGGTAGCGGTGAACTAGAAAATGACTTGAATGGCTGGTCAGTTGTTTCCGATTCTTATTCCGAATAATCATCTTGGCACATCCTAAATCTAGGATGTGTTTTTGCGATATTCTGATTTAAACTAAAGAGGTAGTTTGAAGGGAAGTCATCAAATGGAGAACAATCAGTCACTTTATCAACACGGAACCCTCGCCGCTTTAGTTCCAGGTTTATTTGCAGGAACCCTTACCGTCAATGAGCTACTTAAGCATGGCGATACCGGAATCGGAACGATGGATGGGTTGAACGGCGAACTCATTATTTTAAATGGCGTTGTTTATCAGGCAACGGCGAGTGGTGAGGTTGTGAAAGTAGATGGGGATGCCAAGGTGCCATTTGCGAACGTGCATTTTGTTCACTTGGAGGAGTCAACACCCATAGCAAATTTAACCTATCTAGAACTGAAAGACGTTGCCACTAAGCGGCTGAAGTCACAGAACTTGTTCAGCTACCTGAGCGTTCATGGCACTTTTTCGAGTATGAAGACGCGGGTTGTTCATGGTCAGCAACCACCGTATCCAACCTTGACTGAGACTGCTTCGCAACAAGAAATCTTTGACGCGGCTAATGTTACTGGGACCTTAACGGGGTATTATTCTCCAGCATTGTATGCTGGGGTGACGTCACCTGGTTTCCATTTACATTTCTTAAGCGATACTCACGAAATGGGCGGTCATGTGTTAGATTGTCAGCTGACTGATGGCGAGCTGGCGATTCAACCACTAAATCAATTGCAGTTACATCTGCCCGATGAAAATAGTGAATTTCTGAAGGCTGATTTAGATGATGAAGCCGTCCTTTCGGATATCAAAAAAGCAGAAAATTAAAAAAGAAGCGGTCAGACAAGGGTGATTGTCTGGCCACTTCTTCGTTATGGCGTCACAACTTCCTGCAACGTGCCGTTTTTGCGATAAACTCTGACGCTAGAGTCTTTATTGTCCGCAATCTCGCGTGCACGTTTGACGGCTTCTTTTTTCGTATCGAAAATGTGACTTGCCTGCTTGGCACCTTTTGCCATAACTGCCCAGCCATCCTCTTGGTGCTGAACGATTTCGTCAGCATCGATCAATCGGCTATGCTCGGGATCACCGTCATGCTGGTCGTGCTTACCAGGATTACCTTCCCGTCGCAATTCCCGAATTTCTTTGTCAGTAGCATTTTCATACCATTTTCCGGCTTGCGACATGGCGATTGGAATTGCCCGGTCTTCCGGATAACCGTCTGCGACCATTGCGTTTGCCATATCAATGGCCTTTTTGCGTTCCAAATGGGGCATGTTCTTCATTGAATTTGGATAATCTTGCATATTCCATGGCATAAGGGCAACCTCCTGCAAATTGATGGGGACTGTCATTGGGATAAGTGTAACGAGAAATGGGGTTGCGGGGAAAGAAAAGTGCTTATCTGCCGAACTTTTCATAATTAGTCACTCAAAAACATTGAACGTGAATGTATAAACTTTTGTTACTTGAATTATTTTAATAAGGACCATTTCAAAATATAGCGAAAAGAATGCTGATATATCAGGGTAAATAAGCAAGCGTTATAGGTATCCCACTATTTGACTATAAGCCTCTATTCATCATAAACTGCCGTTGTAAGTATTTATTTGTCACCATATGTTACTATTTTCACATTTCGTGATAACGCTTTATATTAATTGGAGGGAATAATTATGCAAGACTATCGTATTGAAGCTGACACCATCGGAGACGTAAAGATTCCATCAACTGCTTTGTGGGGACCACAAACAGAACGGAGCCGTAACAACTTTCCAACCGGGCAATTCATGCCTATCGACGTTATCCGTGCGTTACTTCAAATCAAGAAAGCTGCAGCTCAAGCGAACCAAGAGCTCGATCAAATCAGCAAGGAAAAGGGTTCACTCATTGTGGACGCAATTGATGAATTATTGAAGCTTTCTGACGAAGACTTGCGTAAAGACTTCCCATTAAAGGTTTACCAAACTGGTTCAGGAACTCAAACAAACATGAACGTTAACGAAGTTGTTTCTCACGAAGCAGCCAAATTAAATTCAGATATCGAAATTTTACCAAACGATGACGTTAACAAAGGTCAAAGTTCGAATGATATCTTCCCAACGGCCATGAACATTACGGCAAGCGTTGCGGTTAAGAAGCTCGAAAAAGCAATCCAACATTTAATCGATGAATTAAAAGTTAAGCAAGAAAAGTACTGGCGCGTTGTTAAAATCGGCCGGACCCACTTGCAAGATGCAACTCCATTGACATTTGGTCAAGAAGTGAGTGGCTGGGTCAGCATGCTTGAACATGATTTAACTTCATTAAAGGCGTTGGACGAATCAGTTGCTGAATTTCCAATGGGCGGAACTGCAGTTGGTACTGGCTTAAATGCTGCACCAGGTTTTGATGTTGAAATTGCCAAACGAATTTCAAAAGAATATGGCATTACATTTAACGCTGACACTAACAAGTTCTACGGCTTGGAAGCTCACTCAGGTATGAACGCTGTCCACGGTGCTATGAAGGCATTGGCAGCTGACGTGATGAAGATTGGTAACGATGTTCGATTCTTAGCTAGCGGCCCCCGTGCCGGTTACGACGAATTAAACATTCCAGCTAACGAACCTGGTTCATCAATCATGCCTGGTAAAGTTAACCCAACGCAAACGGAAGCCCTTACGATGGCAGCCGTTCGAGTAATGGGTAACGACGTTGTTGTCACAATGGCGTCATCACAAGGTAATTTCCAATTGAACGTGTTCAAGCCAGTGATGATTGATGCCTTCTTGGAATCAGCTGACTTGCTTCAAGGAACCATTACTGGATTTGCCGACAAGATGATTCATGGTTTGACGGTTAACGCCGATCGAATGGAAGAATTGGTTGATAACTCATTGATGACGGTTACGGCCCTTTCACCACACATTGGTTACCATGACAGTGCCCTAATTGCGCAAGATGCTGACAAACGCGGACTGAAGCTCAAGGAAGCCGCAGTTGATTCTGGCAAAGTAACCGCTGAGCAATTTGACGAATGGGTTGATCCACTTAAGATGACAAACATCGATCAAGGAAAGTAACGAGGCACACTTATGGAATCACTATTACTTCTAGGACTATGTTTCATCGGATTAGCAACTGGGTGTTTATTGATTTTTTTAAGAGAAAAAGAAGACGAAGAATAGGAAGAGGACAACAGCATGAGACCAAAACTAATTGGGATCGTTGGCAGTAATGCCGACTTCTCCTTCAACAGAATTTTATTACAGTATATGAAGCGTCACTTTGCAGAAACAGTGGACATTGAGATTCAAGAAATTAATGGTGTGCCACTATTCTGTGAAAATGAAATGAAGACACCACCCGCAATTGTGAACGAAATGGCGGATAAGATTGAAGATGCAGACGGTGTAATCATTGCTGCACCAGAATATGACCATGCAATTCCAGCTGCATTAAAGAGCGTTATTGAATGGCTATCAAGTGCACGGCACCCATTTAACGATCAGCACGTGATGATTGTGGGCGCTTCATATGGTATTCAGGGAACCGTTAGATCCCAAATGAATTTACGCCAAGTTCTTGATCCACCAGGGGTTAACGCAAATGTTTTACCTGGAAATGAGTTCATGCTTTCAAACGTAAAAGATAAATTTAACGAAAACGGTGAAATTACTGATGAGGGAACCATCAAGTTCTTGGATAGTTGCATGAACAACTTCCTGACCTACTCAAAAATTGGTAATGACGCCAACGCAGTCCTTCACTAAAAATAGGAGATTAATCATGGCAGAAAAATTTAGATTTGAACCAAAAGATGCTAGTGAATTGAAAGACAACTACGATTTAATCGTTGTTGGATCTGGTGGTGCAGGAATGACTGCTGCCATCCAAGCCCACGAATTAGGCTTGAACCCAGTTATTTTAGAAAAAATGGACAACTTAGGTGGTAACACTAATCGAGCTTCTTCAGGGATGAACGCCGCCGAAACGGATGTTCAATTAAACCATAAGATTGTTGATAGTTTTGATGAATTCTACGCTGAAACCTACAAGGGTGGCGGGGAACGCAACAATACTGAATTGCTCAAGTACTTTACCCAACATGCTGCTTTAGCAATTGATTGGTTAGCTGACCACAACATTATTTTGGATGACATTACCATTACTGGTGGGATGAGTAAGATGCGAACTCACCGTCCTAGCTCAATGGCCCCAATTGGTGCATTTTTGGTCACTGAATTATTGAAGCTTGTCCAAAAACTCGAAATTCCAGTGTTCAACGATGTTAAAGTAACGGAATTATTAACCGCTGCAGATGGCAAAGTCACTGGCTTGAAGGCAACTGTTGCCGGTAACGAAAAGACGCTCAACGCAGATGCCGTTGTCTTAGCTTCTGGTGGTTTTGGTGCTAACCAAGACTTATTGACGAAGTATCGTCCTGATTTAAAGGGCTACAAGACGACAAACCAACCAGGTGCTACTGGTGATGGAATCAACTTAGCAACTGCAATTGGTGCCGGCGTTGTCGACATGGATCAAGTCCAAGTTCACCCAACGGTTCAACAAGACTTTGATCACGTATTCTTGATTGGTGAAGCTGTTCGTGGTGAAGGCGCAATCCTCGTGAACAACGAAGGCAAGCGTTTCGTCAATGAATTAGACACTCGTAAGAATGTTACAGCAGCTATCGACGGTCTCGGCGGAACAGGTGCCTACCTTGTCTTTGACCGCGGCATTCGTGACCGAGTAAAGGCCATTGAATTCTACGATCACGTTGGTTTGGTTAAGACGGGTGAAACACTTGAAGACGTCGCCAAAGAAACTGGATTAGATGCTGACAACTTGAAGCAAACGGTCGCAACTTGGAACAAAGCTGTTGACGATCATGATGATAGTGAATTTGGCAGAACAACTGGGATGGAACGTAGCGTTGTTACCGGCCCATTCTACACAATCCACATTGCACCAGCCGTTCACTACACAATGGGTGGCGTTTCAATCAACAAGGACACTCAAGTTCTCAAAGAAGACGGTCAAGTAATTCCTGGCCTTTATGCAGCTGGAGAAATTGTTGGTGGCTTACACGGAAATAACCGAATTGGTGGGAACTCAATTGCTGAAACAGTTATCTTTGGTCGTCAAGCTGGACAACAAGTCTTTAAGTATCTAAATAACTAAAAATTGAATATCTAAATAGGGATTCTAGAGGAGAAAACTATGGCCTTAGAGAACGTTAAGTATAAAAAGTTTATCGCTCCCATATTAGTTGGGCTCATTATTTGGTTCTTATCACCAATCAAGCCGGTCGGGGTATCGCTCGTAGCGTGGCATATGTTTGCCATCTTCGTTGCAACGATTATTGGCTGTATTACTCAACCACTACCAATTGGTGGTGTTGCTATTATTGGATTTGCAACAACAGTTTTGACTAAAGAAGTGCCAATGGAAACTGCTATTACAGGTTTTGGTAACAATAGTATCTGGCTAATCGCCATGGCTTTCTTTATTTCTAGGGGATTCATTAAAACGGGTCTTGGACACAGAATTGCATTAATATTTGTCCGGTTATTTGGTAAGCGAACCTTGGGGCTAGCTTATTCACTAATTGGTGTCGATTTAATTCTCGCGCCCGCCACGCCAAGTAACACGGCACGTGCTGGTGGAATTATGTACCCAATCATTAATTCGTTAGCCGAATCATTTGGATCATCACCAAAGGACGGTACGCAGCGCAAAATTGGGTCGTTCTTGGTATTCGCTGAGTTCCAGGGGGACATCATTACCGCCGCTATGTTCATGACAGCAATGGCTGGTAACCCCCTTGCTCAATCCCTTGCCGCAAGCCTTGGTATCCATATTACGTGGATGAAATGGTTCATGGCGGGAATTGTCCCTGGTTTAATTTCATTAATTCTTGTTCCATTTATCATTTATAAAATGTATCCACCAGAAGTTAAGGAAACGCCTCATGCCAAAAAGTGGGCTGAGGATGGCCTTAAAAAAATGGGACCACTTAGCTTATCGGAAAAATTCATGGCTGGTGTATTTGTGATTGCATTGCTTTTGTGGATTACGGGTTCAATTATTAATGTGGACGCAACGTTAACTGCATTTATTGCATTGGCTTTACTGTTAATTACTGGGGTACTCTCATGGAGTGATGTGACGCACGAAACTGGTGCGTGGAACACGTTAGTTTGGTTCTCAGTTCTCGTGATGATGGCTGGTCAACTGAACGAACTTGGGTTTATCCCTTGGTTGAGTAAGACAATTGCTAGCTCACTACAAGGGCTTAATTGGGTGATTGTATTAGTTGTTGTCATTTTGGCATACTTCTACAGTCATTACTTGTTTGCGAGTGCAACGGCCCATATTAGTGCAATGTACAGCGCATTATTGGCAGTCGCAATTTCAGCTGGTGTTCCAACGATGTTAGCTGCATTGATGCTTGCATTCTTTGGTAACCTATTTGGTTCAACGACACACTATGGTAACGGGCCAGCCCCAATTCTATTTGGATCTGGTTACGTTACCCAAGGTGAGTGGTGGAAGATGAACGCAATTCTTGGTGTCGTGTACCTCGTTATTTGGTTAGGTGCAGGTTCGATTTGGATGAAATTACTCGGTATGTGGTAAGGGGTCAATGGTATAATAGTTGCAATTACATTGACTAGGATGGGTGCTACCGATGAATACACGAGATCTTGAGTACTTTATGGCGTTAGTAGAATTTCGAAAATATACGCGGGTTGCTGCGGCTTTTTCGGTGTCCCAACCTTCCGTAACTCAAGCAATTCAGCGGTTAGAACGCGAATTTGGTGTTAGTTTGGTAGAACAGGACCGGGTTCATCAGCAAACCATCATTACCCGAGCTGGACGGTTGCTCTATAAAAATGCCCAGCATATACAAGAGAATTTAAATTTGGCGCACCTTGAAATTGAGGATGCAAAACAAGAAAAGATTAAATTTGGATTACCGCCAATAATTGGCACTCTTTATTTCCCCCAAATTGCGGGCAAACTGCTGCAAGAGGGAATTCTTCAAAAAACGAGTGTTAATGAAACTGGTTCTGGTAAATTACTATCTGATTTAAGAAAGGGCGATATTGATATCGCCCTTTTAGGCTCTGTTCGACCAATCAATTATGATGACGTTACTGCGATTCATTTGGGAAGTCGGCCATTCAATATTATCGCGAGTCCTGATAATCCGATATCGAGGAAAAAGCAGATTGCCTTTTCTGAATTAAAGGATGAGAAATTTATTGGACTAGATGGTAAATATGTCCACCCAATCGCTTTTAAGGCATTTAGTGAGTTTGCTGGAATTAGCCCAGAAACAATATATAGTACGCCGGATATCGCTTGGGTAAAGAGTTTAGTAGAGGCCAATTTAGGAATCAGTCTAATCGTGAAAGATGTTGTTAACACTGATGATCGATTGGTGACGATACCAGTTAGTGACCCAGTGCCTGAGCGGTTCAACATTTCAATCGTCATTAGAAAAGGCTATCCACTGACCGAGTTGGAAGATCAATTCATTAATGTGATGAGTGAAATGCAAATAGATTAGTTACTTAGTAGTCACCTAAAAATTGTTGATTAGGTGGCTATTTATTTTGGTCGCAGCAACTAGTGAACAAATTATCAAAAAAATTCTGAGTTTAGGATTTATAATTAATAAATGAAAACGTTTTTTTATAAATTAATCAATCATATTTTTAAAATATATCAAAAAATAGATTAAAATTTTAAAAAGTTAAACATTTTTGTGAAAAACCTGTTATACTTTATGTGATATTAAAAGCAAATAAACTGCTTTTATAGTATATATGTTAGGAGAGTGCTTATATGTCAGAAAGTAATCGTAAGGTCGTTTTAGTTGGCGATGGAGCTGTTGGCTCATCATTTGCGTTTTCATTACTACAAAATGTCAGCGCGACTGAACTCGTTATTGTTGATATAAAAAAAGATCATACTGAAGGGGATGCCTTGGATTTAGAGGATGTCACACCTTTTGCTGGTCCTGCTAAGATTCACACTGGGGAGTATGAAGATGCAGCCGATGCAGATATCGTTGTGATTACTGCAGGAATTCCCCGCAAACCAGGTGAAAGTCGCTTAGACTTAGTAAATAAGAATACGAAGATTCTCGATTCAATCGTTCAGCCAGTTGTAAAGAGCGGGTTTGATGGGTGCTTCGTTGTTTCAGCTAACCCAGTGGATATTTTAACCACGATCACTCAGAGACTTTCTGGATTTCCTAAGGAACGGGTTATTGGAACGGGTACTTCTTTAGACTCCGCAAGGTTACAAGTAGCGCTTGCCCACAAATTAAATGTGGATGTCAATGAAGTTAACGCTTATGTCTTTGGTGAACACGGTGATAGTTCGTTTGCTAATTACGATGAAGCAACGGTTTCAGGTAAACCACTTAGCGAATACTCTGCGTTAAGTGCAGACAGCCTCGCCGAAATTGAAGAAAGCGTCAAGAAAAAGGGCGGTCAAATCATTGGATTGAAGGGCGCAACTTTCTACGGCGTCGCAATGAGTTTGTCTAAGATTTGTAAGGCAATTTTGAATAATGAAGATGTTGCACTTCCAATTTCCGCACCATTAACTGGTGAATATGGAATCAACGATTTATATTTAGGTACTTTAGCAATTATTGATGGCAACGGAATTCAACAAGTTATTGAGGTTCCTTTATCAGAAGAGGAGTCACATAAGATGACGAATTCTGCTGAAAAGATGAACGAAGTGTTAATGGCAGTTAAATAAGTTAAAAAAATAAAAAATTTGAAGATGCATGTTAAATAAGTAACAAGTGCTTAAATGCTTTACTAAATAAAACAAAAAATCAGGGAGTGAAAATCATGTCACAACTTTCAAAAGTTGATTACAAAAAGTTTATTTTGCCCGTTGTTGTTGGCTTAATAATCTGGTTTGCATCACCAATTAAACCGGCTAGCGTTTCAATGGCTGGTTGGCATATCTTAGCAATTTTCGTTGCAACTATCTTGGGCTGTATTACTCAGCCGCTACCCATTGCGGGAGTATCACTAATAGGAATTACGCTAACAATTCTATTCGGAATTGTTCCATTAGATGATGCGATGTTGGCATTTGGTAATGGAACGGTTTGGATGATCGCGATGGCTTACATTCTATCTCGTGGTTTTATCAAAACTGGTTTTGGTAAAAGAATTGGACTTACATTCGTTAAATTGTTTGGTAAGAGGACGCTTGGCTTGGCCTATGCACTAATGGGTGTCGATTTAGTTCTTTCACCAGCTACTCCAAGTAATACAGCACGTTCTGGAGGAATTGTTCTTCCTATTATTGACTCAATTGCTGATTCATTTGGCTCTCATGCAAATGATGGTACTGGTCGAAAAATTGGTTCGTTTTTAGTTTATACGGCCTTTCATGGTAACGTCATTGATAGTGCTATTTTCTTAACAGCGATGGCGCCAAACCTTGTATCCGTTGCTTTAGCAACTGCTTTCCATGTTCACATTACGTGGTTCAGCTGGCTTGCAGCAAGTATTGTTCCTGGTATTCTTAGCTTCCTGATTGTGCCATTTATTATTTATAAAATGTATCCACCAGAAATTAAAGATACGCCAAATGCAAAGCAATGGGCTGAAGATGAATTAGCCAAAATGGGAAAGATGTCGTTAGCTGAAAAGTTGATGGCTGGTATTTTCGTCATTGCGCTTGTTCTTTGGATTTTATCTAGCTTCATTGGTATGGAAGCAACCCTGGTTGCCTTTATCGCTGTTTCACTTCTTCTTTTAACAGGAGTCATTACGATTAATGATGTCCTAAATGAAAAAGGGGCCTGGAACGTTGTTGTTTGGTTCTCAATTTTAATTTTCATGGCTAACGAATTAACTAAACTTGGTTTTATTCCTTGGTTATCACATACGATTGCGACTTCACTTCACGGCTTAAGTTGGGGACTTGTTTTAGCAATTCTCTGTGTATTCTATTTCTACATTCACTACCTATTTGCTAGTGGAACTGCACATGTTTCCGCTATGTATGGTGCTTTGCTGGGTGTTGCGATTGCAGCTGGTGCGCCAGCTACAATGTCAGCACTAATGCTTGGCTACACGGCTTCACTATTTAGTTCAACCACTCATTACGCTAGTGGTTCAGCCTCAGCAATGTTTGGTTCAGGATTTATTGACCAAAAAGACTGGTGGAAGATGAACTTTATTTTAGGGATTGTTTATCTGATTATTTGGATCGGATTTGGATCACTTTGGATGAAGATTATAGGTCTCTGGTAAAATAGAAAGCAGTCCGGATTATGCGGACTGCTTTTTTAGAATCAATAATAAGAATTGGAGAATAAGCATGAAGTTTGTGACAAGCGACAATGTCAGATTAGACTACACTGATGAAGGAACAGGACAACCAATTGTGCTTTTATCGGGACTTGGCAGTTATAAGGAAATTTGGAATTTAACTAAAAGGTTCCTTCTGCAAAATGGATATCGCGTTATTTGTTTGGATGAACGAAATCAAGGAAGTTCTGAGCATACGATTCATGGTCGTAGAATTAGCCGACACGGAATGGATCTAAATGAACTGATGAGTCATTTACAAATTAAACAGTTTGTTGGTGTGGGAAATTCAATGGGTGCCGCAACGTTATTTTCCTACGTTTCGCTAGTGGGAACCGCAAAGCTTGCTGCATTAATTGATATTGATCAAAGTCCCAAGATGATCAGCGATGACACCTGGAAATTTGGCTTTAAGGGACTTGGCTGGGCTGATTACCCCCAGGCGTTAAAGTTGCCACTCGATAAAGCAAACGTCAATCCAGTAGATGATGAAACGTATGAGCTAGTAAACAAGGCGAGGGAAGCCCACCCTTATGACCGCGAACTCAATTTTCCATTACGCGTGGATCATACGGCGCAAGATTGGCGTGATGTCGTCCAATCACTTGATGTGCCATTTTTAGTCATGGCTGGTGAAAACTCACCTTACTTTGATGCAAAATTTGCTGAAGTGACTGCAAGCATTGCAAAGAAAGGCGAGTCAACGGTTATTGGAAACTGTGGGCATCTGGTCATGGTTGAGCAACCGAATGAATTTAACCAACGGCTTTTAAAATTTTTAAATGAAAATAGTTAAAAAATAATCCTTCCGGTGTGCTTACCACTCGGAAGGATTATTTTTATGCATTCATTTCTACCAAGACTCGGTTGGCAACTGCTTCATTTGTAACGAAGTCCGTGAGTAGTCCACCACGTAAGGCACCTAAAGTGCGCGACCCTTGAAGCGGCTCTTTACGATTCCGATTCTAGAAGGAACTGCCAAGATTGTATCAATTGAGGCACCGAAGAATTTATCATTACCCGATGTCAATAAATTTCCATCAATATCAAATGGGCGGCCATAGAGCATTCCAGCAACCTGACTTAAATCAATTCCTTTGAAAATTTCTTGCTTATGTTGGCGCCATGTCGCAATTGAATCAATGGATGCCATTGTGCCAATACCACTGAAAATTAAATCCATTTTTGACATCATATTAAAGGCGGGAATAAGAGCGGGCTCAGTTGCGAGAGATTTCCGCACATCATCGTTTAAAATGTAGAGCGGTCCGGGAACCGTTAAGTACTTTGCACCAAATTTAGCGGCCGCTTTTTGAACAAGGGGTGTTGATCCAGACGCAGAATCATATTTCAGGTTGTCACCCATAAATTGAGTGAATATGAGGTCATCTTTTACTTTGGGCTGAATATGATTGATGGTGCTTAAAACCGTTCCACCCCATGAAACACCGATAATTCGGTTTTGATTAATCTTTTCTTCAATTGTTTCGGCTGCAAATTCGACGATGTTCTCGTTATCTTCATCCGATGTGTCTGAATCCTTAATAATAAAGGCATTTTGGAGATTAAACATTTTTTTGAATTTGGCTTCTAGTTCAAGATTTCGATCAATGGGGGCATTGATGTTAATTTTTACAAGACCACTTTCAAGGGCATCATCTAATGCCTTGGTAATTAAATAGCGGCTTAAATTATATTTCTTTGAAATTTCTGCAATTGTGAGCTTCGATAAGTAGTAATCTCGCGCAACGTTAGCTAATTGTTCACGATCCTTAGCTGTGGCCATTGTGACACCTCCGATAAATAAATATTAGTTACCTCAATCATACACCAAATGTGAATCGAGTTGGAATAACTAAAAAGATTTTTTAAAATTATAAAAAAATAAATGAAAATTTGAAAAATATTAAAAATAGTTGTACACTTAAGACGTTGAGAAGATTGAATATAAATGAGCAAATACATTAAATTGAAAGGGATGTTGTGATGACAGAAGCTGATGATATTTTACGACTGCATGAAAAGTATACGGGTGTCTTAGACATAAAGTCAGACCTTGGCGTGCATTCCAAAGAAGATTTAGGGAAGGCGTATACTCCCGGTGTTTCTATTATTTCAAAATTAATTTATCAACATCCAGAGTTAAAGAGTAAGTACACAATGAGCGGAAAACTGGTTGCATTAATTACAGATGGATCAGCTGTTTTGGGACTTGGTAATATTGGACCAGCTGCTGGTCTACCTGTTGTCGAAGGTAAAGCATTGCTATACAAGGATTTGGCAAATATCAATGCAATTCCAATCGCAGTTGAGCAAAAATCAGCTGATGAGATAGTTGAAACGATTAAGAATGTGTCACTATCGTTTGCTGGAATTCATTTGGAAGATATTGCAGCTCCTAAATGTTTTGAAATTGAAGAAAAGCTCAAAAAAGAACTGGATATTCCAGTTTATCATGATGATCAAGAAGGGACTGCTATCGTAGTTCTAGCCGGTCTCATTAACGCCTTAAAGGTTGTTAACAAAAAACCAGAAGACGTGAAAATTGTTGTAAATGGCGTTGGGGCTTCTGGCCTAGCAACTGCAAACCTACTTTGGGCAGTTGGGTATCAACGCATTACCTTAGTCGATATTCACGGGGTTGTGACAAGCAAGGATGACCAATATAACAAGTATCAAACAGATGCCGCACGAACATTTGGAACTCCGGATGAATTAAAAGGTCAGCAGTTAAGTGACGTTATCGGAGGCCAGGATGTCTTTATCGGTCTTTCTGATGCCAACGTATTGACTAAAGAAGACGTTCAGCAAATGAATGATGATCCTATCATTTTTGCATTGGCTAATCCAGTGCCAGAAATTGACCCACAAGTTGGTAGGGATGCCGGCGCAAAGATTGTTGCAACGGGTTCCAGCGAATACCCTAATCAAGTGAATAATATTTTAGCATTTCCAGGTTTGTTTAAAGGATTATTGGCTAGTGGCTTGAAGCAAGTTGATTTCAATTTGCAAAAGATTGTCGCTGAAGCATTAGCAGATATTTTGCGCCATCCTGGTGCGGAAGAGATTATTCCGAGCGTTTTTGATGAACGAGTGGTCGGCGGCGTAAGCAATGCCTTAATAAACTATGCAAAAGATACAAGGAAGGAATGAGTATTGATGGACATAAAAAGTACAGCAATCGCAGGAACACTAGAATCTTCAGATATTCAAATTACAATTTCTAAGGGTTCAAATGGTGTTGAAATTGAATTGGATTCAGATGTAAAGAAACAATTTGGTGATCAAATTGAAAAAGTGATTACGGAAACACTGAATCAATTTGGCCTAACTGATGCAAAGATTAAGGCGGTTGATAAGGGAGCGCTTGATTGTGTCGTAAAAGCAAGAACACTTGCAGCAGCACAACGCGCCACTGATACAGTTGATCAACCAGCTTGGGAGGTATTGTAAAATGGCAGAAACTGAAGAACGGTTACGCCGTACGATGATGTTTGTTCCTGGTAATAATCCAGCTATGGTTAAAGATGCTGGAATTTACGGAGCAGATTCAATTATGTTTGATCTTGAAGATGCCGTTTCAATGACGGAAAAGGATGCTGCTAGAGTTTTGGTCTATGAATCATTAAAGACCCAGGACTATGGGGATGCTGAATTAGTCGTTCGGGTTAATGGCCAAGATACTGAGTACTATCACAACGATGTTATTGCAATGGTTAAGGCGGGAATAGACGTTATCCGTTTGCCAAAGGTTGAATCGGCTGACATGATCAAAACTTTGGTCAAAGATGTTGAAGCAGCTGAAAAGCAGGTTGGACGAGAAGTTGGCTCAACGCACGTTATGGCAGCTATCGAAAGTGCAAAGGGTGTTTTAAACGTTGCTGAAATTGCGGCTGCTTCTAACCGCATGATTGGGGTTGCTTTATCAGCCGAAGATTATACAACTGATATGAAGACTCACCGTTATCCAGATGGTGCAGAGCTTGAATTTTCCCGAAACATGGTCTTACATGCAGCTCGTGCTGCTGGAATTGCTGCCTTTGATACTGTATTTACAAATATGGATGATACTGATGGCTTCTACCGTGAGACGCGTTATATCCATCAACTTGGATTTGACGGTAAGTCACTCGTTAACCCACGCCAAATTGCGATGGTTAATGATGTTTATCAACCAACTGAAAAAGAAATTGAAAATGCCAAGAACGTTATCAATGCCATTGAAGAAGCCAAAGTTAAGGGTTCAGGTGTTATTTCAATGAACGGTCAAATGGTTGACCGTCCAGTTGTTCTTCGTGCCCAACGAGTTATGATGCTTGCTAAAGCATCAAACTTACTTGATGAGGAGGGAAACTACATTGAAAAATAGTGTAAATCGAGAGATACCTGATGATTTAATGAAGAAGTATGATTACGAGGGCTTCAAGACAACCGAAATCGGAAATCCTGAAATTCAACGCGTTGCGCCAAAAGTACACGTATCAACTGGTGATAATAAAGTCGTTGACTCAATCAAAGATGTTGTAAAAGAAACGGTTAAAGATGGCATGACAATCTCATTTCATCACCACTTTAGAAATGGTGACTTCGTCTTTAACGAAGTTATGAGAGAAGTTATCGATTTAGGTATTAAAGACTTAACTCTTGCCCCATCATCTTTGACTGGTGTCATGAATGATATGGTTATTGAAGCAATTAAGGCCGGTACAATCACAAACATCACTAGCTCAGGGATGCGTGGGTCACTAGGTGATTTCGTTTCTCATGGTGGATTGAAAAAACCAGTTATTTTCCGTTCTCATGGTAATCGAGCTCGGGCAATTGAACACGGTGATATCAAGATTGATGTTGCTTTCTTAGGCGTTCCAAATGCCGACAAGTTGGGTAATGCTAATGGTATGGAAGGTGACGCCGTATTTGGATCACTTGGTTATGCCTTAATGGATGCACAATATGCCGACAAAGTTGTTCTATTGACCGACAATATTAAATCATATCCAAATACACCTGCCTCAATCAAGCAAACGCAAGTTGATTACGTTGTGAAGGTTGATAAAGTTGGGGATCCCGACAAAATTGGTTCTGGTGCAACGCGTTTCACCAAGGATCCTAAGGAACTTAAGATTGCATCCACAGTTAACGATGTCATTGTTAATTCACCATACTTCAAGGATGGATTCTCATTCCAAACTGGTTCCGGTGGTGCCGCATTGGCTGTAACTCGATACTTACGTCAGGCAATGATTGATAATAAAATTAAAGCATCATTTGCATTAGGTGGGATTACAAAGCCAACCACTGATTTGCTAAAAGAGGGTCTTATTGACCGTATTATGGACGTTCAAGACTTCGATAAGGGTGCCGCTGAATCAATGCACACAAACCCTAAGCAACAAGAAATCGATGCTTCTTGGTATGCTGATCCTGATAATAAGGGTGCTATGGTTGATCAATTGGACGTTGTAATCTTAAGTGCACTTGAAATTGATACGAAGTTTAACGTCAACGTCATGTCCGGTTCAGATGGTGTTATCCGTGGTGCAATTGGTGGACATCAAGACGCTGCTACGGGTAAGTTAACGATTATTTCAGCACCGTTAGTTCGTGGTCGAATTGCGACGATTGTTCCCGATGTAACCACAGTTGTTACACCCGGAGATTCAGTTGATGTTTTAGTGACTGAATATGGAATCGCAATTAACCCTAAACGCCAAGATTTAGTAAAGGCTTTAAGTTCACTTCCTGGTGTTCCTGTTTATCATATTGAAGATCTTCAAAAGATGGCTGAAGCCAAAGTTGGTAAGCCAAAGCCTTTGGAATTCACTGATAGAACAGTTGCACTAATTGAATATCGTGATGGTTCATTGATTGACGCGATTCGCGAAGTCAAAGATTAGGATGAGTTATAATGAAGGAGCATCGTTTAAAAACGATGCTCCTTTTTTAGAGAAAGGTGGTCCAAGACCATGGAATCAATTTTTAACGATGGTGATGCGCAAAGTATTGAAGAAATGTTAGCTAGTCGTGATGAACGGGTAGCCTATCAGAATAAAATTGTAGCTGAGAATCCACATAAAACCCTATTAGCAATTAAATTAAATATTCCAGGGCCAATTAAAAATAATCAAAAGATTGATCAACTATTTTCGACGGGACTGAAGAAATTTTTAAATGAGTTGGAAATCAATGACTTTCGTTTTAGTTTACTAAAGCAAACGGCCAAGCCCTCAGGGAGTGAAGCCTTTTTACTTGTTGAAAATGACATTAAAAAGACCAAACTAGAGGCAATTCACTTTGAAGATGAGGATCCGCTTGGTCGTCTATTTGACATTGACGTCTTAGGAAATGATCAACAAGCCGCACTGTCTCGAGTAAGTTTAAACTTACCCGTTCGTAAGTGTTTCATTTGTAGTCGGCCTGCGAAGGATTGTGCAAGATCTCGCCGGCATTCTGTTGCAGAATTGCAAGATAAAATTAGTCAGCTTTATTATTTAGAATTAGAAAACAAGTGAGGATTAGCATAAATGAAAGAGTCGAAAGCCGTGGAAACTTCATATAATCAAATCGTTTCCGATGCCTTACGCTCATTATTATATGAAGTGAGTGTCCACCCTAAACCAGGATTGGTGGATCCAATTTCTCCGGGGCCCCATCCTGATATGACAGTTTTTACGTTTATTGATAGTTCCGTTAGTCTACGAAATTACTTTGCTGCATGTGTGAAAGAAGGACAAGTATTTACTGGTTCTGATTTGAAAGCTTTATTTAAAAATATCCGCCCGATTGGGGTAGAAGCTGAAAAGGTCATGTTTCAAGCGACGCATGGCGTAAATACGCATAAAGGCGCGGTGTTCTCATTAGGAATCCTGACGACGGCAGAGGCCTATCGTCTATCCAGTGAGTCTGATGAATCGCTAATGAACATTGTTCGTGAGATGCTTCATGGCTTAACCGATAACGATTTTAAGAACGTACATCGTAAGACAAGGGATGAGTTAACTGCTGGTGAACGTGAGTATTTAGACTATGGTGTAAAGGGAATTCGTGGTGAAGCGGAAGCGGGATTCCCCGTTGTGATGACGTATGCACTCCCCATTTTAGAGCGGTCAACTGCGCCAATTAATGAAAGTTTACTGGATGTGTTAATGAGTATAGTAGGTCATTCTATTGATACCAATTTGATTAAACGAGCTGGGTCAGTTGATATTATTGACTGGGTAA
The DNA here is from genome assembly GCF_001436395.1 of Secundilactobacillus malefermentans DSM 5705 = KCTC 3548. GTDB lineage: Bacteria > Bacillota > Bacilli > Lactobacillales > Lactobacillaceae > Secundilactobacillus > Secundilactobacillus malefermentans. Next base: position 6,860 of record NZ_AZGJ01000024.1, on the reverse strand, counting down.
AAGCGCAAGCAACTCAATATTTCAAATTGGGCGGAAGTGCAACACCACAAGGGATGAGATTTCTTGAAGAATTGAATCAGATTTTTCTAGCAAAAAATTTAAGTCTCGGTGGATCAGCGGATTTATTGATTTTGACAATATTCATGGGACTTAGAAAAAACATTATCTAATTTAAAAACCATTCCAGCATATTTTTACTGGAATGGTTTTTAATAGTGAATAACGTGTTGACTCTGTTGAATTCTCTCAATAATCTGTTTTCCTTCGTCTGTTTCAAGAAAGTTAAAAGTAGATTGAGGAACCATTGGCCGAACAGCTTCAAGATCCGAGTCCTTTATAGCCTGACGAATTTTCGAGGCACTTACAACGTTATCTTTTACTGCTAACCGTGGAACGATGTGGCAATCAATATTTGCCTTTGATAAATCAGTTTTCATAACTTCATTATAGATACCAGTAACTTGACTGAAAGGCTCTTCACCAACGTACCGACTATTGATACCGAGGGTTTGCGCGATTTTAATGAATAGCTGAATGTCTAAACTAGCCTGGGTCTTGATGACAAGTTCGTCATCCTTTAAGAAGTAACTTGGGAAGGTCGAGCTACTAATCATGTACGAGCCGGTTTCATGGTAAATAATATTATCAAATTGTGCGGTTCCTTCTTTGACAAGCCTTTCCCTAACAGAGAATGGGAACAAGCTGCTGTCCTGGCTAACGATAAATAAATGAACCAAATCGTTTTCTTCGCAGGCTTTTCTAACGAGGTATTGATGGCCTAATGAAAACGGATTGGCATTAATAACGACTCCAGCGACGCGTTGATAGTGTTGCTCAGATTTAGTTAATTGACTTAAGTAGTCGGAAAAACCGGATGATTCATTTTCCAGGAATACTAATTTATCGGCGACCCTAGCAATTTCAGTAAAACCTAAGTCTTGAAAAAACTTTGCCGATTTTACCTTAGTGTAGACAAAAATGTGCGAGTTCCCGCGTTGGAATTGAAAGCTCATCAAATGGGTGACTAATTTGTTCATTAGACCCTCGCCCTGATGGTTGTGATCAACTGCCAGGCAGCGCAAGCTACTTTTAAAGCAGCTTCCGGTCCCCACCAAATTGTCGGTTTCGTCGAAGATGCCACATGTATAATCTAAATTTTGATCGCGATTGATGCCTTCCTGATGGAGCAAGGAATCAACGGCCCGATTCTTCTTTTTATCGGTTGCGTATATTTTTGAGATGGAATAAGTGCTCACGTTTATTTTTCCTCCAGTGATTTTATATTTCAAAGGATATCTAGTAATAATTATACAACTAATAGAACTGTTTAAATTAGACATTTGCAGTACAATTAACGCATCAAGCAAACCCAAGGAGGTTTTCAACCATGTCCCAGCCAGTTGTTCTCGTTACAGGTGCCAGTTCCGGAATTGGTGAAAGTACCGCAATCAAGTTAGCCGCACAAGGTGCCATCGCTTATGGTGCTGCAAGGCACGTCGATAAGATGCAAAAGTTAGCTGATTTGGGGATTCACGTGTTGCACTTAGATGTGACCGATGATGACTCTGCCAGATCGACGATTGATCAAATTTTGGAAGAACAGGGACGGATTGATATTTTAATCAACAATGCCGGCTATGGGTCATATGGCGCGGTTGAAGATGTTCCAATTGAAGAAGCTCGCCATCAATTAGACGTGAACGTGCTCGGGGTCGCTAGGCTTACCAAATTGGTTTTGCCAAGCATGCGATACCAGCGGTCGGGTAAGATTATCAATATCGCCTCAATGGGTGGCAAAATGTGGACACCATTTGGCGCTTACTACCATGCAACTAAATACGCCCTTGAGGGATTCTCTGACGCGCTCCGCTTGGAGGTCGAACCATTTGGCATCAAAGTGGTTGTGATCGAACCAGGGGCAATTGAGTCAAACTGGAGTAACATTGCGCTGGATAACCTGCGCAAAACTTCGGGGAACGGTCCATACGCTGAGGCGGTTGCCCAGCAGATTAAAAAACTTGGTAGCGTTTATAGCCATAACCCATTGCTCACCAAATCGGTGACCCTTGGACGAAAGATTGGGCGGGTCGCATTATCGGCTAAACCACGCACGCGCTACTTAACAGGATTGGGCGCAAAGCCAGCTGTTTTTTTGGCAAAGGTGTTGCCGAATCGCGTGTTTGATAAGTTGAGTAGAAGATTTATGTAAAAAAGAACTCCCAGCGGGGGGTCTTTTAGTTTATTTCCCTTTTCACCACCCCAATCAACCTACCATTTATCAAAATTGCCAAAATAACCATAACAATTCCAATCCAAGGGGTTTGAGCCAAGCCGAAGTGAGCGGTAACTTGACCACCAAGCAATGAACCGAGGGCAATTCCAATGTTGAAGGCGGAAATGTTGAGGGCAGAGGCCATTGTAACGGCACTAGGAGCTTCTTTTTCTGCTACCGTGACAATGTAGAGCTGAAGTCCAGGCGCGTTCATGAAGGCAAAGAGCCCCATCAGTAGCACGGCAATTAACCCTAATACAGATTGATTAATGAAGAAACCAATCAACAGCAGAGAGCCGGCTAGACCTGCAAACATTTTGATGAGTGCCTTTTCGGGATGCGAATTTGCCATGCGACCGCCAACCGTGTTGCCAATTGCGACCATGACACCGTATACCAGCAAAAGCCAGACAACGGCAGATGTTGAGTAACCCATGAGCTTTTCGAGAATTGGCGAAATGTAGGTATAAACGGCAAAAGTGCCACCATAACCGAATGCAGTCATTAGCAATGCATAGACAATTTTACGGTTAGAGAAAACAGTCAGGATTCCCTTAATCGAGGTCTTTCCGGGATTGGGTAATCCATTTGGAATTAAAAGTAAGTTTGCAAGGAGGCCAATGGCGCCAATAATGGTTAAAAAAATAAAGGATAATCGCCAGCCTGCCAATTGACCGATGAAGGTACCAAGCGGCACACCAGTGACTGTAGCAACTGTCAAGCCAGTAAACATGATGGCGATGGCACTTGCCCGTCTATCAGGAGTAACGACGTTTGCCGCAATCAATGATGAAATCGTCATAAATATGCCATGGGCTAATGCAGCAACGATTCGCCCAAGCAACACAATCAAAAAACTGGGTGCGAATGCCGCAATTAAGTTTCCTGTTATGAAGAGCAGCATCGTAATCATGAGGAGATTCTTTCTGGGAATGCTGCCAGTCAAAAGGGTCATCAGAGGGGCGCCAACTGTGATGCCAATTGCGTAAATGGAGACGGTCAGGCCAGCAGTTTCAAGTGAAACTGAAAACTGGTTTGCTAATAGAGGTAGAAGACCGACACTAATAAATTCCGTTGATCCAATTGCGAAGGCGCTGATGGCCAAAGCAATCAGGGTACCAACTGAAGTTCGTTTATCGTAAAGGATGTTTGTCATTTTTTGAGAACCTTTCTGAATGGGATTGTTGTTAACCAATTTATTTGCTACAATTGCCCATTATAGAGAGAACGAACTTTGATACAAGTACGCACTATTTAGTTATGTAGGCACTTTTTGGTACCTATGGAAGGAAGCTTAAAAATGAAGACTTACCACATTGGCGTTGAGGCAACTTTGGAAGTTATTGGTGGCAAATGGAAGCCCATTATTCTCTGTCATTTAGGAAATGGACCAATGCGTACCGGCGAACTTCGACGCGCAATTCCACAAATTACACAAAAAATGCTCACGCAGCAATTGCGTGAGCTAGAGGAAAATCAGATTATTTCTCGCAAGGTTTATCAGCAGGTGCCACCAAAGGTCGTTTATGAATTAACGGATTACGGTCGGACGCTGGGTGATTTACTGGTGCGAATGTCAATTTGGGGTGAACAGCGGGTCGCTAAATTAAAAGCGGATCATCAGGATGTGACCCTTCTCAACCCGAAACATGATGGATATGAAATGGCACAAAATTAAAAGACTTCCAACTGGAAGTCTTTTTTTGTTACTTTCTATTCGTTACGTATTTATCTACGGCAACAATGACGTTTGCAACATCTTCCGCAGAAACTTCAAACGGCATTTGATGAATGGTTTCAGTTGGAATCGTTGCTTGTTTACCAACCTTCAACAGATCGTCATAACTAACACCTTCCAAATTAAGATCTTTCAAAGTGGTTGGTAAGCCGAGTGACTGGTTGAAATCAACAAATTTATCGAATTCTTCTTCGGGCACGTTATCGAGCATTAATTCGCAAAGGTAGCCGTACGCAACCTTTTCACCATGCATCAACTTTTCACTTTCGCCAGTTAATGCGGTAAAGCCATCATAAATGGCGTGGGCGGCAGCTAATCCTGAACTTTCGAATCCTAAACCACTGAGTAACGTGTTTGATTCAACAACGGTCTCAAGCGATGAGGTCACAACCTGACCCCTAACAGCAGCGACCGCCTGAGCGCCATGTTTGAACAAATTGTCCGCACAGGTTTGCGCAATTGCGAGGGATGCCAAAGTTGGCGATTCACCGAGCATTGATTTGTTATAACCGCGGGCGACGTCTTGGGCTTCGATGTTAGTGGCCATTGCGTCACCAATTCCGGAAATGAGCATACGGACGGGGGCGTGACTGACCACCTCGGTATCAACAAGGACAAGGTCCGGGTTCTTTGAGTAGAAAGCGTAATTTTTAAATTTACCATCTGGTGTATACATGACGGAAAGGGCGGAACAGGGCGCATCCGTTGAGGCGACCGTTGGTAAAATAGCAACTGGAATCTGCAATTTGTCAGCGATGTTCTTTGCTGAATCCAGGGTTTTACCGCCACCAAGACCAATGATAAAGTCATTTTGGTGCTCCTGGCCAATGCCAACGACTCTGGCAGTTTCTTCATCAGAGGCTTCACCGACAAATGAGACCCGTTTGACAGTGAACTTTTCGGACTCAAGCGTCTCTTTCAACTCTTGACCAACGATTTTATAAACCACGTTGTCGCAAAGAAGTAGCGGACTCTTTCCCAATGGTTCTAGGTATTTCTTGGGATCCTTAAAAACGCCTTTACCTTGAACATAGTGAGCAGGACTTGCAAATTCTCTTGCCATAATGAAGCCTCCTTAAATTGTGAAAACGATTACAATATCATTATAGAGGCTTCACTTATTTATTTCAAATAGGGCGTTAAAGATTAACCTTTTATTCCGAAAATGGATTAGAATGAGGTACAGCAAATAACTAATTATTAAGGGGATAATTAGATGGAAAATTATGAAAGAAAGCTCAAGGCCTGGATAAAGGGAGACACGCAGCTGATGACTGAATTGCGTGCAGTCCAGTCGCTGCATCTAAAACAGGGAATGATTGCAGCGGGCGCAATTCGCCGATTGGCCTGGAACAAGATAACCAATCGACATGTCGAATCAACCGGTGACGTGGACGTTGTTTTTTATGATAAAACGTTAGCGTATGATGACAACCGCAAAATCGAAAAAGAGTTAAGTGAAAGCCTACCGGAAGTTAAGTGGGAAGCAAAGAACGAGGTGTACATGAACACCCATAATTTTGACGATATGGCACCTTTTAAATCAGCGCCAGATGCGTTAGCCCACTTCCCAGAAGCGTGCACTGCGGTGGGTGCTTATTTGGATGATAAAGAGGAAGTTCAATTAGTGGCACCGTTGGGGATAACCGTGCTATTTGACTTGCTCGTCATTCCTAGTCCATCGTTTGCCTGCGACCGAAAGCGGAAAGAGGTATACTTAGATAGGATAAACGAAAAAAACTGGCAGCAAGATTGGCCAGAATTAAAGATTCAACATCACTAGGAGGATTTATTTAATGTCAATACTCGTTACTGGAGGTGCTGGTTACATTGGATCACACACGGTTGACCAGCTTATCGAACAAAATGAAAAAGTTGTGGTGGTTGATAATTTATCAACCGGCCACAAGGCAGCTGTGAATGAAAAGGCCACCTTTTATGAAGGCGACACTCGCGATGAAGCATTTATGGATAGCGTTTTTAAGAATGAATCCATTACGGGCGTCATTCACGTCGCCGCTTTTTCAATCGTACCGGAATCGATGAAAAATCCACTTAAATATTTTGATAATAATACGGTCGGATTCGTGAAGTTGCTTGAATCGATGAATAAAAATAACGTTCGCAACCTGGTCTTTTCTTCAACGGCGGCCGTCTATGGCGAGCCCCGTCAAATTCCGATTAAGGAAAGCGACCCTAAAGTCCCAACCAATCCATATGGGGAAAGCAAACTCCTCATGGAAAAAATCGTTCGTTGGGCAAACGAGGCTTATGGCATTAAATTTGTGGCGCTTCGCTACTTTAACGTCGCGGGTGCTAAGCCCGATGGCAGTATTGGTGAGGACCACAATCCGGAAACGCATTTACTACCTATTATTTTACAGGTGGCAAAGGGTGAGCGGAAGAAGCTCCAAATTTTTGGGGATGACTATCTTACTGAAGATGGCACCAATGTTCGAGATTATGTGCACGTAATGGACGTTGCGCAGGCCCACATATTAGCTATTAAGTACCTTGCAAATGGTGGGATGAGCGATGCCTTCAATTTGGGATCCGCTACCGGATTCTCAAACAAGCAACTTGTTGAGGCAGCCAGAGAAGTCACTGGGACTGAAATACCAGCTGAAATGGCGCCAAGACGACCTGGCGATCCAAGTACGTTGATTGCGGCAAGTGAAAAGGCCCGAACCGAATTGGGTTGGGATCCTCAGTTTGATGATATTAAGAAAACAATTGAAACCGCTTGGGCGTGGACACAAAGCCATCCTAACGGTTACGAAGAATAAAGAAATTAACTAAAAGAAGCAGCTCGGAAATATAATTCCGAAGCTGAAGTGAACCCCCGGTATT
>NZ_AZGJ01000023.1 GCF_001436395.1 Secundilactobacillus malefermentans DSM 5705 = KCTC 3548 | reverse complement strand
TCGGATTAATTATAGAATTTGCCATTCTTATTTCTTTTCGCCACCCATGCTGTCAACATTGGCGTTAAATTTGCTGTCACAACCACGGCAGCAGTAATTTGAGCAGTTGCCGTTGCGGCTACCGCTTTATAACTAGAATCAACCGCTGCAAGTGCTGCCGGAGTTGCCATATTAGAACCCGCACAACTTGAAATTGCGGCACCAGCAATTCCTGATCCTCCAGTTAATTTGTCTGTCCAAATAGTGATTGCACCACCAACAAGCGTTACGATGACTCCTAATAAGATTCCAGACATTCCACTAACAAAAATTTGTTGAAAATTCATCGTACATCCAAGTGCAAATCCAACTACAACTATTGAAGCATTCATCCCATCATTTAAAATCTTCTTAACTGCTGGGAACAAATTAGCCAATAACATTCCTACCAACAACGGCAAGATTGTTGCCACTAAGGTAACAATAGAAAATGATGCCAATCCAGAAGACGCTAAAGCAATCATCGTTACGTAAGGTCCAACACTTAAAATGGTAATACCAACGGCTGCCTCATCAATCTCATCTCCGAAATCATGAACAATCCCTGCATACATAGCATTGTTAGCTCCCGACATCGCACCAATGATTGCTAGGGCACTAAGACCAAGAAAATTATTATTTAACAATTTACCAACAACTAGGCCTAATACAACGGCCACAATAACTTTCGTGATAATAATAGTTCCGCCTCGTTTTGCAGCGGCAGGTGTCGCCTTGAATGAAATAGTTCCACCGATAACAAATAGAAAAGCACCAACTAAGGCACCAGATCCCTGAGCTAATGGTGTTGTAAAACCACCAATTAATAGAAATTTAGGAAAAAACGTATTGATTAAAGCACCAATAAACATTGGAATAATGATATTCCCGCCTGGTATCGAAAAGTGTTTCTTTTTCTTTGCTACGGGTTTACTCGCTGTATTTTCTGCCATAATAATCTCTCCCTTAATTAACCGTCCATGACGACGCCACCATCAGCATCACCAATTTCACCAGTAATAAAACTAGCTGCGTCACATCCAAAGAATAAAATCATCTGTGCAATTTCAACTGGCTCCGCGGGACGGCCTAAGGGAATAATACCAATAACTTTTTGGTTCTTAACTGGGTCCTCTGACAAAGATGTCGTCATAGAAGTATGAGTAAATGACGGATCTACCGCATTTGCATAGATGCCAAATTTTCCGCCTTCCTTTGCAATTGCTTTTGTAAATCCGTTTAAACCTGCTTTAGATGAAGCATAAGCAGCCGTTCCCAATAATCCATCGCCAATTTTACCTGCGACTGAAGAGACATTAACAATTCGCCCGCCACCATTAGCCTTAAAATGAGACCAAATCGCGTGCACTGTATTATAGGGCCCTGTCAAATTAATTTTAATCGTACGATCCCACTCTTCAGGAGGTAATTCATCAAATGATTTGGCGCTAATAACTCCAGCCACGTTGACTAATGCGTCAACATTTGTAAAGTCCTTGACGACCTGGGTAAACACTTTGTTTACTTCTTCACGATTCCCCTGATCTGCGTGATAGGTTCTCACTTTATCGCCAGATTCTTTTGCAGTCTTGGTTGCTGCATCATCATCGATATCCAGTAACGCCACTTTACCGCCGCCTTCAACGATGCCCTTAACGACTTCATAGCCAATTCCTTTTGCGCCACCGGTCACAATAACCGACTTATCTTGATAGTCATATTTCATAACTTGATGCCTCCTATAAAAATGGTTTTACTTACGAAAATATCCATGTAAACGTTTACTTGTTAAATATATAACAAATTTAATTAAATGTCTATGTGTTTTTTAATTAAATTTTAATTTAAAGCGTTTTTTATTTTTGTTGATGTAGTAGCATTTCTCATTTATGTCTCCTCATAAAAGCGCTTACACCCACTTCCCAGACTATGTTATAATTACCTTGTTCAGAACACCACATTCTCTGAGAACTTCTTTTTATGTAGAAGCTCCTCCTTTTTCATTCAGTCATTTATGTCACTGCTTCATATTCCTTCTGGGAGGTCGAAATCATGCCTACTGATACCGATAACGAACTACTTGAACAATATTTTAAAAATACACCAGTAGCCATTATGATTTTTAAAGACGAAGACCTCTTAATGAGCAATAAATTGGCGCAGTGTCTGCAAAAGCATCTACAGTTTGACCCTCACTATTTGGTGCAACTTGCTAAATCGCATGATTCCAAAGAATCACCCATCCACGGGTGTTGTTCAAACTGCGCTATTTGCATGAAAATGTCAGAGAAAGCGATGCCCGTCCTGGCCTTCTCAACCGATGATGAGGATCCAGCCAATTATTACATGACCTATACTAAATTAGATAAAACTAACCATCTATTTGCATTAACGTTGAAAAACTACGGTGCCGTGAAACGAATTGATCAGTTGGCGGACAAACAAAAACTGAACCGGTATGTTTCAAAGGCGAATGAACAAGAACGCAAAACTATTTCGGCGGACTTACACGATAGCATCGCGCAAGGGGTTTACTGTGCCATTCGCGGAATTCGTCGTTTGGAAACGGTCCCTACTAAGGACCTGCACCAATTAACGCAAACGATTGAAAATCAATTAAATGAAACTCTGACCGAAGTCAAAAACATGGCGCTTGATGTGCGCCCTTCTGTTTTGGATAACTTTGGCCTTTTTTCTGCACTTAGAAGTCTAGCCACCCGGTTGGAAGAAAGCTCTGGCTTAAGCATCACAGTTGTTGGGAACGCCAAACCGGAGCAGCTCTCCACTGAAGTGCAAAACTCAATGTACCGCATTTGCCAGGAATCCATTAATAACGCACTAAAGCACGCAAATGCCTCAGAAATTGTGGTGCTTCTTTCCCAGCATAACCACTTCATTAATTTGGAAATCATTGATAATGGGGACGGCTTTGAAACATCGGAAACCGAGTCATTTAACGGTCACTCCCTCGGCCTAAGAGATATGAGTAGCCGTATTCGCGCACTCAACGGCGTGTTTAAGGTTCATTCCGAACTGACAATTGGCACAACCATTACCGTCACGTTCCCCGTTCAAATAGAAAAAGGAAGTCTGAGCCATGAGTAAACTGATAAACGTCCTAATTGCTGATGATCACTCGGTTGTCCGTTCTGGTCTAACTTCGGTGATTAATAAAATGCCCAATTTCAAAGTTATTTTCGAAGCCGAGAATGGCACAGAGGCTTTTATGGGTGTGGAAAAAAACGATATCGATATTGTTGTGATGGATTTAAGCATGCCACCTGGAGAAAATGGGCTGGTCACCACCAAACGACTACACGCGAAATATCCCAAGGTTGCGATCTTGATTTTATCCATGCACGACGAGCAAGAATACATCGACGCTGCCATCCATAATGGCGCCCTTGGCTACGTTTTGAAGAATTCACCTGACTCTGAGCTTATCCGGGGAATCAAGACGGTGGCTGCTGGTAAGGTCTTTATCGACGTCAATATTACGTTAAACCAAAGTGACCTAGATGAAATGGATTCCAACCAGGCAAATGCGGAACTCTACACCTATGAAACATTATCAAAACGGGAGCGCGAAGTTTTGCCGCTGATTGCGCTTGGCTACTCCAACAAGGAACTTGCCGCTAAGCTGTTCATCACGACAAAAACTGTCGAGGCTCACAAGGCCAACATCATGCGAAAGTTGGGGTTAACGACTCACGTAGAACTCGTTTATTATGCGGTGCACCACCATTTGATTGAATTTTGATATCAAAAAGATCCAGAACAAATTTGTCCTGGATCTTTTTTCATCCCATCGCCACCGCACCCAACAGCGACCCAATGAAGTAGGTAATTGCCGTCGTAAACACACCAACCGCAATATTTCGGAGAACCGTTTTGTAAATTGGTGTCTCACTCTTACTATTGCCAATAATGGCATTAATCGACAATGCCACAATCATGGCCAACGCCGTATTGAGGACCCGCCACTGACTAGCCGAAAATGCGATTGCCAACAACGGAATGACGGCGCCACATAAAAACGAGAAGAACGAAGCTGTAGCAGCATGAATTGGACTTAGAATGTCTAGTTCATTAATTTTCGTTTGATAGGCATCAGAATTTCGATAATTAACACTCGTTTCTGCCTGACAATTAAGTCGGTTCAGTTGAACTTCCTTTTGCGCACTAACGGAAATGTATTCTCCGCCAGCCATCGAACACGCCCCTGCCAGCATCCCCGACACCCCACTTATAAACAGGGTTTGGCCGGATAGATTGGCAGCTGCCGCCCCCAGCACAATTCCGGAGACCGAAATAATTCCATCATTTGCGCCTAACGTGGCCGCACGAATCATGTTTAAGCTATCCCCAAAGTGACACTTCTTGATCACGGTTGGTGTTTGCATTTTTAACATGTTGGACCTCCTTACACAACGTCCACCTGCTGATTATACTGACAACGTAATGCGGCGAGCTTGACTTGAACCACTTCGTTTTGATTAATGCGGGCGAAAGCGAGCGTTTCTTCCATGAGCTGGTGAATCATGTCCGCCTGCTTGTCCTGATTAATCGCATTTTGAGTGGCTAAGAATTTCAAACGGGGCAGATAGTAGGTCACCCGTTTTTCAGAGCAGAGACTCACCCCAGCATTAATGAGCTGGTTACTAATTCGATAGTTCTCTTGGGCCGCATAAAATTCAGCCGAGTAAAAAATCAACGTCAAGATTCGTAAATAATACTGATTATCTTTATCCTTAAAAGTGATTTTGCGAGAATCCTTGATGTATTGATTCACCTTATCAAAGTAAAACAGTGCCTGCTTGGTTTCCTGATGGCGCGAATACATAATCCCGGATCCCAGAAACGCCAATTGCGTAAAAATGGTCTGGTGCTTCTCATCAATATCATTTAAAATTCGCGAAAAATCAAAGAGGATCTCGTCTGGTTGCCGATTAATTAAGGCGTTGACGCTTCCTCGCAAGTAACAAAATTGCATTTGGGAAGATAAGGAGTCCACTTGTCGTTCATCGATTGCTGATAGTCGTTTCAAGACACCCTGATAATTTTCAACCATCAGCTCTTTTTCGATGTCATCCAATTCTTCCCGAAGCTGAGTTGATGAAAGTGAACTCTCCTGATATAAATCGTCCACCGTTAACCCCAAGCGAAGACACAGTTTGCTTAAGATTGAGAGCGATGGCACAAGGCTATTACTCTCAAACTTACTTAGCGTTGCCTGAGTACATATGCCATCACACAACTTAACCTGAGAGATTTTTGCTGCTTTCCGGCGTTTAATAAAAATACTTATATCCATCTCTTCAACCCTATTCTATAAGTGAGCTTGCTATTCATGAATTCCCAATGCGACTTTGGCGTACCGACTCATCATGTTCATGTGCCAAGCGGGTTCCCAAACTAAATTAATGTTTAAATGGTTTATTCCCTCAACCTCAAGAACGGCATCGGTGATTGCCTTATCCAGCATGTCACCTACCGGACAGCCCATGGTTGTGAGGGTCATTTTGACCTCGCAATCACCATCCACAACCGTCACATCGTAAATGAGCCCCAGGTTCACTAAATCAATTCCGAGTTCTGGATCAATGACGTGTTCCAGCGTATGCATTACGTCACTTTCTAACTGTGACTTCTTTTCAATCATTTCTGACATCTTAATTTCCCCCGTTTTATCGTTTGACTAACCGATTGACCCTTCCATTTCAAAGCTAATAAGGCGGTTTAATTCAACGGCGTATTCCATTGGGAGTTGTTTCGTAAATGGTTCAACAAACCCCATGACAATCATTTCCGTTGCTTTGGCTTCCGAGATTCCCCGACTCATTAAGTAGTACAGTTGTTCTTCCGAAATCTTAGAAACTTTCGCTTCATGCTCCATCGAAACGTTGGCGTTACTAATCTCATTGTATGGAATCGTATCCGATGATGACTGATCATCCATGATAATGGTGTCGCATTCCACGTGCGCCTTCGACCCGTCTGAGTGCCGTCCAAATCGAACGGTCCCCCGGTAGTCGGTTGACCCACCCGTTTTAGAAATCGACTTTGAAACAATTGAGCTGGATGTATTTTTGGCATTATGAATCATACGTGCACCAGAATCTTGGTGAATATTGTTGCTGGCAACGGCAATTGAAAGCATGGTGCCGCGTGCGCCTTCCCCGTTTAAATAAACGCTTGGGTACTTCATCGTTACTTTGGAACCGAGATTGCCATCAACCCACTCCATCGTGGCGTTTTCGCCAGCTGCAGCCCGTTTCGTTTCCAGGCTATAAACGTTATCCGACCAGTTTTGAATGGTGGTGTAGCGGCAATAGGCATCCTTCTCAACGTTAACTTCGACAACGGCAGCATGCAGACTGTCTGAGGAATAATTTGGTGCGGTACATCCCTCAACGTAGTCTACCCGAGCGCCCTCTTCAACAATGATGAGGGTTCGCTCAAATTGACCGGAATTTTCCGAATTCAATCTAAAGTACGACTGGATTGGTGTTTTGGTTTCAACACCAGCCGGAACGTAAATGAATGAGCCACCTGACCATACCGCGGCGTTCAATGCAGCAAACTTATTATCGTTTGGTTGAACCAGCTTGCCGAACCACTTTTTAAATAATTCTGGATATTCCTTTAACGCAGTATCCGTATCGGTGAAAATGATGCCTAATTTGGCGAAATCGTCTCGCATATTGTGGTAAACCACTTCTGATTCGTACTGCGCTGATGACCCAGCTAAGTAATTCCGTTCGGCTTCAGGTACCCCTAGACGATCAAACGTTTTTTTCAAATCGGCAGGAACATCTTCCCAGTCCCGATACTTTTTATCGGTCATTTTTTGATAGTAGTGCATGTTCTTCAAATCTAGTTTTGATAAATCTGGACCGTACTTTGGCATTGATAATCGTTTGTAAATTTGATAGGCGTTTAGCCGATAATCAAGCATCCACTGGGGTTCTTCCTTAGCAGCAGAAATTGCGCGAACCGTTTCCTCAGTGAGTCCTCTTCCAGTTGAAAATGCCGGTTTAATATCATCATGAAACCCATACTCGTAATCTTCATCCTTAACGACAGCTTCTGGCATTTCTGACATTATACTTCCTCCTCCTGTCCGACTTCATCATTGAGTAGTGCCCGTTGCAACGCCCACCATGATAGGGTTGCGCATTTAATGCGGGCTGGAAAACTCATGATGCTTGATAAAATAGCTGCATCTTCTAATTCATCTAAATCGACTTGCGGATGTTCAGTTCCCATGACCATATCAGAGAATGTTTTAGCCATTTTGAGGGCCTCTTCCTTTGATTTGCCAAGCACCGCATCCGTCATCATGCTTGCAGAAGATTGACTAATCGTGCAGCCATCCCCCGTAAAGCCAATATCCTCAATGATATCGTCATCGTTTAAATTAATTTCCAAATTGATGACATCCCCGCACGTCGGATTCTTCAACGTGATGTTTTTGGTGGACGCCGTCAATTCTTGCTTGTGGTGGGGATGATCGGCGTGATCCAAAATAACTTCTCGATATAAACTACTTAGCTTCGACAATCCCATTACTAAAGAACTCCTTTGTTTCGGCAATGGCTGCAAGTAACTTATCGGCATCTTGCTTTGTATTGTAAAGATAGAAACTTGCGCGGGCGGTGGCAACCAATCCTAACTCGTCCATCAACGGTTGTGCACAGTGATGACCGGCTCTGACTGCAATGCCTTCCATGTCCAAGGCTGTTGCAACGTCATGTGGATGAAGTCCCTTGATGTTAAAGGCGATCACCCCAGTATGCTTATCAGGATTTGCTGGTCCGTAAACCTCGACGTCTTCGTCTGCTTCTAGTTTTGGTAACAGATAGTCCACTAATTCTTGTTCATGGCTGGCCACGTTATCCATCCCAATTTGGCTGAGATAATCTGCAGCGGCACCAAGGCCAATGGCACCGGCAATATTTTGTGTTCCTGCCTCAAACTTCCAGGGGATTTCGTTCCAAGTACTATCAAATTTGTGGACGAAGTTAATCATTTCGCCGCCGTACTGATAGGGATTCGTTGCTTCAAGGAAGGCTCGTTTGCCATATAAAACGCCGATTCCAGTTGGTCCCATCATTTTGTGACCTGAGAAAGCGTAGAAATCGACATCGAGATCTTGTACATCGACTGCCGTGTGTGGCACTGCTTGAGCACCATCGCAAACCATTGTGGCACCGTGACGATGCGCAATTTCTGTCAGTTCTTTAATCGGATTGATGGTTCCCATGACGTTGCTAGCGTGAGCAACGGAAACAATTTTGGTTTTATCGGTGATTTTGGCTTCGGCATCCGCCATATCCAATTCACCATCTTCAGTTAACCCAATGTATTTCAACGTGGCGTGTTTTTGATTGGCTAATTGTTGCCAAGGAATCAAATTGCTGTGGTGCTCCATGATTGAAATGACAATTTCGTCACCTTCATGAATCACTTGCTGGCCATAAGTACTGGCGATTAAATTCAAGCTGTCCGTGGTCCCCTTCGTAAAGACGACTTCAGCGGGTTCGGCAGCGTTGATGAACTTTTGGAGTTTTCCCCGAGCAATTTCGTACTGTTCGGTTGCTCTTTCCGCCAAGGTATGGACGCCACGATGAACGTTGGCGTTATCCGTTTCATAAAAGTGAATAAGTGCTTCCGTAACCTCTAGTGGTTTTTGAGCCGTTGCGGCATTGTCCAAATAGACAAGTGGTTCGCCATTAACGTCTTGATTGAGAATTGGAAAATCTGCACGAATTGTTGTTAGTTTATTGTCCATTTTCAAGTTTCCTTTCGATTGTCCCAATGAGCTGCTGACGAACCGCTTTTGCAGGAATGGCACTTAAAACGGCACCCAAGAATCCCCGAATGACTAATCGTTCAGCGGTTTCGCAATCAATTCCCCGACTCATTAAGTAGTACAACTGTTGCTGATCCACTTGGCCGACACTGGCTGCGTGTCCCGCCAAAACATCATTTTCATCAATTAACAAAATTGGGTTAGCATTTCCGTGGGCTTCGCTAGACATCATCAAAATTCGATTTTCCTGTTCAGCTTTGGCACCAGATGCGCCATGAATAATGTTGCCGATGCCATTAAAGACTAATTCCGACTTCTCAAGAATGACGCCCCGTTGCAGGATGTTTCCAACTGAATGTTTACCACGGTTAGTAACCCCCGTATTGATGCCAAGTCGCTGACTGTGAGAAGAAATGGCGATAACTTTGGCATCCGTTTGAGCCCCATCACCAATCAAATTGGCATTAAAGTCCCCAATCGTGTTACCTTCGTTTAGAATTCCCATCGCCCAGTCAACGGTTGCGTTACGTTCGACGTATGCCCGTCGTTCCAGGTAAGCGAGCGTATTGGCACCCAGCTCATCTACTGAAGAGAACTTAACCTGACTATCTTGTGCGGCCAAAATTTCGACCATGCAGTTTGCTTCATTTTGCTTTTCGCCTTGGGTTGTGAGGTGTTGCGTGAAAGCAACCTCACTCCCGGCTTCTGCCACGATTAAAACGTGGGAGATGAAGGGATTAGTCTTTGTGCTATCCTGCACAAGTTTGGCTTCAATGGGTTCTTTGATGACGACGTTTTCCGGAATATACAGGAATATTCCTGAATTCAAGTAGGCAAGGTGATAACTGGCTAATCGGTTATCTTCCGCCGTAATCGCCTTTGTCATCAGGTACTTTTGGACTAAATCTGGGTAATTTTTAATGGCGGAAAAGATATCCGTTAAAATGACCCCTTTCTGTTGTAGGTCAGCTGGTAGCTTGACCTGAACGGTCGTTTGTCCCACCTGGACTATGCTAATGTCACTGTCACTTTTCTGACCCATGTCTTCATTAAGCAAGCTAGACGTTTCCCACTGCAGCTTAGCATCAGCGGTATATCGCCAATCACGATAATCAAAACGTTGGACAAGCGGCATTTTTAAGTCGTTCATCTGTTTGGCAGCGTGTAACCGCATGTTCACAAACCAAGAGGGCTCGCCGTTAAGCTTAGCCGCATTGACTAATTCATCGGTTTCTATTTGATCCTTCACCAAATCCATTTGCTCGCCCTCCTAATTTTCATCTACTAAAGCGACATCTAGATCATATTCATCCCGAAGACCAGCATAGCCTTCCTTTTCCAACTCTTTAGCTAGGCTTGCGTCCCCAGTTTTGACAATTCTGCCACCCATCATGACGTGTACCACATCAGGAACGATGTAGTTTAGCAGGCGTTGATAGTGGGTAATAATGAGTGATCCAAAGTTGTCGCCTCGCATCGAGTTGACCCCTTTCGATACAACCTGAAGGGCATCAATATCAAGACCAGAATCAATTTCATCCAATAAAGCAAATGACGGTTTAATCATCATTAGTTGGAGGATTTCGTTCCGTTTCTTTTCTCCACCAGAGAAACCTTCATTCAGGTAACGTTCCGTCATCGATTCGCTCATATCTAGGATTCCGAGGTTCTTATCCAATTCCTTCAAAAAGTCCATGACTGAAATTTGATTATCCTCTGGGCGACGGGCGTTAATGGCTGCTCGTAAGAATTCGGCATTTGTAACACCTTGGATTTCAGCAGGATATTGCATCCCCAAGAACAAGCCTTTTCTAGCCCGCTCATCGACCGGCATCTCCACAATACTTTCACCATTTAGGAGAATGTCTCCCTGTGTGACGTGGTATGCAGACCGTCCCATAATTGTTTCAGACAAAGTCGATTTACCCGTTCCGTTTGGTCCCATAATTGCGTGGATTTCTCCAGTATTCATCGTTAAGTCGACACCCTTTAGAATTTCTTTTGACGTTTGTTTTTCTTCATCGGTGACCTCAACATGCAAGTCGATAACTTCTAGTTTTGCCATGATACCCAGCCTCCAAATTTTATATTTATTTATTTATAGCAATGCATATTCACTTCATATGATGAAAACGGTTTTTATAATTTGTGATTTTTTAACAAAGTGAATTTATGTGAATACTCAATTTAGAATATTCTAAATCGCCTGTTGTTATTATAATCCGGAATATTCCTCAAAGAATATTAGGCATTTCCCTAATATCTGTGAAAACCCTTGCATGCTAGAATATTCACATAGACAAGTTCTCGCACGATTGAAAGGACTGAAATAATATGCAACTAAATTACGAAGAACCCTTACAAGCAATTTTTACAATAAAGCATATGAATCAATTGGATACGCAAACTGCTCGTCAACTACATAACCTTGGTGTTGAGGAAGGCAGCATGGTCATTGTTTTGCGCAAGTACCCATTTCATGGACCCGTTGTCATTGAATTCGATCACCAGAAAATTGGACTCCGAAATGCCGTTTATCAAACTTTGCTAGGGGGCCAGCAGCATGACAACCGTTGCCCTGCTTGGAAATCCTAATACTGGTAAAACGACGCTCTTCAATGAATTAACCGATAAATACGCTTATGTTGGAAACTGGGAAGGCGTTACCGTTGAAAAGAAACTCGGTAACATCCGCCATTCCGAAGTCGTAGTTGTCGATTTGCCAGGAATATATTCCTTAAATCCGATGACTAAGGATGAAACTGTCGTAACCGACTATTTGTTAAGTAACAGTGCTGACGCGATTCTCAACGTCACCAATGCAAAACAGCTAAAACGAAATTTACTACTTTCTATTGAATTACTCGAATTTGGTAAGCCAGTGGTCCTAGCGTTGAACATGATTGATGACTTGGACCGTAGCGGCATTAGTTATGATCTGGAAAAACTATCCAGTATTCTTGGCTGCCACGTCACAACGACAAACGCTAGAAACAAAACAGGTGTTGCCGAGTTAAAGCAAACGCTGGTTGACACCGACACCACCAAGTTGCCATCATCAAGTTTAAAGTTGGACTACCCCGACCTTGTCAAAACTGAAATTCAGCTGGCAACTCAGAACTTAGTCGTAAATTTTAAATTGTCAGAATCATTTGCCCATTGGTTAACCATTCAGTTTATGAACAAAAACAAAGAAGTTCGAAAGTACGTCATCAAACATCATCTTTAGCCATTATTAAGTAAGGAATCCTTCTATACCAAGTCAGACTTTGAAAATAAAATCTTTCAAACCCGAATTAGTTTCATTGAGCAAACGTTGACCTCAACTATTGGTTACGCGGACGCTTCAAAGGATCATCACATCACCTCTAAAATTGATAAAGTTGTGACCCATCCTGTGTTTGGACTTCCCATTTTCATCGGTATCTTCTTCCTGATGTTTAAACTTTCCTTCGACTGGATTGGCACACCCCTATCCGATTGGTTCAATGTTCTCCTTTCCGGTCCCATTTCAGAAACTGCCTCGCACTTTCTCATTAGTATCGGAACGTTGCCTTTTCTAAGATCCCTAATCTTAGATGGCATCATTGCCGGAGTCGGCGGCGTCTTAACCTTTATTCCGCAAATATTCGTCCTATTCGCGTGTATTTCCGTGTTGGAAGATTCAGGCTATATGTCCCGCGCAGCACTCGTAACCGACCGACTGATGCAGTTAATTGGCCTGAATGGGAAAGCTTTTATCCCTCTGATTATCGGTTTTGGCTGCAACGTCACTGGAATCATGGCGGCCCGAACAATCGAGCAACCTAAAGAACGATTAGTTACGACCCTTATCTCGCCATTTATGAGTTGCTCAGCTCGATTACCGATTTACAGCCTGTTTGTCGCAGCGTTCTTTAATCGTCATCAGGCCGTTGTCGTGCTATCGATCTACTTCTTGGGAATCGTCATTGCCCTACTTCTCGCGAAAATGTACCAATTGATTTTCCGGATTAAAGACGGCAGTGTCTTCATCGTTGAATTGCCACAATATCACGTTCCAAAGCCCAGCATCATCATGATGAGCACCTGGGATAAAGGGAAAAGTTTCGTCAAAAAAGCCGGTACAGTCATTTTCGCCGGAACGGTTCTCATTTGGCTTTTATCCAATATCGGACCAACCGGACCAGTCAGCGATATTAGTCTTAGCTTCTCGGCCATCATTGGTCGCTGGTTACTTCCAATTTTTACGCCAATTGGAATTTCCTCTTGGCAAACAATCAGTGCCTTAATGACTGGTGTGCTGGCAAAAGAAGTCATCAGTTCCAGCATGATTGTTCTTTTCCATTTAAGTGGGCAAACTGGGTTAATTGCAACGTTAAGTACCCTATTCACCCCATTGTCCGCATACTGCTTGTTAATTTTCGTTTTGATTTACGCACCATGCTTCGCGACTCTGGGTGCAATCAAGGCCGAGACGGGATCAACAAAATGGGCGGTTTACTCCGTTGCCTCAAGCTTGGTGATTGCTTACGCCGTTTCATTCCTTGTTTTCCAAATTGGTTCCCTATTTATGTAAGGAGGTATTCCAATGTCGCTTTTGATTAACATCGTCATTACCTTAGTGATCGTCTCAATCGCTACAGCCATTATTATCAAAACAGTGAAACAATCCAGTAAAGATAAATGTGGCGGTTGCGAATACCAATGTGAGACCAAAATGCTCCTCGAAAAAGAAAAAATTAAGTAGTTGCTAAAAGAGCGTGCAGACAATTGTCAGCACGCTTTTTCTATGGCACTTTACCAAAATAATTTCGATAATTTATTCCAAATTAATATAGCTTTTTTTGCAAGTTTTCAAGGCTTCGAGCTTCTTTTCAGCATTTACGCGTTTAATCCCCCATTTGGCCACTGAATCACCGATTTAATCCCGTTTATGTCCAAAATTAGGTCGTTTTTTTATATAAAATAATATATAGAATTGGCTAAAACGCTGAATTTACGCCATTAATCCCAGTCATAATTTCCCAGTTTATTTCCTTCATGATAATCTATGGATTGTAATCACATGTGAAATACATAACTAGAAGATTTTACTTCTACTATCTCTCACATGTCACAAGATTTGATTGAGATTACTAAAATCTTCCAATAAGTGAGGAGTGTCATTATGACTAACAAATATAGAGAAGAAGCCCCAGGTTACACCATGACTACGGTTATGGAAGAAGCTGCTCGTTGCTTACTTTGCCACGATGCACCATGTTCCGCAGCCTGTCCTGCAGATACTGATCCTGCTAGCTTCATTCAAAGCGTTCGTTTTAGAAACTTAAAGGGTGCTGCAGATACTATTCGTTCTAACAATGCCCTTGGTGCCATTTGTGCCCGAGTTTGCCCAACTGAAAAATATTGTGAACTTGCTTGCTCACGTTCAGGAATTGATGTTCCAATCGATATTGGTGGAATTCAACGTTTCGTCACCGACTTCGAACAACAAGGCGACTTGAAGATTATCGAAAAGGGCGATTCTAACGGCAAGAGCGTTGCCATTGTTGGAAGTGGCCCTGGCGGACTTCAAACTGCAACTACGCTACTTGAAAAAGGCTACGCAGTCGACATTTACGAAAAGAATGAAAAGGCCGGCGGTTACCTAACTTACGGTATTCCAGAATATCGTTTACCAGCTAACATCGTTAACTACGAAATTCAACGAATTATCGACTTAGGTGCCAATATCAAATACAACACCACAGTTGGTAAGGACATCACGATGACTGAAATTAAAGCGAACCACGATGCCGTTGTCGTTGCCGTGGGTGCCAGCGAAGGTAAAGTCCTATCAATGTTTAAGGACAACCCTTACGTTGAATCAGCTGTTGATTTCTTAGCTCGTGTTAAAGAAAACCAAGACGACATTGTTGATATTCCTGGTAGCGCAATTGTTATCGGTGGTGGTGACGTTGCGATGGACGTTTCAACCACTTTGAAACGCCTCAACGTTAAGAACGTGACCGACGTAGCCTACGAAGAATTTGACGAATTCAAAGCTTCAAAGAAAGAATTAGCCGGAACTCAAAAACAAGGCGTTACCATTGTTGATGGTTACGTGCCAGAACGGGTTAACGGAAATGAAGTTACCTTCAAGCACCGTAACATCGATGGCGAATTGAAGATCAAGGCTGACACAATCATCCTTGCCGTTGGTCAAAAAGTTAACACTGAAGGCCTCGGATTCGTAACTGAACACGGCGAAGTTAAGTTCAAGGGCTACAAAGCTAAAGATGAAAAGGTATACGTTACCGGCGATATCGCTGAAGGCGACAAGACAGTCGTTTGGGCAGTTCGTAAAGGTAAAGAAGTTGCTGAAGAAATCGATCATGATTTATTAGGAGGTAACTAAAATGATTAAAAAAGACTTGTCTGTAGATTTCTTGGGCGTCCACTTCGAAAACCCATTTCTTCTATCATCTTCACCCGTTGGCAACTGTTACGAAATGTGTGCCAAAGCTTTTGATGAAGGCTGGGGCGGTGTCGTATTCAAGACCATCGGACCTAAACATTTCAAAGTTGATGAAGTTTCACCCCGTTTTGATGAATTAACTAAAGAAGGCACCCCCTTCGTTGGATTCAAGAATATGGAGCAAATTGCTGAACATTCACTTGAAGAAAACTTGCATGATTTGCATCAATTGAAACAAGACTATCCCACAAAAATCGTCATCGCTTCCATCATGGGAACTAACGAAGAAGACTGGGAATCCTTAGCTCAACTCGTTACCGAAGCCGGATCAGACATGATTGAAATGAACCTTTCATGTCCACAGATGACTTCTCACGAAATGGGTTCAGACGTTGGGACCAACCCTGAACTTGTTAAGAAGTATTGTGCCGCCGTTAAACGAGGCTCAGATCTGCCAATGATGGCCAAAATGACACCAAACATCACGGACATGGTTCCTGCTGCCAAAGCAAGTATGGCTGGTGGTGCTGACGGTATCGCAACTATTAACACTGTTAAATCGGTTGCCAACCTTGACCTCGACAAAAAAGTTGCACTTCCAATCGTTGATGGTAAATCATCAATTTCTGGTTTCTCAGGAAAAGCCGTTAAACCAATTGCCTTACGTTTCCTTCAACAACTACGTGAAGCCGCTGGTCTCGAACAACTTCCAATTTCAGGTATTGGTGGTATTGAAACTTGGCAAGATGCTGCAGAATTCATTTTGATGGGTGCAACAACCCTCCAAGTGACCACTTCAGTTATGCAATATGGTTACCGGATTGTTAAAGACATGAAGAACGGTCTCATGCATTACATGGAAGACCAAGGTGTTGATCACCTAAGCGAATTAGTTGGAGTTGCCAACAAGAAAATCGTCCCTGTTGAGGAATTAAACCGTGATTACAAGGTTTACCCTAAGATTGATTGGGACAAATGTATCGGATGTGGGCGTTGCTACGTTTCTTGTTTTGATGGTGCTCACCAAGCAATCACTTGGAACATTAAGACAAGACGTCCAACGGTTGATACCAGCAAATGTGTGGGTTGCCAATTATGTAACCTCGTTTGCCCAGTAGGCGCCATTACGACTGGAGAAGTTAGAATGAAACCTGGTCGTGAAGGTAATATTGAAGATATTGATATCGAATCTGCTCGATTAACCCATTAATAAGTGTTAACGCATTGCTAGCCGATTAAATTACTGAACGTAATTTAAAACACTTCAGGATTAATAATTGAGATGAAATAAGGCTGGAGCAAAACATTCGTTTTGATTCCGGTCTTATTCTTTCCAATCATTTGCGGTAAAGGAGTAATCTAAAATGAAAATTTCAAAAAAGGTTTGGTTTGATTCAATTGGTGTTGGCCTCTTCACACTCGTTTATAGTCTGATTATGACTGGGTTCTCGCTATGGATGGGCGCTGCTGCGTTCATCGCAGTTTCCTACTTCTTTGGGGCCGGTTTCCCCAAGGATAAAATTTGGAACATCTCTGCCAGCTTTGTTGCTGGAATTGTCTGGGGTGTCATCGCTTACCAATTTCTCCAAATTCCTGCCATTTCAGGACTATGGGCATCGTCAATTATGTTTGGTCTCATGACCTTTCTCGCCCTCTTCCTCCAGGGGACAATCATGAAATTTACCATGGTTCCTGCTTGGCTGATTACTTGGGGAACCTTCATGTTGATCGTTTCAAATATTAAAATCGCAAGTTGGCCACTTTTCATCTTCGAATTGCTTGCTTCAATGTTGATGGGAATCTTCGTCATTGGCTATGCTTCTGACTTCTTCAATAAAATTATGTTCCACTTTTTCCCTGAAGAGAAAAAGGAAAAACAGGCTAATGGTTTGCCTGACGATGCACATCATAGTGCTTAATTAATAAATAGAGGATCTGAATTCCAGATGGGAATTCGGGTCCTCTGTTTAATTTATGCCTACTTTCATTGCTTTCATCAATATTCTTTCACTCTAATACTTAAACAAATGAATACGACGTGTCTTTATTCATCTCGTAACCAATATTCATGACAACCTTCCTCACTTTGGTCAACAATTTTAAGCCATTGTAAGCGTTGACATTATTACTCTATAAGCTTATACTTTGATTAGACAGAAGTTCGATTCTAATCTTCTGCTTAACCAAATTGGAGGTTTTATTATGGGTCGTCTTGATGGAAAAGTTGCAGTTATTACCGGCGGTGTTAAGGGCTTTGGTTTAGCAAGTGCTAAAGTATTTATCCGCGAAGGAGCAAAGGTTGTTATCACAGATGTCGATGAAAAAGGTAGTGCCGATGCTTTAAAAGAGCTCGGAAATGAAAATGCTATCTTCGTCAAACAGGACGTTTCCAAAGAGGCTGAATGGGAACCCGTTTTCGCCGCAGCTGAGGAAAAATTTGGGACTGTCAATGTTTTGCTGAACAATGCTGGAATTCTATTCTTCGATGATGCAGAACACGTCACCCTCGATGAATGGCATAAAATTCTCTCTGTCGACTTAGATGGTGTCATGCTTGGTGTCCAAACTGCTATCAAGCACATGAA
The DNA here is from genome assembly GCF_001436395.1 of Secundilactobacillus malefermentans DSM 5705 = KCTC 3548. Classification (GTDB taxonomy): domain Bacteria; phylum Bacillota; class Bacilli; order Lactobacillales; family Lactobacillaceae; genus Secundilactobacillus; species Secundilactobacillus malefermentans. The sequence continues at coordinate 13,474 of NZ_AZGJ01000023.1, read as the reverse complement.
GAAAAATGGCGGTTCTATCGTTAATATCTCTTCAATCGCCGGATTAATAGGAATCCCAAATCTCTATGCCTACAATGCCGCAAAAGGTGGCGTTCGCATGTTAACGAAATCTGCAGCTTTGTATTGTGCAGAGAAGAAATATGCCATTCGAGTGAATTCAATTCACCCCGCATATGCTCATACGCCAATGGTTGATGCCTACCCTGAAAAGCTCAAAGAATTGGAGAGTTTGCATCCAATGGGCCGACTCGGAAGTGCTGAGGAAATAGCGAATATGGCACTATTCCTTGCTTCAGATGAATCATCATTCTCAACTGGAGCTGAGTTTGTCACAGATGGTGGCTATACTGCTCAATAAACAAATATAGGAAATGGCGACTAACTTCACATTCATCTGCACGTCAAACAATGAAAATTCTTAGCTTTGCCTTCAAAACTTAATCCCAATCCAGTGGTACCTCCCGCGATTATACGGTATACTAGTTCAGCATAGGCGCTTCATTTGTACCTGTGCACACTATTAGGATGATTCATAAGAAGGAGCACATACATGAAAGTTTCGAAACAATCTTTGTTTGATAGCATCAGTATCGGCCTATTCACCCTGATTTACAGCATCGTTATGAGCGGGTTTTCACTTTGGATGGGTGCTAGTGCATTCGTTGCGGTTGCCTACTTTTTCGGTGTCGGTTTTCCAAAGGACCAAGTTTGGAACATTATCGCAAGCTTCGCCACCGGAATCGTCTGGGGCTTGATTGCTTACAGTCTGCTACAATTGCCTGGCATGGATCAAACTTGGCCTACCGCCATCATTCTTGGCATCATGACGTTCCTGGCAATCATTCTGCAGGGATCCATCATGAAATTCACCATCGTTCCTGCCTGGTTTGTCAGCTGGGGAACCTTCATGCTGATCGTATCCAACGTCAAATTCGACAGCATGCCACTTTTCATGGTGCAGCTTTTTGCGACAATGTTGCTGGGTGTTTTCCTCATTGGTTACGGCTCTGATGCACTGAATAAAGTACTATATCGTTTCTTTCCTGAAGATAAGAAAATTTCAGAAGTAAAACTAGATGAAATTGATGAACTCGGTGATATCGAGGATTAACCAAAACTCAACTAAAAATCATAACTATTTTAACTAAAACTGCCTGCCTCAAAAAATCTGAGGACAGGCAGTTTTTTCTATTCATTTTGCTTTCCACTCCATCTCAACTTCCCTTTGACTCGTTTTCTCATCCATGTCTTCATTAATTACTTTGAACCCTTCTCGCTCATAAAATGCCACCGCTCGTTCATTCTGCCGATAAGCGTGCAAAGTTAGCTCATGATGAATTTCCTTTGCGTAATCGAGCAGCTGCTTGCCAACTCCTTTGGACCGTACTTTTTTATCAACAAAGATACCTGCGATGTACGTGTCCATTATCCCGATGAATCCGATCAGTTTGTCATCATCGATGTAGACATAAACGTCAGCTTTGGGGAACATCGTCTTTACCAAATCGTAGTTGCCCTCCCAGTAACTAACCGGAATAAAATTGTGCGCATCAATGTTGGACTGCAACCAAATTTGCATCACTTGGTCGAGCTCGTTTGCGTTCATTTTTCTGATCATCTCGTATCACCTCTATTAAAATTATAGCAGATGAACTTGGTTATTTAGTTTGAGTTGAATAGTGGCGTTGATACACGTTCTTAATACGTGTATCATGCAGTTAAAGAATTAAATCTCGCTAGACACCTAATTCATAAACACCAACTAAGGAGGTAACCCCATGTCTGACTTAATTTTAACTTATTCCGTTTTGATTAAAGAAGATTCAAAAGACTCAAAAGTTCCCTATCTCGTCTACATCCCTGCATTTGACGGCTATACTCAAGGCACCTCCATTGCCGATGCAATCGAGATGGCAAGAGACTTCATCGGTTTGCAAGCAATCGATTATCTTGATGAGCACCGGGAATTACCAGCAGAAGATATTCACGGCTTTGACTCACCGGATAGTATCAACACCATTGTGGATATCAATGTCGATCAATATCGTCGCCGCCACGATACCAAACTGGTTAAGAAAACCCTCACCATCCCCAATTATTTGAATGAGTTAGGGATGGAACAAAAGCTTAATTTTTCGAAAGTTCTAACGGAAGCGTTGAAGCAAAAATTAAACATCTAACACAAAGTCCCCAGCCATTTCATCAATGGCTAGGGACTTCATTTTTCATTAATTTATGCTAATTGTATCCATTTTTTTAATAGTCATTCGTATTATACTTCATCGCATTTGCCAGGCTGGCCCACGATTCCTCGTGTTGATGGCCCTCAAGATCCTTTGAAAGGAGCACCCGATAGCCATGCTTCATAGCGGGTTTACTCATGTTAGTTGCCCCGCTTGCCTTACCACCAAGCTGATTCGAATACAGACGGTAGTAGCCCCGTTTCTTTTTCAAGCCAAAGTGAAAGGAATCTTTAGGTGACGTGTTTGAATAGGAAATTTCATCCAATTTATTGGGCTTGAATTGATACTCTCCATGGTGATTAGAAACCGTTCCCGTACGCACTGCGTAGGAATGATCCGTAAACGTCGTTCGAATGACGGTCCCATCACTCATCTTCTGATACCAAGACCCTTGAAGTGATTTAGGTGGCATCGTCTTTTTTGTATGGACGTTGCTTGCGATTCCCAGCGATAGTACAACCAAAATTAGGGCTGTCGCACCCACAATCTTTAATTTCACAATAATTCCTCCAAAGTACGTGTGATTAATGATAGTTTCCATTTTACACCTAGCGTCAATTTGAGACAAAATAGATTCCGACCGTTGCAAGTAGAAAGCCTAAGCAACCGCAAACCAAATAAGCGATTACCCTCAAATGGAGTAGTCGCTTATTTTTGTGAATGATTAAGATCAGTCAAACGCTTACATTTGTTGACTCATCTTAACTTCGTTTGGGACCGCTTTGTACCCCAGTCCACGCACCGTTGCAATGTGAAAACAATCAACATCGGCCAGTTTCTCCCGAATCTTTGTCATGTAAACATCAACCGTTCGAATCGTGGTCTCGGTGTTGGCTTCCCAAAACTCATCCATTAATTGCTCTCTGGTAAAGATTCGTTTGGGATAGGAAAGGAGCTTAAAAACGAGATTAAACTCCCGCACTGTCAGCTCAATCGGTTCCCCATCGTTATAGGCCATGTGCTCATCCATATCCAAAACAAATTTACCCATGGTCACCCGTTGATTTTCATCAATCTTGGCTCGCCGAAACAGTGCCCCAATGTGCAGCAGCATTTCCTCAAAATTGATAGGTTTGGTCATGTAGTCGTCAATTCCAGCTTCATATCCAAGCTGTTTTGATTCAAGATCATCACGATCGGAAATCAACATAATGGGAATATCCGTATTTAATTTTCGAACACTTTCAACAAACTCAAAACCGTCAATTCCTGGTATCGTCATATCTGAAATAACTAAATCAAACTGATTAACATACATTAAATCGTACGCCTTATTGGCATCCGGTGCTCCCTTGACATCGAACCCATGACGTTTCAGAAATTGACAAGCCCCCTCGCTAAAATCCTGATTGTCCTCTACTACAAGTATTTTTAACATATTATCGTCCCCCTCGACAATTTCATTATACCAACAAACTCCCCAGTAATACATTTAAAATATCTTTTATTCGACACAAAAGAGCCCTCACGCTTAAAATTCACTAAGTGCGAGAGCTAATTTGGCAACTAAACGCCAGAGGGGGTCGTCTAATTGCACAATAGACCAACAAAATTGAGGGCTAAATCAGATATAGGGTTTAAGGTTTGTTGATCTATCTATAGCTTTTTCTTGAAACAGAGTAAACCGGGTAAGCCAACAACCAGCGCGAGCCCTACAAAAGCCCGAACATTAGTGTTACTTTCAGTTAGTTGCGATAGAACCCCGGTCGCTATCCTATCGGCATTGTTACCTAAATTGATATTACCAACGGATGATACTGTCCGTCTTTCTACAATAAAATCCAATTCTGGTAACGGTTTCATTATGCCAATAGATTGTTTCTAACCTGTTAACAAGATATTGCTACTTTGTTAATATTCCAATTTTATTAAGAAAAAATGTGGAAATAAAAAACTTCAAAGTCGGATTAGTCCGGCTCTGAAGCTTCCTTTATAATTTATTTATTATTTTCCTGGTACATAGCTCTCATCAATGATTAATACAGGTTTAATGGTCTTGCCACTACCTGAATCAGCATTTGCTTGATTAATTTCACTGAATTTGTAGAACTTTTCAGTCTTATCAAAGTCAAACATGCCCTTACGGTAGAATTTAATCAAACGAGGAACATCGATTTGAGGAATTGAGTCACCCATGTTAACACCAATAACTGATTGGTCGTTGACACAAAGATCGTTCCAAGTATCCAAGTCGACATGGTTAGGGGTAACGGCGATGCAGGCTGACGTTCCGCCTTGGTTCAAGGCGTGAATGGATTGTTCCATAACAGCACTGACACCAGTGGTATCAACGGTGTAATCAACACCTAAGCCATCCGTTAACTTCTTGATTGCTTCAACGGCGTCTTCCTTCTTACTGTTAACAACGTCTGTAGCGCCAAGTTCTTTGGCTAATTCCAAACGTGAGTCAACAATATCGACGGCAATAACAGTTGTACAGCCAGAAATCTTGCCGGCCATCATAGCTGCCAAACCAACGGCACCCGTACCAAATACAGCAATCGTTTGGCCTGGACGTGGTTTCAAGGTATTGAGAACAGTCCCTGAACCAGTGACGTAGCCACAGCCAAGAGGGCCTAATTTACGTAAATCAAGATCCTTGGGTACTTTAACCGCATTACGTTCACGAACAACCGTGGTTGTCGCAAATGATGATTGGTCAAACATATCAGCAACATCGTGACCATTTTCAGTAAAGTGAGCCGTGTTGTCAGGACGAACACCAGATAAGTTGTTAGCACCGTAGTGTAAGCACTTTGTTGGTTCACCTTTCAAACAGTTTTCACAATTTCCACAGGCGTAGAATGAAAGAACAACGTGATCACCGGGTTCGAAGTTTTGAACGTTCTTACCCACTTTTTCAACAATCCCTGAACCTTCATGGCCTAAAACGATTGGGTAGCCAATTTCGGCATCCCCTTTTCGTAAAGCTTCATCAGAATGACAAATACCACTGGCGACCATCTTAACTTGGATGTCCTCGTCGGTCATATCTGCTAATTCAACGTCATCTTTAATTTCAAAATCTGAACCTTTTTTATCAACAACAGCTGCTGTAATTTTCATGCTTGTCAGCACTCCTTTTGAATTTAATGAAAGCGTTTACTACACCTTAGTTATAACAGCTTGTGAAGTGAAATTCAATGATTGACTTTTCAAATATAACGTGACCCATCAATAAAAAAGCATCCGGCCTTATCACTTAAGGCTGAATGCTCTCTATTGAATTTATTTATACTGCCATTTCTTTCTAAAGCCAACTAGTCCAATCAGGTTAACCGATAATGCCAAACCAACAATGGCCCAAATAGCTGCGCTACTTTCACTCGTTTGTGGAAGCGTGCCATTATCCGAATTACCAACATTATCATCAGAAACGCCATTGGCATGAGCGCGCGTCGCTACCAATTTGTTTCCATCGGCAGTCGTTGCGGCCGCTGCGGTGTTTCCTGATGTCGCCACCGTAATCGGATTATTACCAGTTGATTCTGATGTGCCAGTGGAACCTGGTTGCCCAGCTTCCGATGGCGTTGTTGTCCCAGGCGTTACAGTTCCAGAACCAGTCTCGTTGCCGCTGCCAGTACCAGCGCCAGTGCCCGGACCCGTAACTTCTCCGCCACTACCACCAGTACTGCCACCAGTTCCAGGTACAGTCGTTCCGCCTCCTGAACCAGGATTAGCAGGCACGTTCACCTTGATTGCTACCTGTAGCGGTTCCGTATACTGCAATCCGTTTGCGGTGATTGCAAAGCTATTGTAGGCAACCTGTCCATTAGTAGCCGTGTCAGGCACTTCAACTTCAAATGACACCGTCTGATTTTGGCCATTAATCGTTGCACCAGTCGCTGGATCCAAGACCAATCTGAAGGCAGTCACCGTTGCGTAATCATCAACCGTATCTGTCCAAACGGCACTTGCGGGATCAGTCGTCACACCTGAATCAGTGGTGTAAAGTACTTGAACCTTACCTACCCAGTCAGCGGGAAGCGTCACCGGTCCAGTCAGCTTAGCTTGATAGTCTGACCCACGCTCAGCATTTGTCGTTAATCCTGTGTCGCCCACAACTGGTAATACATCAACTAAGTCTAAAGAGGTGAGCTCTTTATCCGTATTAGTTGTCGTGTTGAGGTTAATCGTTACCTTGTCGCCTGGCTTAACGGTTGCTGAATCCGCGAAGGTGGCACCATTTTGCTCCTTCACTTGCTGGGTAACTTGCGTAACTGAATTTTTAATAATGGTGTAGGTAACCCCTGACGCTGCTAATGAAGTTGCTGCAGATCCAACGCCAGTGATTTCACTAATATCCGTCACTTTACTTGTATCAGTTACTGAAGGATTCGGAGTTGCGGTTTGAACTTCGTAATCATTATCGCCTAAATCAACGTACGTTTTGAAAACAACATCTTTAGGTGCATCATTTGCGATGTTAACGGCAAATTGGGTTTCAACTGTTTGTTTCGGTGCGACGTACGAAAGTCCCTTCCAGTCAATTTTGACAAGTTATTGTCCCGTACCTTGGTAATTGCCGTCAGAAACACTGACCGTCTTTTCGCCGTCAGCAACAGTATTCGCCGCATCAAACGTAACGCCCTTAGGAAGTAATGTGTAAGTCGTGAAGTCTTTTCCTGAAGCAACTAAATTACCTAACGACCCATTTGCGACACCAAAATCAACTTTAACTTGATGCGTACCAGCTGCGATTTCCTTACTATCAGCAGTGCCAACGAGACTCGTACTAGTGTTAACAATTTTGGTCGTTCCGGTTGGTCGACTGGCAACTTCAACTAAGTTAGGATTCTTCAACCAGGTATATTGACCACCGGCTTCCTTAGCAAAGACTCGCCAATCACCAAGGGTAAAGTAGTGATCATGATGGGCCGATATCGGCGCATTCACACCGTATTGTGGCACAAATTGGTTTGTCAGCGTCCCCGTATAACCATCCTTAACTGAGGTGGTGAAGAAGAATTCTTGTGCCGTCCCATTTGGTGCACCAGAATCTGCTGGTAATGAAGCGTAGTCAATGTTAGATGACACACCATTAGTTGTGTTATTGGTGTTTGTTGGTTTGATATTGAAGTACCATGTGTCCGGATCAGTTGGCAGTGCTTGTCCATCTGCGTCCAAATGATAATACATGAAAACATCAATAACATCCTTACTGGCATCCAATCCCATTGCTAATAAATCAGTTCGAGTAAAGACATTTTTCTTAGACGTATCGATATTGCTTGATAGAACTTGATACTGGTTCGTTGTGTTCTCACCCGCGTACTTAACGGCCAAAGTGACAAACGGATAAACCGTCAAAGGTTGATCCTTATAGCTCATATTTGGTCGGTAAACGGCTGGATTGAGTTGAATGGTTTGTAAAACCTGGTTCCCGTCAAATTCTTGATGCATCCCAAAACACTTCAAGTTGGGGTAAGTAGAAGAAGTTTGCTGGCTACCATAAACCCCTGTTAGAACATCATACGTTAATAAAATTGGATTATCTTCAATATAAACGGTTGGATTACCACTGGTGTAGTCAAGGGTTGTATGTCCCTTTCCATCTGCTGGACCTGCACTTACGGAAGCTGCTACTTTTCCGGAAGTGGTAGGGAGCGTTGATGGGTCATATGGTGTAACCGTTACGGTAGCGTCGGTTAGGGCAGATGATGTTTCTGTATCTGTCGTACCGTCCGTATACGTAGCCGTATATTGGCCAGTCGTTGCCAATTCTTCATAGTTAGCAACATCGTCATCAACCATTGTCTTAACGCCAAATTTGTACGTTTGATCATTAGCAACTTGATCTGCTAACGAACTGGCTGGTTGGGTCCAGGTTAAAGTCGTTATTCCAGTAGCACTGTCAACGACGACAGTTGGGGTTGGATTTGTTAACCCGTCAGCGGAATCCATGCCAACGTACGTTAACCCCTTAGGCAGTGTATAGGTGAAAATAATATTTTTGCCAGCTTGAATGAGTTTCACTCCATTTTGGCTTGTCGGAATATTAACCGCCCAATTCCAAACGACTGAATCGTTCTGAGTTGGATTAATGTGCGTTTCCCCCGCACTATCTTTAATACTGCCAATATGGTTTGTTACACTACCCACTACTTTATTGTTTGAAACGGTTGCTGGTCCTGACGTTGCAGAAACGGTTGGCGCAAGATCTAACTCATCAGCGGTAAAAGTCACCGTTAAGGCTAATTTTTCACCATCTTTGGCCTGCGTTCTGTCTGTTTTAAAGTTCAAAACAATGTTAGCTGATGTCTCGCTAAGGGTTGCAAAATCGTATTCAAGTTGCCCCTTCGTATTAATAATTGGGGTGACGCCAGCAACTGCTAGGTCTGCTAATTGATTGCCTAATGTCGTTCCATCAATCGTTGGCAACGTCAGTGTTAATTTAGCATTATGATAATTAGTCTTGATACCTGTCGCGTCAAACGTGACTTTAAATACTGCTGAATCTCCCGCCTCAACCGTTGGTGTAACAGCCTCGCTGGTCACCGTAATGGGCGACTTCACAGCGGCAGTCGGTACTTGAGCTGCTCTAGCCGACGGTGCGGACCGCTTAGTCGCCACAGGTTTTTCAGCAACTGGCTGCGCAACTTCCGGTGTTTTAATTTGTGTTGATGCTGCGGGTTCTGTAACCTTTGGAACGACCTCTTCTGCCACTACCGGCGAGCTCTCAGGTTCTGCTTCAGATGCTGCCGGCGTTTCTTCTACTGGCGTAACTGGTGTTTCCGCTGCTACTTCAGTTGGTGTCGTTTCAGCTGCCGCAACAGGTGTTACCACAGTTTTTGTCGTTGGTGCTTCAGATACGGGATCCGTTGCTGTATCAGCATGCGCAAAGCCGGCCCCACCGGCTAAAAATGCACCAAAGCTAAGCAGTGAAATCCCAGCGACTACCCAGTTACGTCCTGATTTATACATTTTATAATGAGTCTTAGTATCGGTAACCCAATTTTTTCGATTCATGTTTTTCACTCCTCCAAATTGATGAAACAGTTCTCCCAACCGTGATCAACCTCTGAAAAATCGATAGCATTTAGACTGACTATCCCCATAGTCCATGCTCTGTCGAGTGTTTCGTTATTTTCGGCTAATTAGTATACCCCCTTAATAATATAGACAACAAATTAAGATATAAAGCGTTTACATGACCTTTATACCATATATGATTGATAAAGCAAGCTAACGCTATTATCTATTTACTATATTCTTTTTAGTCTTCTACAAACGACATATTATGACACCCTAAAAGTGTAAATTAGCTTATGTGGAGTAACTAATAATAGACTTCATACATAGAATCCAAGGGGGAGTTTAAAAATGTCTAAGTTTTCTGCAAAAAAATCATTCACTCATTTTTCTCTACTGTCGATGTCCGCATTAACACTACTGGGAGTTGGCGCAGGATCGACTGCATTCGCACTTGACTCACACGTACCAACGGCGGCAGCTACTGATTCCACTGATGCCTTTTTCAGTTTAGGTGCAACGCGAGATGGCAAACCAACTACGGTTACTGCAAAAGGTTATTACACATTCGTTAAAAATAAACCGACAACCGTCAAAATTCCTAGAATTGTTGGTTATCACTGCAACATCAAAACAACCAAAGTTACCTGGAAGGGTGGGAATAACTTTACGGTCAGTGCCTATCCCGTTTATACAAAAAGTGATTCAAAAGCCGACAATACGCCACCTAAATTTAAAGTATTTAAATCAAAAGTTTATGCGACTAAACAGCTCAAACATCACCAATTCAAAAAAACTTATATTCGCTATAGTGAAGCAGGATTAATTTACACTACTCGTTCATTAAAGCACTGGTCTCATCGGGGAAATAACTGGATGGATACTAAATGGTCAACTAATCAATCGGTAACCGTTAAGAAATCTAATGGTAAAACCGGTGTCTATTATTACATCAAATCTGCGGACGAAGGAATAAAAGGCTGGATTTGGCGCGGTTATCTTCATAAATAGTGGCTAGTAAAATAGCGTTAAACTTGAAATTTAATTATTCAAGTTCAACGCTATTTTTATTAATTATTTTTCAAAATATCCCGTCGCCAACTTCGTATTATCAGTAAACAGACCATCAAGTCCGCTTGCCTGACCGTTCGCAAGTTCGGTATCGGTATCTAATGCATAACCGACAGCTTTCTTGTTGCTCATGTGAATCAGCTGCACGTCCTGAGTGGTGACCCCCGGCGTGTAAACGGCCACGATATTAATATAGCTTGGTAACTGTGACAATAGTTTGCTCAAGTAGTTAGCATTTGAATTATCACCACTTAGCACCAACATTTCTGGTGCATTTGGTAATAAATTATGCAGATACTTCAAGCTTGAGAGGCTAAATGACTGTAAGACCACGTTATTTTCAACGTGATGTTCCTTGATGGAAGCGGCAATTTCGGTTTCAAGTAAGTAGCCACCCTTAGCCGTTTTCTTAGTTTCTACAACGTAATTCGTAGACTGTTGGTAACGATTAAAAATACTACCTAACGTGTGAATCGTTTCCCCATTTGATAGTGGTGCCTTCCGAATCTCGCCGTAAGTTGAATTGGTCACGCTAATGTTGTGGCCCGTATTCTTCTTCAGATTGTTATCGTGCGACACAACCAGGTGATTGTCCTTGGCTAAAATGACGTCCTGCTCGATGAACTTACTTCCATTTTGAATGGCATCATTATATCCGGCAAACGAGTGCTCCGGGAACTGCAATGGACTTCCCCGATGTGAAATGATCAGTGGTGTTTCTGCTGTATATTGATTCAACGAACCAACCTCAGCAGCTTGTGCGGTGGCGCTAAATGTCAGACCAGCCAAAGTCAGTGCGATGGCCAGCATCCATTTGAAATGACGCTTCGTAATCATGTGTTCTTCCCCCAGTGCTAAAATGCAATGCACTTATTAGTTTACAAGAGTTGGGAGAAGTTGTCATGCTTTCATGAAAAATTATTATTTTCCAGGATTGAAAACGAGGCGCTTACCAGTTTCTTTCAGCCACATTTCAGAAACTTGGCTGAGTGGCGCAACCTCAATCGGAACGTTGAAGTGCCCTTCGCTGATGAGCTGGGCCAATTCAGGCAACTCCTTGACGAAGGCTCGGGCGGGAACAGATCCCATGCCGCTTCCAAGCAAAGTGAGTGCCGTGGAACGAAGAAAAGCCGCTGGTAATTTAATGTCGGATCCGGCCATACTGCCGATTTCCACCCAATTGAGGGGTTGGCTGTGGTCGATTCGCGCTTGCAATATAATAGGAAGAAACTGTTCAGTCACTTCTCCCCAAAGGTAGTCCAATACCACGTCCACGTCGGCGTTCGCCTTTAAATCTGCATCTGGATTTCCTAACCAAATTTTTTGATCTGCATCTAGTTGATTCAGTTTCTCCTGGTTTCGCCCAACGGCAACCACCTCACTGGTACCCAAATAACGACTGATTTCCATAGCGACGCTGCCGGCAGCGCCGGTTGCACCCAAAATCATCACCTTCTTACCTTTAATATCGCCAAGACGCTGCTTAATCGCCATCCATGAGGACGTTGCGGGATTCATTGCGGCGGCAACCTTATTGGCATCGACGTTTGCTGGAATTGGAATCATTCGGTGCTCGTTCACTGCAACTTTCTCGGCCAGTGGCCCGTTCGCCATAAAGTAGACAAGCTGGCCGTTTGCTAACTTGCCCACGCCATCCACTCCAGGAATAAACGGTAATTGGCTGGCATCGCTAGAGTAATGCGTTCCATTTGCCCGCGCCTGTACCAAATGGTTCACGGGACTTGCTAAAACGGTAACGAGTTGCTCGCCGTCCTTGGCGATTGGCGCCTGAACTTCTTTATATTGTGGGACTTGGTTAAATGTTTCGACTAATGCTGCTTTCATATTTAAAACTTCCTTCTTGATTATTAATTACATGTAATACATAATGATTATACATAGAAACTTTTTAATTACAAGTAATTAATTCGGAGGACTTTTAAAATGAACACCCAATTTTCTCGATTACAAGAAGCGATTCGTAACGTTAACCAACAACACGAGCAAACTGAAGAATCCTTTTGGCAAGCCGCTTGGAATCACCTTGCGGATGAAATGCCGCAATCTCAACAAACTGATCTTAAACTGGCAAAATTAACTCATAATGAAATGCAGATTTTGAGTCAATTGAATAACACCACGGCAGAGCTCGTCCCCTATAAGGAGCTCCAAAAACAAATGCCGTTTTCTCAAGGGCTCTTTTCACGTTACGTCAACCGTTTAGCGAAAGCGAGTTTAATTGAAAAATCGAAAAAAGCAGACAACAAAAAAGCGGTCCAACTCTCGATTACCGAGACCGGCCGCTACGCTGCAAAACTACACGATGAAATGCATCGAGTGGAAATTGCTTCCTATGAAAAATCCTTATCTAATTTTGATTCTGAAGAGATTGAAACAGCGATTAGGGTGTTAAGTCAACTTTCTGACTAAAAGGCGTGGACTATTCTCCTAATATTGCATGGATGAGTTCATTTACTTGTTGAGGAATAGTAACGTGTTCAACAAACTCAATCTTTCTCGCCTGAATATCAACGCAAGTCAACTGTTGCACTAACAGGGTTTCATTTGTCTGACTTGTCGGAACCAGAGTCTCCCAATTTAAAACTAGCGGATAGTCGCGAATCGTACTGGTAAATGGAATAACCCAGGCAAACGGCGATATTTCGCTTAATTCTTTGGCACTCACAACGAGCCAAGGTCGGAGTCCCTTTTTGTTCATGGTTTGAATCATCGGGCTTGGGATCATTTGAAAGACGAATAATATCGCCTCTTTGCATTTCATGTACACTCATCTACTCGACGCCTTTCTTAGATTAATTCTTTACCAACTGGTTCTCCTTTATCCACAATGTCAAAGGGATATGGCTGTTGCTTGTCGTAATCACGCAATAATTCTTGGATAGCAGTTTGTTTGGGGTTAATAACAATTGCGCCATCTTGCTGACTAATTTCCACGGTATCCTGCTCCTTCATATCTAATTGTTCAAGTAAGTCTTTGGGAATTCGAATGGCCAAGCTATTGCCCCACTTGGTTAGCTTTGTTTCGCTTTTTGAAGTCATCATATCGCCTCCTGTATCTACAAATATATACTAGCTGTCAGTGAAGTACAAAAGTTAACTCATCCTATTATTAAATATGAATTTAGTTATTAAAAACACGGCCATCTTTTTTGGCTCTCTGTCAAATC
>NZ_AZGJ01000022.1 GCF_001436395.1 Secundilactobacillus malefermentans DSM 5705 = KCTC 3548 | reverse complement strand
CCAATACCGGGGGTTCACTTCACAATCATAATTGATTGCAATTTTTTTTATGCACTAGTTCCCTTTGCCCAATCAAACTCCAGACTGGGATCCGCATTTAATTTAGCGCCCACAAAATTTTTCCGTTGATATTCCACATAAGCCTCAGCACCAATCATGGCCGCATTATCCCCACAAAGAGGTAATGGTGCTTTTATGAAGGTAACATTGGGGAATTCTTGAATCTCCTGATCTAATCGATCTCGAAGTCCTTTGTTAGCCGCAACTCCTCCAGCTAAAATAAGCTGCTTAACGGGGTATTTCTGAAGTGCCTTTTTGGTTTTATCAGCTAACACGTCCACAACCGCTTGTTGAAAGCTGCATGCCAAATTTTCACGACTTAACGTTTCACCAATTTGATCAGCATGATGAACCGTATTGATAAACGCACTCTTTAACCCACTAAAGCTAAAGTCAAAGTCATCCGTTTTGTCCATTGCCCTTGGAAATTTGAAGGTGTCCGTGCCAATATGTGCCAATCGGTCAACTTCTTTACCAGCAGGATAGTTGATGCCCATTACCCGACCAATTTTGTCGTAAGCTTCTCCTGCTGCATCATCCCGGGTTTCACCAATAATTTCAAATTTGCCGGGCTCATTCATTAGCACCAGTTCTGTATGTCCACCAGAAACCAGCAATGCGAGTGCTGGAAATTCAATTGGCTGAACGTACCGAGCCGCGTAGATATGACCCGCCATGTGATTAACTGGAATTAAGGGTAAGCCATGGGCAAACGCAACGGTCTTTGCGGCAGTCACTCCCACCAACAAAGCCCCCACCAAACCGGGACCGTACGTCACCGCAACGGCGCTTAAATCAGTGTAATCAACGCCAGCTTGTTCCAATGAATCATCAATGCAGCTCGTAATTTGTTCAATGTGATGACGGCTTGCAACTTCCGGCACAACCCCGCCAAATCTTTGATGACTTTTTATTTGCGTTGCCACAATGTTCGACAAAATTTCCTGTCCATTTTTAATGACCGCCACACTTGTTTCATCACAACTGGATTCAAACGCTAAAATTAAAGTGTCTTCATTACTCATAAGTGAAAATTTTCCCTTCTTACATAATCTTTTTTAATAAATTTGCGTCCTCTTCAGGATCTCGATAATATCGTTTTCGTTGACCAACTTTAACAAATCCCAGTGACTGATAGAGCTTGATAGCTGACAGATTGGAAACTCGAACCTCCAAGAAAAGTTGCGTTCCCTTGTCCAGCGTCTTAAACCACTCCGTAAACAATTTTCGCCCAACGTGCTGGTTCTGTTTAGCAGGTAAAACTGCCACATTTGTGATGTCAATTTGATCAAGCACGACCGTTGTTCCCAGGAACCCAATAATTTGTTGATCTTGATAAATAACAAAATATTGGCTTTCAGGTCTAAAAATATCGCTCCTGAACGCCTGGATTTTCCATGGAGAACCAGTGTCATAAGCAGAATCTGCCACTTCGTAGATTTTCTTAATCAATGTATTTTGACGTTTCGCAGCATCGGTTAGTGCTTCAAATTTCAAACTTTTATTATCCATTAGTTAAGTATCAGCGTCATATCTTGCGCATCTTCATGGTCGCCAAAATAATAGCCGCGTTTGATGCCATCATTTTGAAATCCAAGATCCCGATAAATTCGTTGTGCATGCTCATTACTAATTCTGACTTCTAAAGTGACCCGTAGATATTCTAATTCACGGGTTTTTTTGATAACCGTTGTCATTAAGAAATAGCCTAGCCCGCGATTCTGATAATCGGGCACAACCGCAATATTCGTCACGTGGGCCTCTTTTTTTGAATGGTAAAAAGAACACCCGACAAAAGCGAGCAATCGATCGTTCCGCCTTAAAACTAGGTAAAGACGGTCATTAATTCGATTAATCTCAGCAGCAAAAGCCGTAGAATCCCACGGCGTTTTTCCGCCATAAACAGCCCGTTCAATTCCCAATATTTCGGGAATATCAGTAAATTGGGCCTTTGCCAAAAAGTAGAGCGTATCTCGAATTTCGACTTGATGATTCTTAACATCTAACAGCTCACGTCGTTTAAGTCGCTCCTGTTGCTTAAATATATTCTGGTACCAAGTTTTAAATTTTTTCAACATACGAACCAGCGTCCTCTTCTGGATGTTGTTTTTTCCAATCAGCTTCTGCCTGCGTTAATCTTAAATAATTAGGTACAAAGTCATTAACATCGGTTACTAATGGCAATTTTTCTCCTAATATTCCTAATCTAGCAGCTTGTGGCAGATTATCGACACTATTGGCTAACAAATAGTTATCACTAAATTTATCCGCAAAATGAGTGCCATCACCAATGACGTACACCGTTTCAGCCAACGCATCTACCTGACGATAAAAATCATCAAAATCGACGTGCTGATCCGCAAGAACGCTCTCTGGAACCCCATTTTTCATTTGGTATAATCCTGTAAAAATATTATTATTTCTGGCATCAAAAATTGGCCAAACTAATTGCCCGTCACGTTGGCAATTTAAGGCTAACGCTTGAAGACTAGAAACACCCACCAAACCTATTTTTAAGGTGTCTGCTAATACCTTCGCGGTCGTCACACCAATTCGAATTCCTGTATATGATCCAGGACCCTGTGCGACCACCACTCGATTTAAGTCCGCAGGAACCAAATCTGATTTTGCCATCAGATCTTCAATTACGGGCAACAAATATTCGGCGTGCTTTTGATGAACCGTCATCGTGACCGTTCCTAATACGGTTTGATCTTCCAGTAGTGCCACGCTCAAAGGTCGGTTTGAGGTGTCTAACGCTAGTACTTTCATTTTGTTATTAGTTCCCTTCATAGCTTATCTCCAAATATCATAACATAAAACCTACAACCCGACTAAATTCAGTCCAAACAAAAAAGGCGCCAGCTGACGTCTTTAGTCGTGATTTCTCCATTTGATGGTCGCGGTAGCAGAAACTGCATCCCCCACCAAAATTTGATGATTCGTCGTTAATTCTCCGTCTACTTCAATTGGCTTAGTAACAATACTGTCAATCATGTGCCCATATTGAACTTCATTTTCAAAACGTAAGTAAATAGCAGTGGGCTGATGAGTTGCTAGAAAATCCATCGGTAAAACATCTGTAAACCATTCTAGATAGTGGGCATTGTTTACATGACCATTGCCATCGATATCATAGTATCTTACTTGATATTTTTGCTCAATCACATCATCAGCGGCTTCAACCTTCGTTGGTCGTTTCAGCCTTGGTAGTCGTTTGACTGGTTCGGAATCATAGGGTTCCAAAGCCGCAGCTGGAATTGTAACCATTTTTCGTGATGATTTATTCATCGTCACCCAGGTACTTCGAACATGGACAAGTTCTTTACCATCCGAATCCTTCATCCAAAACTCACGAAACGCAAAAAAACGATTATAAGAAGTTGCTTGAGTTGAAATAGAGATTGTTTCGTTAATTTCTGGAAGTCTGTCGATGCTAATATCATACTGGATGACCACCCAGCCAAGACCAAATTGTTCCATAAAGTCGGCACCTAATCCCAAATCCAAATTCTGCTTTTCAGAAATTAAAATGATGACGTTAAGCAACATTGCTGGTGTCATATAGTTAGTGACATCACACTCGTAGTAGGGAACCTCATGTTTTTCTGTATATAATTTTGCGGCCATCTTTCCACTTCTTTCTAATCTATATGGTGAAATTGGTTGTACACATCTTGGCGCTTTAATTTTCTTAACTTTGCAACCTGCTTGATTGCATCATTCGTCTTTTCTCCTGAATCAATGAGATTTTGAACGTGTTCTTCTGCAGATAAACTGAGATCAAATGACGGAACGGCCAGTTCTTCTGGTTGACTATTTCCAGCCAAAATAATAACAAATTCGCCACGAATCTCACTGGTAGTTGCCCATTCAAGGACCTCACTCAAGCTTCCTCTAATAAATTCTTCATGACGCTTCGTTAATTCTCGACAAAGTGCCACTTTTCGATCACCGAATCCAGCCAACAATGACTTAAGGGTGTCCTTCAGTCGATGCGGTGCCTCGTAGAATATTAAGGTTTCGCGATGAGATACCAAGGCAGCAATTTCAGTCTTTTGCTCTTTCTTTTTGCGATCTAAAAAGCCATAAAAGTAAAATGGCTGCGGTACTAGTCCAGATGCTATTAGAGCGGTTAGTCCAGCATTTGCTCCAGGAAGCGGTGCAACAGCAATATCAGCATCAATTGCGGCTCGAACCAAATCTTGTCCTGGATCGCTAATTGATGGCATCCCCGCATCGCTCACCTGAGCAATTGATTGTCCCTCGTTTAGCTTAGCAATCAATTGTGGAATCCGTTCCTTAGAGTTGTGCTCATGAAAGCTGATTTGTTTCGTTTGGATCTCAAAGTGATTAAGTAATTTTTGAGTATTTCGCGTATCTTCAGCCGCAATCAAATCAACGGACTTCAGAATATCTGCCGCTCTAAAAGTCATATCCTGTAAGTTACCAATGGGCGTCGGCACTAGGTATAGCGTCCCCGATTCATTTAAATTATCTGCGAAGCTACTCTGCGTTTTTAGCATTACCACCGTTCCTCCTATCGATCTCGATAAATAACTTCCATACAAAAGGCACACGAATCATCATCTTCACGGCGTTTACCGTACCATTCCTTGCAAACGTGAAATCCCTCTTCGTACAATTTTTCAAGATTTTGGCGTGACTTTGACAGCTGCGGCTCACGGCCTGTATTGTCCTTTGCATTGTTTAATAAATCACGTAGATGTTGGTTTTCAATTTCCAACTCTGCATTTTCTTCGATAACTCGACTTAATTCCGTCTGCAAAAGCTGTAATTGCGTCAAACTTTCACGAGTTTGCAGCTCTAAATTTTTGAAGTTATCGTAAATTTCTTTTTTATTCAAAATATCACCACCGATTCAATCTGTTCTCTGGGGTCAAATTCGCTTTAAAATTGTTAAGGTTAGTGATTCGACGATATTTTGAAAACTAATATTTCCCAATAATTGTCGCCTAGTCGCAAGACAATCCTGCATGATAGCTACTAATTTAAGTTGCGTTATTCCCCTTAGCGCGTTATCAATTGAATTTCTTTGTTGCGGAAACACCTCACTGTCTTGCCTACTAATTTGAAATTCATGCTCCAGGGTTTCATGCCAAATAGCCGTAATAACATCTAAGACTACTTGTTGGGATTTTTTATCGTGCACAAGCGGCATTATTTCTGTGGCAACTTGAACAAACGCCATATCATCCTTATTCACCAGTTTATCAAACCACTTGCCAACTGCTTGTTGGATATCGCTGAGCCAATCATTTTCGTTCAATTTCTTCATTTGATCTAAGTCATTCGTTAGGGAAATTGATAAATTCAATGTGCCTGCAGGTATCCCTGCAGCAGCTGCAATTTCTTTTAATTGTGATTTAGAAATTTGTGGAAATTCGACTACTTGCGATCGCGACAGAATTGTTGGCAAAATTAAATTCCGGTTGCTCGTTATTAAAAATGCCACAGTGTTACCCACTGGTTCCTCAATAAATTTTAATAGACTATTAGCCGCACTCGTTGTCATCGTTTCGGCAGCAAAAATAATAAACACTTTTTGATTGCCCTCGACGGCACTTTTTGAAAATTCAGACTTCAGAAATCGCACCTGATCAACCTTGATGCTTTGGCCATCCGGTTCAATTTCGACAACATCTGGATGTTCTTTTTCAATGATTCTTCGACATTCATTACAAACGCCGCAAGGAAAACCCTGATCATCAGGATTCTGACAGAATAATCGCATAGCTGCCAGCTTTGCAAGCTCTAGTCGGCCGCTACCAGCTGAACCGACAAATAAATAGGCGTGGGTCAGTTCATTTTCAGAAATGATTGTCATGAAGTGCTGCGCCAATTTAGGTTGTAAATTCTGTATTTTTTTTATCTCTTCTTTAGCCATTAGGTCCTCATTAAAATTGATGAAATTGTTCAACGGGTACAACAAACACCGTAGCGCCACCTACTTGTACTTCAACTGGATACGATGAAGTGCTATCTAGTTGCGCATCAAGATTTACGGGTGGTGTCATAAACTGCTGGCGCGTATGTGAGGCTTCTTGTATAACACTTAGAACCTCTTCGACTCGTTCATCCTCAATTCCAATCATGAACGTTGTATTCCCAGACTTTAGAAATCCACCAGTTGATGAAAGTCGGGTTGCCCTCACGTCATCATCAATAAATTGGTTGCTTAGGCGATTTGCATCTTTATCTTGTACGATTGCAATAATCAATTTCATAATCTTCAAACCTCCAATTTTATTGGTTGTTTAATTCTGATATTAGCAAATTCATTGTTTCTTTAGCAACCTCTTCGACAGGTCTAGTTGCGTCAATAACTTTAATTCGATCTTGGTTCGCTTTTGCAAGCTCTAAATAAGCAGCGTGAACGCGTTCGTGGAATGCTTGTTTCTCTAAATCTAGTCGATCAACTCGACTTGCGGTGCGGTGGAGCTTAATTCGCTCTAATCCAACTTCAACTGGCACTTCAAAATAAAGCGTCAAATTGGGGGTTAAGCCATTTGTTGCAAATAGGTTCATATTTGCGACTTCTTCTTCGCCAATAGAGCGACCGGCGCCCTGGTAGGCAACGGAACTATCAACATACCGATCACAAAAAACAACTTTTCCAGCATTTAACGCTGGTAGGATCGTTTCGGCAAGATGTTGTCGTCTTGCCGCTGCATATAGTAACGCCTCAGTACGAGCATCCATTTCAGTATTTTCACGGTCCAAAATAACTTCCCGAATTTTCTCTGAAATTCGATTTCCACCAGGTTCTCTGGTCAGTATCATCCCGTTTCCTAGACGACTCCTTAGTTGCTCCGAAATCATGTTCAAAACGGTTGTTTTACCTGCCCCATCGGGTCCTTCAAACGTAATAAATTTACCAGTCAATTTCAATAACCCCATTTTTAATTGATGATTTAATTGTACTTTATCTGTTAATTGATGTCTATTTGGATTGTTAACAACTTAATTTCTAAATAAAAGGAGCTAGTGATTTCTAGCTCCTTAATCCGTATAAACGGTTGCTTGTATTCGATTACTTCGAGTTCCTCTGCGCCTAGCCTCACGAAACAAAAACTCATACTTCTGCTTTGCGATTGCGGTCTGCGCAACGACTTCACCATTGTCCTCTTGAATCGCTTCTTCCGTCTGTCTGGCATGATCCCATTCAGACTTTACGGTTCCAATTAAATCTAATAGCTTTTCATCATAACTTTTTCTTAGCTGCTGCTTGTTTCGCTGAAACATTTCTCAGTCTCCAATCAAATTTCAGTTCTGCCCTCAACCGCCTTTGAAAGCGTCATCTCATCAGCATATTCTATGTCACTACCCACAGAAAGTCCGTGTGCCAATCTAGTAACTTTGATTCCGGCAGGCTTAATTAAACGTGAAATATACATTGCCGTCGCCTCACCTTCAGGAGTGGCGTTTGTCGCAACAATAACTTCCGTAATGGACTTGTTAGTTTGAAGCCGTTTAAGCAGGCTTGAAATATTAATATCTTCAGGACCTTTACCTTCAATTGGTGATAAAACGCCATTTAAAACGTGGTATAAACCATGAAAATCGCGCATTCGCTCCATTACCATGATGTCTTTTACCTGCTCCACAACCAAAACCTGACTTTGATCACGACTTTTATCCCGACAAATTTCACAAGGATCTTGTTCAGTAATATTGCCACAAATTGAACACGTTGTCAGATCTTTCTTGGTTGAGATTAATGACTTAGCAAATTCAGAAACATCCTCGTTGTCCATATCTAACGTATAAAATGCCAATCTGGTAGCCGTTTTACTCCCAATACCAGGTAATTTCATGTAACTTTCTATTAACTTTGCAATTGGTTCTGGATACTGCATTTTTTCTACCTCAATCTCGTCAATTACATTCCAGGAAGTCCCTTAGTGTATTTACCCATTGTCTCTTCAGTCGCCTTATCAACCTTTTCTAAAGCATCGTTAACCGCGGCCAACACGAAATCTGAAAGCATATCAGGGTCATCAGGATCGATTGCTTCTGGATTAATTGTCAAATCTTTCATCCTCCGCTCGCCAGTAAACGTTGCCTTTACCATCTCATCTGGTGCAACTCCGGTAAATTCTTGTTTATTTAAAGTTTCCTGTTCCTCGCCCATTTTTTTCTGTATTTGGCGCATTTGCTTCATCATATTACCCATGTTTCCCATTCCACGCATCATAATCTCAAATTCCCTTCATTTTTAGGTTAGTCTTTTTTTATATCTACTATATCTGTACCAAATAGTTCGGTGGCTTTCGTCACCACGGGATCCTCAACCGGTTTGGCTTCATCCTCTTTTGACTCATTTGCGGTACCATTTTCAGAACTTTCAACTGAACTTTGTCCCACTTCTTGTTTGTGTTGAACAATGTAATCTTTTCTAATCTGTGGCCACTGATCCTTTGGTACAAAGACAATGGTTGGCACTCGACCAATCAATCTATCCAGGCCATTTTCTAGTGCATCTAATAGCTCTTTATCAATGGTTGCTCGTTGAAAGAGGAACGAATAATCAAAGGCTACGATGACCCCATTTTTGCTAGCCGCCACTGGTTCAGAAACGTGCATGACTGCCCGTTGGGTGACTGATAATATCTGCATTAAATCTGGCCATATCTGCTGTAATTCTGCTAAATCTTCTCTGGCAGCTGAGTCTAAAACCGGATAAACTTTTGCCAAATTAACTCGAATTTCATGTTTGGTACTTGTTGCCTTTTTAGGCTTATCGATTGTTTTAATGGTGTTGGCTGATTGTCCAGCATCCTTCTGATTTGCAACAAGCTTTGACACCGTTTCCTTCAGTTGTGTCACTTGTTTTTCCAAAGTGGTCACTTCTTGGCTCTGATTACCAGAAGCTGCGCCTTCCACTGGCGCCTTCTTTATTTGCGCCAGCTGAATCGTCAACACTTCTAAGTATATATCAGGATGATTCGTAAGCCTCATCTGTGACTGAATATTATTTAAAATATTAATGATTTTAAACAAGTCGTCAGCTGATAATTGTTCGGAAAACTGCTCCACATCCTCGGGAACTTCGCCCAGTTCACTATCTGCAACAATTTCTGGTGCTTGCTGATATAAAAGTAAGTTTCTCATATAGTCGAGTAAATCTTCAATGAAACGGTGAGCATCCTTTCCCTCTTCTAAGACTTTCTGAAGGGTCACGAGTGCATCAGTTGTCTTCATTTGAATCACTTGGCTAATATAAGTCGACAATAGCCCTTTTTCAACGGAACCAGTTACAAGCAACG
Organism: Secundilactobacillus malefermentans DSM 5705 = KCTC 3548; assembly: GCF_001436395.1. GTDB lineage: Bacteria > Bacillota > Bacilli > Lactobacillales > Lactobacillaceae > Secundilactobacillus > Secundilactobacillus malefermentans. The sequence continues at coordinate 22,003 of NZ_AZGJ01000022.1, read as the reverse complement.
CATTATTCAGCGTAATTTCATTGTCGCCAAACGACAGGGCTTGATCTAAAATGCTCAGCGCATCCCGCATTCCGCCTTCAGCAGCTTTGGCAATCACCTTTAATGCCTGATCATCATAGGTAACTTGTTTTTCATCAAGAATATATTTCATCCGCTTAAAACTGTCAGCAGCCTTAATCCTTCTGAAATCAAATCGTTGTGTTCGCGAAATAATCGTGGCAGGAATTTTATGAGGCTCCGTCGTTGCAAGAATAAAAATGACGTTTGCTGGCGGCTCTTCCAACGTTTTTAGTAATGCGTTAAAAGCTCCTGTGGATAACATATGAACTTCATCAATAATATATACTTTATAATCAGCTTCGGTGGGCGTGTATTTTGCTTTATCGCGAATATCCCGAATTTCTTCAACACCATTATTTGATGCCGCATCAATCTCGATGACATCGTTCAACGTTCCCCGCGTGATTGCCTTACAAGTATCACATTCGTTGCAGGGTTCCCCATCCTTTAAAAAATGACAGTTAACTGCTTTAGCAAAGATTTTCGCTGCCGAGGTTTTACCAGTGCCTCGAGGTCCTGCAAATAGATAGGCATGACTAGTCTGCTTGGTAATCAAGGCATTTTTTAGCGTTTGCGTAATCAGTTCTTGACCGATTATTTCATCAAAACGTTGTGGGCGCCATACCCGATATAATGCTTGGTAGCTCATGCTCTTACCCCTTTGTCATTCATTGTTTTCGAATACCTAACTAGTGTATTATACTGCGATTAAAATGCAATTCCAATGACACAAACTTATAAGATACTAAAAAAGGCTGGAACCTAGTCCAACCCCTTCACTATCTATCAAACTTGGAGCACAAAGCAAAGCAAACTTAGTGCTGCTTCCTTCCGGACCTGACACGATTCGTAAGTCTACCTTTGCTCCAAGGCCTTTCGGCAACTATAATCATAACTTATTATTCAAAGAATTACCAGTTTTTTCACCACCGGCACGTTGCTTTTTTAAGAATTTTCTTTTTCTTCTAGCCGTTCTAAAGAAAGACTGCATTTGTGACGTCGCCTCTTCCGCAAGCAGTCCCTCTTCAACCTGAACCTGATGATTAAACCTGTCATCCGATAAAAGTTCATACAGTGATTTAACGGTGCCTGCTTTAGGATTTCGTGCGCCAAAATAGAGCGTTTTAATTTGGGAGTTGATGAGCGCACCACTGCACATTGGACAAGGTTCAACCGTGACGTAGAGATCACAATCGATTAGGCGCCAACTTTTTAATACATGATTAGCTTCCGTAATGGCAATCATCTCTGCGTGAGCACCAGCCTCGTTCGAATGTTCTCGCAAATTGTGGCCCCTGCCTATAATTTTATTATCATGAACGACAACCGCCCCGATCGGCACCTCCCCAATTAAAGCGGCTTGCTTTGCCTCATCTAGCGCAGCCCGCATGAATCTGGTTTTATTTTCTTCCATCAATACCTATTCCTTTACACTATCCAATATATAATAACCTTTGTCTTTTTTGATGACTTCACAGTTACCAAAAACTTCAGTCATCAATTTCTTTGCTGAAGGGGCGCCCTGCTTTTTTTGCAAAACGACATTCAAATGACCACCCACTACTAAATGGTCGTACGCTCCAGAAAGCATGTCATCCACGACCTGTTTGCCGGCTCTTACGGGTGGATTGGTTAATATTGCCGCATATTTTTTAGTCACCTGACTGTAACTATCCGATGTGAAAATGGTGACATTTTTAATGTTATTCTCGCTTGCATTCATTTCTGCCAAATGAAGCGCACGTTCATTGACGTCGGCCATATCAATTTGACGATTGGTGTATTTTTTAGCAACTGATAGACCAATTGGCCCGTATCCTGTGCCTAAATCGAGAATATCACCTTTGGGCAAATCAGCTAACGTTGCGTTATCTATTAGAACTCGTGAGCCAAAATCAATGGTTCGCTTTGAGAACACGCCATTATCCGTTACAAACTTCAAAACGTTCCCTAGTAAAGTAAATTCAAAATGTTTCTCTTCGTGAGCAACATCCGGATTGTGCGAATAATAATGATCTGTCATTTTTTAAAATTCCTTTCAAATCTTAGTCGTTTTTCTAAATCCTATCAGAAAGCCCTTTCAGCTATATTTGGTGTTTACACATTAGAAAAACACAAAATATGGTGGGTATTTCTGTTGTTTTTTTCAAAATCTAGTGTACACTTTAGTTATTAGTTAATTCGTTGGGAGGAATTATTATGGCTAAAGTTGTTGTTTATTCAAAGAATAATTGTATGCAGTGTAAGATGACAAAGCGTTTTCTTTCGGAACACAACGTTCCATTTGAAGAAAGAAATATTAATGTTGAACCACAATATATAGACTATCTTAAGCAAAAAGGTTTCCAATCAGTTCCCGTCATAGAAGCAGAAGGCCAACCGTTAATCTCTGGTTTCCAACCCGATATGCTTAGCAAGATAGCTGGCTAAGAAAACTACTAAATTGTATTAATATAATACATAGTAGACTAAACCGGGCAACTATGCTATGAAAATTCATGGCATCGGCCTTTTTTATTTTAACTAAAACTAATTAGAAAGAGGATTGCATTATGACTTTAAAAAATTTGAAGGACGTTACCTATTACGACCTTAATAACGAAATCAATATCCCAGTAGATGGGCAGATTCCATTACAGAAAGATCAGGAAGCACTCCAAGCATTTTTAAAACAAAACGTTGAGCCAAACATGTACTCATTTAATTCTCTAAAAGAACGATTCGATTACCTATTAGATAATGATTACATTGAAGCTGAATTTTTTAACAAGTATGATTTTAGCTTCATTGAAAAGCTCTACGACTACCTAAAGGAACAAGACTTCCACTTTAAGTCTTTCATGGCCGCTTATAAATACTATGCACAATACGCACTAAAGACTGATGATGGCGATTACTATCTTGAAAACTTTACCGATCGTGCCGCACTTAATGCACTTTACTTTGCCGACGGTGACGAAGACCTGGCCATGAATCTCGCTGACGAAATTATTCACCAACGATATCAACCTGCAACCCCTAGTTTCTTAAATGCGGGCCGTAAGCGTCGTGGTGAACTCGTTTCTTGTTTCCTCATTCAGACAACAGACGATATGAACACCATTGGTCGAACAATCAATTCGGCCCTCCAACTGTCAAGAATCGGTGGCGGAGTTGGTATTAATTTATCAAATCTTCGTGGTGCCGGCGATCCAATTAAGCACATCGAAGGCGCTGCTAGTGGCGTTGTCCCAGTCATGAAGCTTCTTGAGGATAGTTTTTCGTATTCCAATCAATTAGGCCAACGACAAGGTGCCGGCGTCGTTTATTTAAGCGTCTTTCATCCTGATATCATCGACTTCTTAGCTGCCAAAAAGGAAAATGCCGATGAAAAAATTAGGTTAAAGACCCTATCACTTGGAATTACAGTTCCGGATAAATTTTATGAACTGGCCAAAGCAGATGACGATATGTACTTATTCAGTCCTTATGACGTTGAGCGCGAATACGGCACACCATTCTCCTACGTTGATATTACAAAAGAATACGACAACATGGTCGCAAACGACAGGATTCATAAGAAAAAGCTTTCTGCTCGGGAACTTGAAACCGAGATTGGTAAATTACAACAAGAATCTGGCTACCCTTACATTATTAACATTGATATGGCTAACCGAGATAATCCAATTGATGGTAGAATCGTCATGAGTAATTTGTGTTCAGAAATACTTCAGGTTCAATCTCCATCAACTGTGGATAACCAACAGAAATACGTTAACCTTGGCCGAGATATTTCATGTAACCTCGGTTCTACCAACATTCTCAATTTGATGAACAGCCCCCATTTTGGCGAATCTGTTGAAACAATGGTTAGAGCCCTCACCTTTGTAACGGATCATTCAGATATCGATGTTGTTCCGTCAATTCAAAACGGAAACAAATTGGCTCACACGATTGGTCTTGGTGCTATGGGACTTCACAGCTTTTTAGCTAAAAATCAAATTTATTACGGTTCAAAAGTTTCTCTAGACTTTGTCAATGTTTACTTCATGCTACTTAATTACTGGACCCTCAAGGCTTCTAATGAAATTGCAAAAGAACGCCATGAAACTTTCTATAAGTTTGAGAAGAGTGATTACGCATCAGGAAAATATTTTGATAAGTACGTCACTAAAGATTGGGGCCCAGAATCTGACGAAGTAAAGGCCCTCTTCAAAGATATTTTTATTCCAACAGAAAACGACTGGAAAGCTTTAAAAGAGGCAGTTATGAAGGATGGCCTTTACCATCAAAACAGATTAGCAGTTGCACCAAACGGCTCAATTTCGTATATTAATGATACAACCGCTAGTTTGCATCCAATCATTAATCGAATTGAGGAACGCCAAGAAAAGAAGATTGGTAAAATTTATTATCCAGCGCCATACCTTTCAAATGAAACGATGCCATATTACATGTCCGCATACGACATGGATATGCGAAAGGTCATCAACGTATATGCTGCTTCTCAAAAGCATGTGGATCAAGGAATGAGTCTCACCCTCTTTATGCGTTCAACAATTCCAGAAGGCCTTTATGAATGGAAAAATGGCCGAACAGATAAAATGACGACCCGTGATTTAAGTATTTTAAGGAACTATGCCTATCGAAAGGGCATCAAATCAATTTATTACGTTCGAACATTTACCGATGATCAAGACGAAATTGGGGCAAACCAATGCGAGAGTTGCGTTATTTAGTTGTTAATTTAATTTAAGGGAGAATGAAAATGTCTGAAGAAAATTATGAAGCAATTAATTGGAACCAAATTTCTGATCAAATAGATAAAGCCACCTGGGAAAAACTCACGGAACAATTTTGGCTAGATACGCGAATTCCAATCTCAAATGATTTGGCCGATTGGCGGACACTTGATGATGACCATAAATGGGTTGTAGGACACGTTTTTGGTGGCTTAACCCTATTAGATACCTTACAGTCTCAGGATGGTATGGCGGCACTCCGTCGCGATGTTCGGACACAACACGAAACTGCCGTGCTTAACAATATTCAATTTATGGAATCAGTCCATGCTAAAAGTTATTCATCAATTTTCTCAACTTTAAATACACCTGACGAAATTGATGAAATATTTAACTGGAGTGATACAGAGGAATTTCTTCAAAATAAAACCCGTCGAATTTACAATCTTTATCATGACGACGCAAACCCACTTAAGAAAAAGATTGCGAGTGTTTTCTTAGAGACATTTTTATTCTACTCTGGATTCTTCACCCCACTTTACTATCTTGGCCATAACAAGCTCGCCAACGTCGCAGAAATCATTAAACTAATTCTGCGTGACGAATCAGTCCATGGTACTTACATTGGCTACAAATTCCAAATCGCCTTTAATGAAATCAGCGAAAATGAACAACAAGAATTAAAGGATTGGATGTACAACTTCTTGTATGACTTATACAACAATGAAGAAAAGTACACTCACCTCGTTTATGATAAGGTTGGCTGGACAGATCAAGTGCTTACTTTCATTCGATATAATGCAAATAAAGCCCTCATGAACTTAGGCCAGGATCCTCTCTTCCCAGATACAGCTGAAGATGTTAACCCCATCGTCATGAATGGTATCTCTACTTCAACGGCTAACCACGATTTCTTCTCTCAAGTAGGTAATGGCTACTTGCTTGGTGATGTAGAAGCAATGGATGATGCTGATTACAACGTTAAAGATCCTGATGATAAGTAACTAAATACCAAAAATAGGACAATTCAGAATAAAATCTGAATTGTCCTATTTGTTTTGTCGAGATATAAAAAGCAAGCCAATAATAATGAAGGGTGAGCCCTTTGCTATTATGATAGCTAAACATATGTTAAGAAATAATAGTTACATCGATGATTGAACTTGGGGAATTTTATCGGACATACCATCCCAGGACAAAGGTACATTCATATTCCAACTTTGTTTAGCTAATAATTAATACTAGCGAACCCACCAAGTCACCTTGATGAGCTCAAACTATTAATTATTATTAATTAGTAGAATGTTCAGCATTAAATTTAGCTAAATATGCTGCATATGAATCGTTAAATTCTTTCTGTGCCTTATTATATGCAGCATCTGATTTTTTAGAATAGGCAGTGACTCTAGCATCGGATTTCCATTTTCCAGAAGATTTGCCTGAAGGATCGTCGGCGGCAGAAGGTCCATCAAATCCGTCAGGATTATATCCCTCATAACTAGTAGTCTTGGTAGTTTTAACTGGCTTACTTGCTAAATAACCACGCCAGATCCAACCCTTGATACCATTCTTTTTGTTCTTAATGTAGTAGTAAACAGCTTTATGGCCATTACTCTTTTTAACCGTAACAGACTGGTTAGTTGTCCAAGCAGTCTGTTTATAGTTAGCACCTTTATGATTCCAGTGCTTTAAAGAACGAGTGGTGTAAATCAAGCCCTTCTTACTGTACTTAGTATAAGTATGCTTGAAGTAGTGATGTTTAAGTTGCTTAGCAGCATAAACATGAGATTTGTAAACCTTAGCTTTAGCAGAAGCGTCAGAGACACCAGCGATCATAAAGAAAGCCATAATTGCAACAACGATTAACATTAATTTCTTTTTCATAATTAAATTCCCCCAAAGGATTGTGAGTTTAGTAGTATTATTGTTCAAACATTGATTACTACTAATTGTTAAATAAAATAAGTCCGATGTTCGAGACTTACAAATGAACATGGAAATTTGTTAAACTATTTGTGAACATAATAATAATACGTGTCAGGTTTCGTAACTGAAGTGTTGTAATATCCAAGTGCCTTCTTGCCATTATGATGAACTGGTTTCATTTCCATAGGTTGATTGTATGAACCATTCTTTTTTGTCGTTACACCTGTAAATTCGTAATGCTTAGTTTTATATCTGTACATCATATAGCTAATAGCAAATTTGAATGTTTTTGAATGCTTACCTTTAGGTGACATAGTCATATAATAAGATGTTTTATTGAATTTATAAGTCCAACGAACTTTGGTTTTTGTTTTTCCATACTTCAAATACCCAGTTCTCCATGTTCCTCGCAGTACCTTAGGCATAGTCTTATATGCACGATACGTTTTATCCGCCTATACATTAGTCGTTTGCGTCACCGCACCTGCAGCAAAAGTTAATCCAAAACTTAATGCAATTATTAATACAATATTTTTTTAACTTCATGATGAATCCCCCAAAGTATTGTGAATTTAGTTAACAACAATAATAAAACTATAACTTGATGAAACCCCAATTTACCAAAAACAATGATTTCTTTATTTTTCCCCTCTCCCCTATGAATTGTGCCTACTCTAATTAAAATATGCCCATTCTACTGTGATTAATATCAATTAAAAGGATCAAAAGATAACCTCAAGAGTTATTTTAACCGTCGTATTCAATACAACTATCAACAGAAGTTGAAAAATTTCACCTATAGTCATATTCGTTACATCTAATATTATCAAAAACATGAAAAAACATCAATATGATCATATATAGCCGTATAAAGTACCATTATTTTATGTACTTCACTTTGCTACCCTATGCGCAGAGTGAAACTTATGACGATAGATTGTTTTGGCGAAAGATAGAAGACCACTCAAAACCTTTGCTACAATTTGCAGTATTCTAGATACTTCTGCTGATTTTTTACTTGGTATATCTGATTATTTACCATTTAAAATAGGTGGTTTAACTGATGAACAAATAGAAAGTATTTTAATACAATAGTTACATAGAAAGGATGTGCTAATAACTCACCACGTCCTTTTATCTACCTCGTTAAAGATCCCGATGACAAGTAGCTAAATACCCAAAATAGGACAATTCAGATTTTATTCCGAATTGTCCTATTTATTTTGTCGAGATATAAAAAAGCAAGCCAATAATGGCTTGCTTTACAGCTGATTACTACTTAAGAGTAACAGTTGCGCCAACTTCTTCAAGCTTAGCCTTGATGTCGTTAGCTTCGTCTTCTGTAGCGCCTTCCTTAACGATTGATGGTGCATCGTCAACGAGACCCTTAGCATCCTTCAAGCCAAGTCCAGTGATTTCACGAACTGCCTTGATAGCTTTAACCTTTTGGTCACCAGATTCAGTAATTTCAACATCGTAAGAATCCTTATCTGCAGCAGCGTCTCCACCGGCAGCGGCAACTGCAACTGGTGCAGCAGCTGATACGTCAAATTCTTCTTCGATAGCCTTTACCAAATCGTTTAAATCAGTAATTGAAGCTTCCTTAAGGGAAGCAATGATAGAATCTTTATCAAAAGCCATGTTTGTTTCCTCCGTTTTATATATAATTAGTTGTTTGAAACAGCTTAGGCAGCTTCGCCTTCGCCAGCTTTGTCTGCAACAGCCTTAACAGCTCTTGCAATCTTACGCATAGGATCTTGCAAGGCACTTGCAAGCATTGAAAGTAAGTCATCACGACTAGGTAATGAAGCGTATACGTTGATTTCATCAACAGATACAAGCTTATCTTCAATTAAACCACCCTTAATAGATAGCTTATCGTTATCATCAGCAAACTTCTTCAAGATCTTAGCTGGAGCGATTGCATCCTCATCAGAGAAAGCAACGGCTGTAGGTCCAACGAAGACATCTTTCAAATCACCATAACCAGCTTTGTCAGCTGCACGGTTCAAGATTTTGTTTTTGATAACGCTCATTGAGACACCTGCTTCACGTAATTGTGAACGTAATTCGGTAACCTCAGCAACATCCAATCCACGATAATCGACAACGATAGCAGAAACGGCATTGTTAAAACGTTCTGTGACCTCATCAACGTGTTTTGCTTTGATATCAATGTTATTGTTACTCATGTGTTTTTCACCTCCTAAAGATTTTAGGGATAAAAAAATCCCCGTGTCCACCCGACACAGAGAGTCAAATACTATCATATAGATAATAATTTCCTCGGCAGGCATAAATTAAGGCTTTCGCCACCTGAGTCTTAGGCAGATCATGAATCAACTATATTAAATTAACATGTAATTTAAATAAAGTCAATTAGAGATTTTTTTATTTAACTAGTTAGAATGACGATAAATCAACGTTAACACTTGGTCCAAATGTCGTTGCAATTGAAACGTGCTTTACGTAAGTTCCTTTAACTGCTGCGGGACGAGCACTAACAATCACATTTTCAATGGTTGCTAAGTTCCCAACTAACTTATCAGAGTCAAATGAAACCTTTCCAACAGGAACTGCAACGTTACCGTCACGGTCCGTTCTGTATGTTACTTTACCAGCCTTAGATTCTGATACAGCTTTACCGACTTCCATGGTAACAGTACCAGTCTTAGGGTTAGGCATTAAGCCCTTAGGTCCAAGAACACGGCCTAAACGACCAACTTTAGCCATCATATCTGGTGTTGCAATTGCAACATCAAAATCAAGCCAACCGTCTTGAATTTTAGCAACTAAATCGTCGTCGCCAACAAAGTCAGCACCGGCTGCTTCAGCTTCTTTAGCCTTGTCACCCTTAGCAAAGACAACAACAGTCTGATCCTTACCAGTACCATTTGGTAAAACAACGGCACCACGTAATTGTTGATCAGCTTGCTTTGTATCAAGATTTAAATGAAAGACGATTTCAACTGTTGCATCGAACTTTGCAAAGTCCATTTTTTTAACTAATTCTACTGCGTCCTGAATTGAGTAAACCTTTTCTTGGTCTACCTGCTTCAAGGCGTCTTGGTATTTTTTACCTTTTTTTGCCATTTTTCTGTTTTCCTCCTTGCAAATGTGGTTTTAGCGGATTTTCCTCCCACTTGATACATTCATTTTCATGAAGTATCCGACTAGCAATCCCAACATGAGATTAACCTTCGACAGTGAAACCCATGCTTCGAGCAGTACCTTCAACCATGCGCATTGCTGCTTCTACATCAGCAGCGTTTAGGTCTTGCATTTTGGTTTGAGCGATTTCCTTAACTTGATCCTTGGTTACAGTAGCAACCTTGTTCGTGTTTGGTTCGCCAGAACCCTTTTCAACTCCTGCTGCCTTCTTTAAAAGAACGGCTGCTGGTGGAGTCTTTGTAACGAAGTCGAATGAACGGTCTTCGTATACTGAAATAACGACAGGAATAATCATTCCTGCTTGGTCAGCAGTACGTGCATTGAATTCTTTAGTGAATCCCATGATATTGATACCTGCTTGACCTAGTGCAGGTCCAACTGGTGGAGCTGGTGTTGCTTTTCCAGCTGGTATTTGTAATTTAACAACATTAGTCACTTTTTTAGCCACGAGACAATACCTCCTTAAGTCCGTGTGTGGTAAATGGAGATTTATATTTCTCCTCCCACGTCAGTATGCAAAAACATACTAGAATAGTATAACACATTAATAACGAACCACCAATTTATTTAAGACGATTAGTGGGTAAATCTAGAAATTAAGTTTCTAGTCAATAACGGGGTCTATTTGGTCAAAGTTAAGTTCAGTGCTTGTTTCACGACCAAACATATTAATGTTAACTTTCAGTTTCATCTTTTCGTTATCAACTTCTGTTACTTTACCTTCAAGATTTGCAAAGGCGCCGTCCACAATCTTGACTGTATCGCCATTCTTGACGTCAAGATCTTGGTGTCTCGCACTCATTCCGATACGTTGTAGAACCAACTCTACTTCGTCAGGCAATAATGGTGTCGGCTTTGATCCTTGACCGTGAGAGCCAACGAATCCAGTGACGTTAGGTGTATTACGAACGATATACCATGATTGATCGGTCATAACCATTTCAACTAAAACGTAACCTGGGAAGGTTTTATCCATTTTAATCTTTTCTTTGCCATTCTTAACTTCTCGCTCTTCTTCTTCAGGAACTACAACGCGAAAAATAAAGTCGCTCATGCCCATTGTTTGCGCACGAGACTCTAAATTCATTTTAACTTTGTTTTCGTATCCAGAATAAGTATGTAAGACATACCATTGTTTTTCAGCTGATTCGACCATTATAAGTTTCTCCTTTTCCAAAATAAAAAAACCTCGGCTAGCGAAGTTTTTGGTCAACAAACATTCAATTAATTAAACCATTTAAGTGGCTAATAGTCAAACTAAGCCAACAGTTGAAGGCCAGCTTGAACAGCATAATCCACAATTGCAAAGAAGATTGCAAACAAGATTGATGTCGTCAGCACAGCACTCGTATCACGACGAGTTTGACTGGCATTTGGCCAAGAAACGTGCTTCATTTCTTCAACAACACTGCCTATAAATCTAAAGATGTGCATGCTCTTTCCTCCTGAAGTTTATTAATTAACGTGTTTCCTGGTGTAACGTGTATTTTCCACAATATTTACAAAACTTTTTTACTTCTAACCGGTGCGTCCGATTTGGGCTGTACGCAATTGTGTAATTACGTGAGCCACATTCAGAACAGGCAAGAGCAACTTTTTTTTGTGCCATTGCTAGCACCTCCTTAAAGACAGAACAATTCTATCATCTATCCTGACCCTCGTCAATCAAACCTTATCCGCGTGCTAAAATTTTTGCCTTTTTATGAGCACGTTCGTAAGCGCTCCTTACTTTTCTGAAACTAATTTGTAAATCATCGGCAATTTCAGCGAAAGTCAGGTGTTTTAAAACGCGTATTAAAACATCTCGTTCTAGGGGTGAAAGTTGATTTGTTAGATATCCCTGCACAGCCTCGTTAAACAATGTTTTAGTTTCCGGTAGAACGGTCCCGTAATCCTGCAAATTATCCTGAAAGAATTCTGGATTAACGTCCAACGAAACGGCTATCCGATTAATTTGGCGCTTATAAGCTAAACTTTCTCTTAATAAATCAACTCGCTGATTTATTAGAATTTGCTTAAAATACGCGCCAAAGGAAATATTTCGATCAACATCATATTTACCCACGACCTTCCATAGTAAACATGAGGACTCTTGAACCCAATCGTCCCACTCCATTCCAGCTATGTAATAACGTTTCTCAATATTCCGAATTAACGGATAATAACGGGACAAAAGTTCGCTAAATGGTAATAGATCATCATGCTTTAATCTGGTAATTATTTCAAAATCGCTTAATTTACTAAACTCATTTAATTGTTTATCAAAGCTTTTTGTAGACATAAAAAAATCCTCCAAAGTTAAATTAGTACAAGCTTACCCATCATGTTCACACGTGGAAAGCGAACATAGGGTCTAAATTCAACATTTTTGGCGGATTATTTATTTTTTTTACCTTTATCGGTTAGTTTTTCTCTTAACTGTTCCAATGCTGTTAATTGATCATTGTCCCATGGTGATTTCCGAACGCTTAATTGATCAGCATATTCAGATGTTTGTTTCGTAACTTCCTTATTAGCGAGATGAATATCACCCAATAATTCATCCCCAGGAATCCGCAAAGCACCTTCAGAAAAAATCATCCATTGCTCTGCCTGATCATTCGTGGCAACCGTCACTTGAAGCAGCCGTGATTGTTTTTCTTTGGCCAAAGCTTCAATATAGCTATCAGCCGTCTCATTTTTAGCAGTCCAAACGACTTCAAGTCCGCGATATTGCTTGTTTTGAGTGACACCAGGCACATACATGGCATCAAAAACAACGACGATTTCAATCGCCCGATACTTACGATACTCAACCATCATTTGTATGAGCCGGTCTCGCGCATCTTCTAGCCGATCTTGAAGCTTAAGTTGTTTAAGCTCCGGCCAACTACCAATTAAATTATACGCATCCACAATTAATAACTCTTTTTTCATATAATTACCTCATTATCAACCAAGTGGGTGTCTCGAATTGAAGCCCTGATACATTAATAAACTAGCAGCAACACTCGCATTTAAACTTTGGACGTGGCCCACCATTGGAATACTTAGCGTTTCATCCACATTCTTTTGGAGAAGTGGCGAAATACCCTTACCTTCATTTCCAATAATTAACCCAACCGCCCCGGTCGCATTCCATTTACGATAATCGGTTCCGTTCATATCAGTCCCGAAAATCCACATACCGTCTTTTTTAAGATCATTAATGGTATTTACTAAGTTTGTCACACGGGCAACTGGCACGTGTTCGATAGCACCCGTAGAAGTCTTTGCAACAACCGCAGTCAGGCCAACAGCTCGACGTTTAGGAATAATGATTCCGTGAACGCCTACTGCATCAGCCGTTCTCATAATGGATCCCAGATTATGGGGATCCTCAATATTATCCAAAATTAGGAAAAATGGATCCTCTTGCTTTTGCTTGGCGTTCTCAAATAAATCATCAATTGTCGCATATTTAAAGGCAGCAACTGCAAGAACGATTCCTTGATGATTTTCATATTGACTCAATTGGTCAAGCTTTTGCTTCGGGGAATTCTGGATAACTAAATCCCGTCTCTTTGCTAATTTAACAATTTCATCAATAATTTCTCCCTTTGCGTCTGACTGGAGAAATACCTTATTTATTTCTTGCTTACTTCTAAGGGCAGCAATTGCTGGGTGTCGGCCAATCACAAATTCACTTTCCTCGTTACCATTTTGCTCTTGTTCTGTCATTTGCCAGTCCTCCCTGCTTCAACCTGTTTGATACACCATGCAGATAGTTCATCCACCCGTTTCGTTTGATTACTTAAAAACAAATAGCCAAACAATGCCTCAAAGCCGGTCGAAATTCGATACGTAACCACATCTGTATTCTTTGCATGCGTATAGCTCTTGGCATTACGTCCACGTTTGAAAAATAGCCATTCAGTTTCCGACAAAATATCATCTTGTTCCATTAAGCTAATTAAAGCTGCTTGAGCCTTAGCTGAAACATAGTGCGTTGCCCGATGCTGCAAATTAGTCGGCTTCATAATTCCAAGCTCTAATAACTGTTGTCGGATGTAAACCTCGTAAATTGCATCCCCCATATAAGCTAACGTGACGCCATTTAACTGATTATAATCAACTGTTGATTCTTTCATTTAACGGTTTATTCCTCTCTTCGCCATCTAGTTCCTTGTGGCGTATCCTCTAATATGACTCCTTGTGCTTTTAATTGTTCCCGGATCTCATCACTCCTGGCAAAATCCCGGTTTTTGCGCGCTTCAAGTCGCTCATCGATGAGGGTTTGAATTCCATCATCCTCAAGCTGTGTGCTTTGTAACTGAATACCAAACACTAAAACCATTTGCTGTAACTCAGACAAAATGAACTCAATTGTCCCTTTCTCAACTAACCCTCGTTCAGCGTAAATATTGCCCAATTTGGCGAGCTCATAAACTTCACTAATCCCGTTTTGAGCATTGAAGTCATCGTCCATGGCGTCAATGTACTCAGATTGAATTTGGCGAATTTCCTGCTCAATTTTAGGATCATTTCCGTCCTCAGCGTCCTTTAAGCGGTACGTTAAATTACTGAAGGCCGTCTGCAAATGCTTCAAATTATTTGCGGCATCATCAAGATTATCTTGCGTATACTGAATCGGTCTTCTGTATTGAGTCGTTGCCATAAAGAACCGAAGCACTTCTGGCGGCGTTTTCTTAATAATGTCGTGGACCGTCACAAAGTTTCCTAGGGACTTGCTCATCTTTTGATTGTCATCGCCAACCGTTACAAACCCATTGTGTAGCCAATAGTTTGCAAACTTTTTCCCAGTTTTCGACTCACTTTGCGCAATTTCATTTTCATGATGTGGAAATTCTAGGTCTTGTCCGCCACCATGAATATCGATTGTATCACCCAAGTATTTAGTCGACATGACTGAGCACTCAATGTGCCAACCTGGCCGGCCTGCTCCCCAAGGTGATTCCCAAGAGATTTCGTCTGGCTTGGCAGATTTCCATAACGCAAAGTCAATTGGATCTTCTTTTTTTTCAAGTTCTGCCTCATCCGTATGCTCACTTGCGCCAACTTCAAGCTCATCGACATTTTGATCTGATAGCTGACCATAATGCTTAAATTTACGAGCTCGAAAATAGACGTCACCGTCAGCCTCGTATGCGAAGCCTTTTTCAATTAATGCTTTCACAAACTCAATAATTTCTGGAATATTCTCAGTGGCGCGCGGATTTTTTGTGGCTGGCTCAATATTAATCGCAGCCGTATCTTCCTTAAACGCAGCAATATAGCGGTCAGCCAATTCCGGCACCGTTGTATGTTGCTCATTAGCAGCCTTTATCAGTTTGTCATCTACATCCGTAAAATTTGAGACGTAGTTAACCTTATAACCTTTATATTCTAAATAACGGCGAATGGTATCAAATGCAATTGCACTTCTGGCGTTACCAATATGAATGTAATTGTACACTGTGGGGCCACAGACATACATATTTACCACGTTTGGATTGATGGACTTAAAGATTTCTTTTTGTCGTGTAAGTGTGTTAAAAACTTTTAGCATGATTGCGTACCCCTCTCAAATGATTTTCATTCTTTATTTTAGCATAACGAGGCGTTTAATTTATAATCATAGATATTAATATACAGTAAAACCCGCCAAAATGATCAATGTCCCATGACCGTTTAGCGGGTTTGCTGTTTATTTAATCTGATCCAATGTTTGTTGAACGTGCTTCAGTGTTGTCTCACGACCAACTAATTCGATTGATTCTGGCAGTTCTGGTCCATGCATTTCATGGGTAACCGCAATTCGGATTGGCATCCAAAGTTGACGACCCTTGATTCCAGTTGCCTTTTGAATATCTTTAATTGTCTTCAAGATTTCAACCTTATCAAATATTTCAAGGTTTTGAACGCGTTCTGAAAATTCCTTCAAAACAACAGGTGCTGTCTCATTCGAAATTTCTTCAAGCGTTTCGCCGGATACTTGATCTGGCTCGTTGAAGAAGACACTTGCCATATCATTAATTTGAGCCATGTAACTCATTTGTTGTTTGTAAAGATTTATGAGTTGTCTTGCCCACTCAATTGTCTTAGTGTCAGGGTTCTTAGGTAAATTACCTGCTTGAATTAACTGACGTAAAGCTAAATCAACAACTTCATCCTCATCTGAAGATTTAACGTATTGGTTGTTAATCCAATCTAATTTCTTAGTATCAAACGTTGCTGCAGATTTACTCAAACGAGTTTCATCATACATTTTGACGAATTCTTTAAGTGAGAATATTTCCTCTTCGCCAACTGGTGACCAGCCCAACAGAATAATGAAATTCAATAGTGCAGCTGGAAGGTAGCCTAAATCACGATATTGTTCGATAAACTGAATAACGGACTCATCTCGTTTTGAAAGCTTTTTGCCAGTATCCTTACTGATAATCAGACTCATGTGGCCAAACTTTGGTGCCTCCCAGCCAAATGCTTCATAAATCATCAGTTGCTTTGGTGTGTTGGCAACATGGTCATCACCACGAAATACGTGGCTAATTTTCATCAAATGATCATCCACAACAACGGCAAAGTTATAGGTTGGCATCCCATCTGCCTTAGCGATAACAAAATCGCCGCCAATGGTGTTCGCCTTAAATGACACGTGTCCTTTGACAATATCGTCCCATTCGTAGGTCTTATCTTCAAGAACGTGGAAACGAATAACTGGCTTTAGTCCTGCTGCCTTTGCGGCTGCAATCTTCTGCTCACGTTCTTCGTCACTCATCCCCGCATATTCATATTCATAATGAGGCATTTCTTTACGTGCTTTTTGTGCTTCACGATCGGCCTGCAATTCATCCTCGGTTTTGTATGATTCGTATGCTTTGCCTTCGTCCAGTAATTGCTGGATAAGTGGCTTGTAGATTTCAGTTCTCTCTGATTGACGGTAAGGACCAAAATCGCCGCCTTTATCAGGACCTTCATCCCAATCCATACCCAACCATTTTAAATTGTCGAGTTGGCTTTTTTCACCATCTTCTACGTTCCGTTTCGTATCTGTATCTTCGATTCGAATGATGAATTTTCCCTTGTTGTGTCGTGCAAAAAGGTAATTAAATAATGCTGTTCGAGCGTTACCAATATGCAAATGACCTGTTGGACTAGGTGCATACCGTACGCGAATTGATTTGTTAGCCAATGAAATGCCGCCTCTTTCTTAATTTTCACATATTCCGATTTCTTTATCGGTTAAAATCCTGCTCTCTCAGTTTACAATGGAATGGCTTAAAAATAAAGTCATCCGTAAAAGCAAACGGCACTTCAATCATTCAAAGATTAAAGTGTCGCGCTAAAAATAAAAGTTATCTGCCAGATTTTCCCTTAGATTTTTGGTGATTAGCTGGAGTTGGTACGCTCTTGCTACCCTCAGCTTCATTTTCCGTAATCCCTCTAGAAGAATGCTCTGGTTTTGCAAAAATCATCCGACCTGCATCAGTCTGAATTGCTGAAGTGACAATCACCTCTATCGTCTGGTTAAGGTAGAACCGTCCCTCTTCAACAACGACCATCGTTCCATCATCAAGATAGGCAACCCCTTGTTGGCGTTCAGTCCCATTCTTAACAACCATTACCTTCAACGTTTCTCCAGGAATAACTCGTGGCTTAAGCGCATTGGTAAGTGCATTAATATTTAAAACGGAAACGTTTTGAAATTCAATGACCTTATTAAGGTTGTAATCATTGGTTACGATGACGCCATTAACCTCTTTTGCCAACCGAATAAGTTTACTATCCACTTCCGGAATATCTTCGTAGTCGCCTTCATACATCTCAACTGGAATAATATTTTCATTTTGTAACTTATTTAAAATATCAAGTCCTCGTCGACCACGAACCCGTTTGATACTGTCACTTGAATCGGCAATATACTGCAACTCATACAAGACAAAATTTGGAACTAACAGCGTCCCTTCCAAGAAGCCCGTCTTGGCAATGTCGTAGATTCTGCCATCAATCAAAATGTTGGTATCAAGAATCTTGTAATGATGATAGTTATCATCAATTGGCCGATCGATAATATCCGACTTTTCTGATTCGTTTTCTTCCTTATCCTTTGTTCTGCGAGATCGAAACTGGAATAACTTCCCCCACTCATCAAGTCGCGTCGTTCCTAATCTAAATCCAAGATAGGCAAACGCCAGCATTAAAATAAGTGGCACAATCGTGTTTAGAATAAATAAGTCAGATTGGAAGAAAAAGGTCGAAATCAGTAATGAAATAACTAAGCCCACAATAGTGGAAATACTTCCAAATAATAAATAAATTGGACTTTTTGAAGCTAAAAACTGTTCCGCCTGATCTAGCAGCCTTGCAAGCCATTTGGAAAAAATAAAGGATAATAGCATAAAAACAAGTAACCCAATAATTGCATCAGTAAATAAGTTATTAAACAAGCGATTATCCGCCACGCTTAGCAGTTCCCAAAGGCTAGGCACATAGGCAATTCCAATCGCAACTCCCACGATGATAAAAATAAATCGAATAATTGTGGTTCTTCTTTTCATAAATTTCACCCCCCTTCTAGGATTATTTCAGAATTTTATGAAGCGCCTCGCCAATTGTTGTGACACCAACGACTTCAATTTCATTAGTCGGCGGCGTCCAGCCTTGAAGATTATTTTTAGGAATAAAGATTCGCTTGAATCCAAGTTTGGTTGCTTCGGCAACTCGTTGTTCGATTCGGTTAACCCGGCGAATTTCGCCCGTCAACCCAATTTCACCAACATAGCATTCCGTTGGATCAGTTCCTTGGTCTTTATAGCTGGAAGCAATACTAATTGCCATCGCTAAATCAATTGCTGGCTCATCAAGTTTAACGCCACCAGCCGCCTTTAAGTACGCATCCTGGTTTTGAAGTAACAGATTTGCGCGCTTTTCCAAAACCGCCATTATTAGTGAAACCCGATTTCTATCCAAACCTGAAGCAGTTCGTTGCGCGTTTCCAAAAACGGAAGGGGTAATTAAGGCTTGTATTTCAACTAGAATTGGCCGGGTTCCCTCCATTGAAACTACGATAGAAGACCCCGTTGCATCTGCTAGTCGCTCTTCCAAAAAGATTTCAGAAGGATTTTTGACCTCTTGTAAACCAGAATCACGCATCTCAAAAATACCAAGTTCATTTGTTGAGCCAAATCGGTTTTTAACGGCTCGCAAGATTCGATACGTGTGATGAAGATCTCCCTCAAAGTAAAGAACTGTATCCACCATGTGTTCCAAAATCTTTGGCCCAGCAATAGCACCACCCTTAGTCACGTGACCAACGACAAAAATCGTGATGTTATTCGTCTTAGCAATTTGCATCAATTCTGCAGTAACTTCTCGGATTTGAGAAACCGATCCAACTGCAGAAGTTACATCAGGCTCTGACATAGTTTGAACAGAATCAATGACCACGTATTCTGGTTTCATCTCTTCAATATTGTTTCTGATTGAGTGCATATCCGTTTCGGGATACAGGTATAAATTGTCACTATGAACGTTAAGTCTTCCAGCTCGCATTTTAATCTGGTTGGCACTCTCTTCTCCGGAAACATACAAAACCTTGCCACCGGTCTGGCTGAGCTGTCCAGAAACTTGCAAAAGAAGCGTTGACTTCCCAATTCCGGGATCGCCACCAATCAAAACAAGTGATCCAGGAACGATGCCACCACCCAAAACTCGGTTTAACTCGTTCATTTGCGTTTTAACACGGGGCTCCTCGGCCATACTGACGTCCGACATTCGCTCCGGTTTGGAATGAGTACCAGAAAAACTGACTCTTGCCTGTCGATTCACAGACTCTGACTCCAATACCTCTTCAACGAGGGTGTTCCACTTTCCACAATTAGGACATCTGCCCAAAAATCGTGGTGAATGATACCCACAGTTTTGACAGACAAATTGAGTCTTTGCTTTTGCCATTTAAGCTTCTCCCTTCGTCAAAGTTTGACTTTTATTAACCAAATAATATTTTAGCATATTATTGCCTTTTATCTGGCAATAGTCCAGCGGTTTATACACGTCTTAAGATTATTTGTCTGAGGAACCGAAACCACCAGTTCTAACAGAGCTTGCGCTTACTTCGTCATCTGCTACTAGATAGTTAAGAAAAATACCCTGACCGATCCGTTCGCCCTTTTTTATATGACGATCAAAAAGGCCAAAGTTTATTAGTTGGATGAAGATCTCACCCTCATTACTCTCATTATCATAGTAATCGGCATCAATTACACCAATTCCGTTTGGCAAAATTGTCCCATGTTTTAGCGGCCCACTGGAACGATTCGCAAGAATTAATACTTCGTTTGGTGCCATGTAGGCCTTGATCCCAGTTGGAATTAAGAATGGTTTCAATATTTTCTTGGCTTTTTCAGCATCCCCATCTGAAAAAGGTTGCTCTTTTCTGATTGTCCGCAATATTTTAATGAAATCCATTTTCCAGATCGATGGCAACGTAAAATCAGCTGCACTTTCAAAATCATATCCAGCTGCATTCTTGGTTGCCCGTGATGGAATTTTAACGTCTTTTCCTTGATATGCTTTTACAACTTTAAAACCACGTGTCATTTTAGTTTAATTCCTTTCAATTGCTCTTTTGTACAATCATACACTAACCAAACACTGGAATGAACTTGAATCACTTTTCCCCTAAATTTTTCTCATTTTCCTAATAAATTGGTTTGAGGAAGCTTTCGAAAAATGAGATTATTGGAGTACAATAAGAAGATACGAAAAGGAGTGTGAATTGATTTGACTGAATCATCAAAAAACGCCATTAGTTTGGCACAAATAGATCAATATCATGAAAACTACTTAGCCCGCAAAGATGCTAAGGTTATCCAAAGGAGTGTCAGTCACCAGGGAATTTTGGCAACCAGTGCCGATTTTGCTTCTGATGTCGACATGTCTCCTGTTTTTTCAATTGATTTGAATACTGGTAAAGTGGCAAATCAAAAACAAAGTGGTCGTTGCTGGATGTTTGCTGCATTGAACACAATGCGTCATCACTTAGCTGATTTGTTCAACCTTTCCAATTTTGAACTATCTCAAAACTATACAAACTTTTGGGATAAATTTGAAAAGGCAAACTACTTTTACGAAAATGTCTTAGCGACAGCTGACCAACCTCGGACCAGCCGTAAAGTTGCCTTCCTCATGGAAACCCCACAACAAGACGGTGGTCAATGGGATATGCTCTGTGCCATCATTGAAAAGTACGGAATTGCACCTAAATCAGTGATGCCTGAAACCTATAACAGTTCAAAATCGAGCGAATTAAACTCAGTCCTCAATACTAAACTACGTAAAGATGCCATTACTTTACGAAAATTAGTTTCAAATAACGCGACTGATGCTGAAATTGCTAAGACGCGTCAGGAAATGCTTGCTGACGATTACAAGATTTTGAGCTACTCACTCGGTGAGCCCGTTCAAAAATTTGCCTTTGAGTATCGTGACGATGACAAACAATTCCACGCCGATCGTGGGTTAACGCCTAAATCCTTCTATGATAAGTATATTGGTTGGAACTTAGACGATTACGTTTCAATCATCAACTCCCCTACTGATGACAAGCCATACAACAAGACATACACAGTTGAAATGCTTGGAAACGTTGTTGGAGGACGTCAAGTGAAACATTTAAACGTCACAATGGATAACTTCAAGGATCTTGCTATCAAACAACTCAAGGATGGTCAAAGTGTTTGGTTTGGCTGTGACGTTGGCAAGAGCTCAGAACGCCAAAAAGGGATTATGGACGTCAACTACTACAAGAAGGATGAACTTCTTGACGTTGACCTTTCAATGAGTAAGGCAGAGCGTTTAGATTATGGTGAAAGCCTCATGACTCACGCCATGGTCATTACCGGTGTCGATCTTGTCGAAGGCAAACCAACTAAATGGAAAGTTGAAAATAGTTGGGGCGAAAAAGTTGGGACAAAGGGTTACTTTGTGATGAGCGATGCTTGGATGGAAGAATATTGCTATCAAGTCGTCGTTAATAAAAAGTACTTAAGTGAGGACCTATTGAAGGCTCAATCCGAAAATCCTGCACTTTTGGCGCCTTGGGATCCAATGGGTGCCCTGGCATCAAATTAAACTCAAATCAGTGGCTGGGACAAAAGTCCTAA
>NZ_AZGJ01000021.1 GCF_001436395.1 Secundilactobacillus malefermentans DSM 5705 = KCTC 3548 | reverse complement strand
CTAACTTTTTTAGAGCCCATCATTTTGGAAAGTGTTTTTGATTACTTAATTATTTGGTCATCCATGTAGAAGCTTTGCCTTGTACACAATAAATAGTTGTGTTTGTCGATGTTATTTTCTTATTTTTGTAGGTGGCCAGGATGATCCAAGCTTTTAGAGAAGAATTATATGTTGTATAAATATACTTCCCTTTTTTAATGGTTGAGTATTTTTTTATCGTATTCTTTTTAACATTGATTTGGTAGACAACCTTGGACTTCTTAACTTTTGCGACATAGTATTTAGGTGTTGTTGCAGCTTGAGCAGTTGGTGTCGCATCTCCTGAAAGGGTGCTTGGTAGAATAATACCAAATCCGCCCCCGAGTGTTGCACTAATTGTGACAATAAGTAATGCTTTCTTTAATCCCCTAAACATAATAAAGCCTCCCAAAATAGTAAATTGCTAAAGCAAATAAGATGTTACGCTAATTAACCGCTTTCATTATATCATACCTAATGAACATTTCTTTTCTATGAGTTCAATTTTTTAAAATGAAAGGCCGCGGGACATTTTCTGAATGGATTAGTAAAAAGCGTGCTATCATAATTCAGTAGAATAAATGGAGGTTAATTAAACATGAAAATTGGAATTATTGGTGCAACCGGAAAAGCTGGACAGGCAATTTATAGGGAAGCCGAGAAGAGAAATCACGATGTCACAGCAATTGTTCGAAGTAGTGAGAAAGCGCGTGAACTTTTTGGCGATAATGTAAAGATGATTAAGAAGGATGTCTTTACATTAAATCAGGCTGATTTATCGGGCTTTGACTACATTGTTGACGCCTTTGCCTCACCAAAAGCATATGAGCATTTGGATTTAGCTGGAAAATTGATTCGAATGTTTAGAGAGAACGAAGAAACAACCCTCTTCTTCATTTTGGGTGCAGCATCACTGAACGATGATAATGGAAAGCGTTATTTAGACACAATTTTGGCAAATTACGCTGATCAACCATGGATTGCAACACCATTGCAACAGGCTCATGAATATGACTATCTGCAATGGATTGATAATGTTAAATGGACGGCGATCTCACCACAAGAAACGTTTAATGTGGGCCCAGCAACGGGATATGTGATGGGTGAGGAAAGCATCATGAAAAATTCTGAAGGAAAATCAACCGTGACGACTGGTAATGTTGCAAAAGCGGTTGTTGATGAAATTGAAAGTCCAACTCATTTGAATAAGCGATTCACGGTTGTGGATCAATAGCATGATTGAGTTTCGAGAGACCATTTTTCTCGAAACTTTTTTATTTGAAAAAGTGTTGAAATCCATAAACATAAGCTTGATAATTAAGGTAATATAGGCGATTGGCGGGAGACAGTAAAATTATTGAGACTAATAAAACCTTTCATGATTTTAAATGGATAGAGACGCAGAAACTTACCGAGACTGAAATGGACCAATTGGCCACGGACTATGGATTGACGGATGAGATGTTAACGTATGTGACTGACAGGGATGAAAGTCCCCACTTTGTCTATGACGATGATGATTCAAACGAGTTAATCACTGTCCATGTGCCTCGGGTTTTAGACGATAATAAGCTTCGTTATATTACCCAACCAGTCAGTTTTCTAATTCACAGTGGTAACCTGTTTACCTTTAATCAAAGTGATATTCCTGAAGTCAACGTCCTATTTGATCAAATGGGGCAAAATTCAAATTCAAAGCGGGCCGACCTATTTATCTTAGAATCACTTTTTGCGATGATGGACAGCTATATTCCGGTCATTCGGCTTATTACGCGTAAGCGAAATCAATTGGATAAAGTATTGAATAAAAACGCCAAGAACAGAGATTTGATTGCCTTATCTTATTTGCGACAAACGCTGACTTTCTTTTCGAGTGCCGTACAGTTAAATTTAGATTTGTTTAAGCATCTTGCTTCAACTCATTTTGGCCAGAGTGGGGACGAAGAGCGATTAGATCGAATAGAAGATGTTAGGATTGAGGCAGAACAGGTTCAACGAATGATTGAAATTGAAACTGAAGTGGTCGAACGAATTTCCGATACCTTTAATAGTGTTGTTAACAATAATCTGAACGATACGATGGAAGTTCTGACAATTTGGTCGCTTACAATGGCGATTCCAACGATATTAACGGGATTTTACGGGATGAATGTTCACCTACCTTTTGAAAAATGGGCAAATGCGTGGGTATTTATCGTCATCTTGTCGATCGTATTTATTGTGTGGCTTTTGTTAATTTTAAAAATGCATCGAACAAAATAAGGATTCGGCAATTTGCCGAATCCTTATTTTGTTGTTATAAACTTTGGTCCATGGTAAATGTCAGTTTGGAAAATTCAGCTGATGACAGCAAAAGCTCACTGAAAAAGTTATTAGCTAATTTAAGTGTTTCATCGGACGTTTTCTGATTGAAACGGCCCAGATTATCCGGAGTGAAGTCCTTCAAATCATTAGCAGCTTGGATCCTAGCAAGTCCATATTGCTGAACTTGCTTTTTATACTTCTGGATAGCGCTACTGAAATGGGTAGGATTTGTGTCAACTAATGTCGAAATAGAACGATATAGCCAATAAGCATTTTCTAAGTTGACGTTCTTCAAATCAATCGTTTGATATTGACTACCAAATTTTGTTGCATTTGCGAAGAACGGTACGTAAGGCGTGTAGGCACTTGTTGCGAATCCCTGCCAAATGAGTCCATTTAATTCTGACTGTTTTTCATTTCTAATTTGTAGAATGTGAGAATTTTGAGTCCTTGAAAGTGAGATTGCTCTAAAGCGTGTTTTTTCAGCATCTGTCCCATTTCCAAGTGGATCAAATTTAGTTTCCTCATAGTGAGAACTTAACAGACGTTCAACGTCTTCTACACTGATTTTATGGTTAGCTTTCCGAATAAAGGGGAGTTCTAAGCTGGTAGGTTCCTGATCCACATTAGGAGTAAATAGTTTTTGTCCGTACCAAACGCGCGGGGTGTTGTAATGCTGATCACTGACATCACGTGTTCCAAAAATATGGCGTGAGTTAAAACCTGAATCGTCTGGGTTCAATTTATTCTTTTTAACAAATTCTTGAATCCCATCGGAAACAATGAAATCGGTTGAATTATTAAAATCAATTTCTTGAATTGCGAGTTGATTGGCAACGACTGCATAGCTGTCATCGGGAATTCGTTGCGCAACGAAATGGTGACCAGAAACGATTTCCATATACCAAACCTCTTGTTGATCACTAAAGAGAACCCCGTTAACTTCTGCAGCGCCAGAAGTTGTGACGATTTTACCAAGCCGGTTAATTCCTTCCCGAGCGGTTGAAATATAAGGTAAGACAACTGTTAACATGGCATCTTCCGCAATTCCATTATCAACCAATGGATCAAAGGCGAGAATTCGTTCATTTGCATAAGCACTCTCGGTAGCACTCATGGCAACGTTTTGGCTGTTAATACCGGATTCTTCATATGGACCCGCAGATGAATCAGTGTCGGGTGTGGCACTATATGCTAAATGAGTGTCAGGTAGCTCAATCGAAAACTGATTTCCTTTAGATACAAATTGTGGTGCCACTAGTTCTGTTGCAGAATGAATCACTGCTCGTTTAGGCCAAACGGCAACAAAATTATCCTCGTTTCGGGCAATTAGTGTGGTTTGGTCTAAGGTCGCTTTTTTTCCAGCAAGAAACGAAGTACAAGCAGCGTGCGTATAACGTTTTGACATGGTGAATTCCCCCTTCGAAGTAGTCACTATAAGTGTATCACGGCTGGATGAGAAAACCGATAGTAAGCAGCCTGGACTGATGTTTGATATAATCAGCATGAAAGGAACACAAGGGGGTCAAGCAAATGCATTTGGATGAAAGTTTCGAGGAAAGAAAGCGCTGTGTTAAATTAGTGCCTATTTTTCAAGGATTAGATGATGAACAAACGGGACAAGTTGCTAATTTGATTGAAATGAGGGCTGCCCAAAAAGGGGAATTTTTGTATCGTGCTGGCGAAGCGTCTGGAACACTTTACATCATCCATCATGGCCAAGTTCGACTGACGCGTATGGGTGAGTCAGGAAAGGAACAGTTGCTGAAAGTTGTTAGTACGGGTGAGGTTATCGGGGAAAATCAGCTATTCACTGTTTCAGTCCATGAATCGTTTGCTGAAGCTGCCCAGGATACACACTATTGCGCAATCAATCATCAGGATATGATCGACTTACTTGAGGAGTATCCGACGACTGCAGTTGCGCTATTAGCTGAAATGGCAAAGCGGTTGGAAGATAGTGAGCGACGTTCAGCCTCACTTACAACGGAAAGCGCTGCACAGCGTTTGGTAAGTTACTTATTGAATGCAGAAGATGAGGAGGGTGAAACCTTTGAGTTGCCACTAACGAAGAAAGATTTGGCTTCCTATTTGGGAATCACACCTGAATCGCTTTCAAGAAAATTACGCGAATTTGAGGATGGGTCACTCATTAAGCAAAGTGGTCGGCGAAAAATTAAGATTCTAAATCGAGACGATTTAACTTTCCAAGAGTAGTGTCAAAGCTTAAAAAAGCTTTACGGTGCTAGTAATCACTGCCCAAATTTGATAATATATTTCTGTTGTGTATTTAAAAATAATAACTAAAGAAAAATTGAAAAGAACTAAAGGGGATAAAGTGCATGTGTGGATTTGTTGGTTACGTTAACCAAAAAGATGTCCCAAGCGACACAATTGTAAATATGGCAGACCGAATTAAGCACCGTGGTCCAGATGATGACGCTTATTTTAACGACCAGGGAGCATCAATGGGTTTCCGTCGTTTATCAATCATTGATCTTGCGCACGGTAAGCAACCAATGTTCAACAGTGACCAAACTAAGGTCTTAACCTTTAATGGTGAAATATATAACTATCAGGACATTCGTAAAGAATTAATCGAACTTGGCTATCAATTTCAAACTGACGTTGATTCTGAAGTATTAATTCATGGTTATGACGCCTGGGGTGCAGATTTATTGCAAAAACTGCGAGGAATGTACGCATTCGTTATCTATGATACTAAAACCAAAGAAGTTTTCGGTGCTCGTGACCACTTTGGGATTAAACCACTTTATTATTTTGATAATGGCGAAACGTTCCTTTGGGCCTCTGAAATTAAGGCTTTTTTGGAACACCCAAACTTTGTTAAAGAGTTTAATGAAAAATTATTACCAGTTCACTTGAGTTTTGAATTTATTCCATCAAAGGAAACAATGTTCAAGAATGTGTTTAAATTACTTCCTGGACAGTATTTCTTGCACAAAAATGGTGAAACTGAAACCCATACTTATTACAAGTTCAATTACGATAATATTGATGATTCACAAACAATCGAGGATGATGCGAAAAAAATTCGCGGACTTGTTGATGACTCCGTAAAAGCGCACATGATTGCTGACGTTGAAGTTGGTAGTTTCCTTTCCAGTGGGATTGATTCAAGCTACGTCTTGAATGAAGCGGCTAAGTTGAAGCCAATTCAATCGTTTTCACTTGGCTTTAACCATTCAAAGTACAGCGAACTAAGCTGGTCAACTGAATTTGCAGAGGAAATCAAGCAAAAAAATACGCCACTTACCATGACGGGTGACGACTATTTCGATATTTTACCGACAATTATGTATTATATGGATGAACCACTTTCAAATCCGTCAGCGATGCAACTTTACTACCTTTCAAAGGGAACGCGAAAGAGTGTCAAAGTAGCCCTATCAGGTGAAGGTGCTGATGAATTCTTTGGTGGTTACAACACTTATTTAGAAGCAGTACCATTTGAACGCTATCAAAAGATGGTTCCAAAATTCGTTCGGAAGGGCCTTGCTAAAGCGGTAGAAAACCTACCTCGTTTCCACGGTCAACGATTCTTAACCCGTGGGGCAGAACCGCTAAGCGAACGCTATTATCGAGTGAACTACGTCTTTAACGAACACGACCGTGGCCGAATTCTAAAAAATAAGAGTTTAAACATGGATACGGCAAAGTACACGCAGCATATTTTTGATGACGTAAAGGGCAAAGACGAAATTACACAAATGCAGTACTTTGATATCAATACTTGGTTACCATATGATATCTTGCACAAAGCAGATCGAATGAGTATGTGTAACTCCCTTGAAGTTAGAACGCCCCTAGTGGACAAAGAGGTTGCGAAGTTCGCTGAAACAATGCCAACTAAGACTCGAATCCGCGGTACCGAAACAAAAGTATCACTCAGGACTGCGGCTCTATCTGAGCTTCCAGAACGAGTTGCTAATAAGGAAAAAATGGGCTTCCCTTCTCCAATTGCGAGTTGGATTAAAGAAGACAAGTATCGTAAACGCATTGAGGAGGCTTTTACCTCTGATGTTGCACAGAAGTTTTTTGATACGGATGAGTTAATGCATATTTTACAAGAGCATATTAACGGAAAATCTAGCATGCAAAAGATTTTTACTATTTACACCTTTATTCTTTGGTACCAAGTTTATTTCCCAGAGGATACAACGGCTGACACGCTTTCAAAAGTGCACCGAACCGTTATTTAGTTAACAATAGAAACCGAGTAGCCTAATTGACTTAATTTTCTGAAGATTCCCTTGTCAATCAGCAAACTTGGTTTCTTTTTTTGCAAAATCATGAAATAATGATAGGTATTATAACGAGTTGGAGATGAATGATTTATGTCACTCGGCATTAGGGAGACAATTGTGTTACTCAAGGAGCATCATTTGCTGAAATCAGTTAATGTGCCTGACAATACAATCGATATTTTTAATCAAATTACTTATAATTCGCAAACGGTTCGCGAGGGTGCTTTATTCTGTTGTAAGGGAAACTTTAAACCAGAATATCTTACAAGTGCAAAGGAAAAGGGTGCTTTTGGTTACGTTTCAGAAAGTCATTTGGCCGAAGGATCCGGACTCGCAGAATTTATTGTGACTGATATTCAAAAATCAATGGCATTGCTAGGTGCCGCTTTTTACGATTACCCTCAGAACGACCTATTTATTGTGGCTTTTACTGGAACGAAGGGAAAAACAACTTCTGCTTATTTTTCTCGCGGTATTTTACAAAAGAGTACGCAAGAAAAAACCGCTCTGTTTTCAACTATTGACCGATTTGTTGGGTCTAAACCAGATCAACATTTTAAATCGCATTTAACAACGCCAGAATCACTGGACCTATTTCACGACATGAGGACGGCTGTCAACAATGGCATGACTCATTTGGTCATGGAGGTTTCATCACAAGCCTACAAAAAAAATCGGGTTTACAATCTAAAGTATGATGTTGGCGTTTTTCTAAATATTTCGCCCGACCATATTGGGGCAAATGAACATCCAACATTTGCAGATTACTTGCACTGTAAGGAACAACTCCTCGTTAACTCCAAGATATGTGTCATCAATGCGGAAACAGATCATTTAGAAGATGTTTATGAGGCTGCAAAAGCAACGAGTCAACCTGATGATATTTATCTATTTGCACGCAAGGGTGGGAAAAAGCAAGTCGCATTGCCATTGGATTTTGAATTTGAAAATCAATCAGAAACCCTCCACGGTAGCAACTTTACGTTACGTTCCATCAGTCAAAAGGCAAAAGAACTTTCACTGGACAATCAGTATGAATTGAGTTTACCAGGCGACTATAATGAAAGTAATGCAGCAAGTGCTATTATTGCATCCGGTTTAGCCGGTGCTGGGGTAGTTAATGTTAAAGATAGTCTGGATAAAATTCTAGTACCTGGACGGATGGAATTTGTTAAAACGAAAAATCACGGGACAGTCTACATTGATTATGCGCATAATTATGGCAGTATGAAGTCGCTTCTCGCATTCCTAAGAAAGCAAACGAATGCGGGACGGGTTATTGCTTTAACTGGTAGTACTGGTAACAAAGGTGAATCACGCCGTAAAGGATTTGGACAGGCCCTAAGTGAAGAGGCGGACGTCGCCTTTTTAACTGCGGATGACCCTGCATTTGAAAGCCCTCAAGCAATTGCTGAGGAAATCGACAGCTATATTGATCATGATAAAGTTGAGGTCCATTTTAATATGGATAGAATTAGCGCAATTAAAGAGGCAATCCAGACCAGTACTAATCAAGATATTGTTGTTTTAGCTGGTAAGGGTGAGGATGCCTATCAAAAAGTCGACGGGGTGGACACACCGTATCCAACTGACGTGACGGTTGCAAGAGAAGTAGTGAAGGAGATTGAAAATGACTAATCAAAATGAATCGGTGCCAAACTTTACACCAATTTTGCTAGGAAGTGACTTTAATGTCTATGGAATGGCAAGATCATTTTATGAAAAGTATGGAAAGCCAGTTAAGGCATTTGCCAGTATTCAGCTGGCACCAACAAGGTTTACTAAAATTGTCGACCTTGAACTGATTAATGGGTTTGATGAAGATCCAGTTTGGATTGACTCCATGAGAAAAATTAAGGAGCGCTACGCTAATCATACTGAACCTGTCATATTAATTGGCTGTGGGGATGGTTATGCCGAGTTGATTGCCAAGCATAAGGATGAACTTTCAGATACCTTCATCTGCCCATATATTGATTACGATTTACTCAAGCAGTTAAATAATAAAGAACGTTTCTACAAAATTTGTGACCAGTATGGATTGCCATACCCTAAAACTGCCATTGTTAGTAAGCAAATGCATGATGAGGGGTCTCAAATTGAACAACCTTTTGACTACCCAGTTGCGTTAAAACCGGCCAATAGTGTTGAGTGGCTTGATGTTCATTTTGAAGGTCGTAAAAAGGCGTTTAGAATTCAAAGTCGTGAAGAGTTTGATCGTGTCGTTGATCAAGCCTATACACATGGCTACAAGTCTGACTTCATTTTACAGGACTTTATTCCTGGGGATGACAGTAACATGCGGGTTCTCAATGCCTACGTTGATCAGTACCATCATGTTAAAATGATGTGTTTGGGTCACCCGTTACTTGAAGATCCAGCACCGTCCGCTATTGGAAATTATGTTGCCATTTTGCCAGAGTATAACAAGGACTTATATGATAAAATTCAAAAATTCTTGGAAGAAATCAAATTTACGGGCTACGCAAATTTCGATATGAAATTTGATTCAAGAGATCAGTCTTTCAAATTATTTGAAATCAATTTACGACAGGGCCGTAGTAGCTTTTTCGTTACGCTAAATGGGTATAATTTGGCGGACTGGGTGGTAAAGGATTACGTCACGGGTGAAACTAAGGATCAGACACCGGTGTACGGTAATAAGGATGTCGATCACCATGTATTATGGTTGGGCGTCCCTGTAAAAACATTCAAGAAGTATGCTAAGGAAAACTCTGACAAACAAGCTGCCATTAAATTAATTGAAAAACAGCAAGTTGGGACAACATTTGCTTACGCCAAAGATATGAGTTTTAAGCGATGGCTCCTAAATAAATGGATGAATCACAATTATGTTAAGAACTTTAATCAGTATTTTGCTGAAAATAAGGGGTAACTAAATTGAAAAAATTCTTTACAATTATTGGTGGAATGGGAACAATGGCCACTGAAAGCTATATTCATCAGCTAAATTTAAGGACACCAGCACACAAGGATCAGGACTATTTGAACTACATCCTAGTTAATCATGCTACCGTTCCAGACCGGTCTGATTATATTTTAGATAATTCAAAGCCAAATCCGTTGCCAGAGTTGCTGGAAGATTTAACCCAACAAAACACACTTAAGCCTGATTTTTACACGCTGCCATGTAATACAGCTCATTATTTTTATGAAGACCTGCAGGCTGCTGCCAATGTTCCAATTTTGCACATGCCAAGGGAAGCAGTGAAAGAAATTAAGACGAAATATCCCAAGGCCAAACGAGTTGGAATTGTGGCGACCAAAGGGACAATTGCAGACCATATTTATGATGATGAAATTATGGCTGCTGGATATGAATTTGTCCGACCTACTCAGGAAATTCAGGATCAGACGAATGAACTTATTTTTGATGACATAAAGGACCAGAATATTGTAGACCGAGCCCTTTTTCACGGCTTTGTTCAAAAAATGTTTGAGGAACAAAACTGTGATGTGGTTATTTTAGGTTGTACAGAACTTTCTTTGGCTCAGGAACGTGAGCCAATTGAAAAGCTAGATATCATTGATGCCCAATCTGTATTAGTTGATCGAACGTTAGAATTAGCGTTAAAGGACCAGAAGTAAAAAAAGATTGACCAAAACGAAAATTTTGGTCAATCTTTTTTTAGATTAATTGAAATACGTCAAATATTAAGGCGACAAGGGCAACTGTTCCGAATGCCCAAAAGGACCACTTGGAGGCGCTTTGGGTTTGCTGACGCCAAAATATTAGTTCAATTAGAAGAATTGATAACAAGTCTAAGAGGACTCTGATAATAATGATGAATATGGCAACGGAATGAATGAGGGGGAAAAGAGCTAAAATACCGGTTACTAGCACCAAAATATAAACTAATCTGAGAAACATGAGTGTCCAGGAAATTCGCTTTTCATTTTGGAAACGGGTACCAAAGATCGTACAAATTAGAATGAGGTACAGTAAAATGTGGAAAATTGACCACATACAAATCACCCTCCTAGTGAGTTATAAATTGAGTTTGCCATTTAAAAAAGATTAGTTCCCGCCTTTACATAGGGACTAATCCTTTAAGTTATTTCGTAGTTCCAGCAGCAGGAATCCAGAAAGTTGATGAGCCATTTACAATTCTGTACCAAGTTGTGTTCTTAATAATAGCCTTTTGATTAGTTGTCATTTTTTTGTTTGCAAACGTACTTGCTGTGCCTGTTTTCTTAGATAAGAAGCGTGAATTAAGCACGTGATTGTACAAAGGCGTTGTGTTATTTGCAATTTTAACGGTACCGCTTGCGTTTGAATACTTAATGGCAGGGAAGGTTAATGTGCCGGAATAAACCCAGTATTTAGGTGCATTGCTGGCTTTACTAAACCGAATTCTATACCAAGTTCCAGTCCAGCCACCACTTTTCACGCCCCGACTATCAACGTAGACTTTTTTGCCCGCATAATCTGCCGAAAGTGCTTGCCATCCAATTTTGACGGCGCCGCTGGTTCCTTTGACGTGGTTATAAACAGAATATTTAGTATAATTGGATTTTAAGGTTGCAGTTTCATTGTTGTAACCGTGATAGTAAGTGATTTTTTGAGGCGTTACCGCATTGGTTGCGGTGTTTGAGGTAGATGAAGTCGAGGAAGTCGAGGAATCTGAGGTGTCTGACCCTGCTAAAGATGCGTACTTTTTCTGAACGAGGGTCACAAAATCGGTCATTGTGTAAGCTTGGCCAAAGTAATTCTTCCCAGCAGTAGCCCAATAACCATCTGGATCTGTATGAGTCGTTCCACCTAAATAATTGGTAACGTCGTGGTGGGAATAGATGGTTCCAGCCTTTGCTGTTGCCCGACTCGGAGTGAGACCATATTGATTTAAGATATAAGCAGTGTAGTATGCGGCGTTATTTACTTCTTGAGCAAATGCAGCTTTAGAGTGAACTTCGACTTGCTCAAATTGAACAAATCGGGCATTTGCCGCTGGTCCCGCTCCCCAACTTAGCTTTGAAGTATCGGCAATATTGATGATGTTTGAAGCATCTATAAAGGTGTGGACAAATGCATTTTGGTAGTTGGATTTCATGTAAGAAATTTCATTATAAATGGTTGAGCTTGGGTTTGCGGTTTCGTGGACAACGACCCCTTCAGGTTTGCCATTTCGGTAACTATTCTTTGGAAAGCCACTCCAAATTGATTTCGTGATGCTTGCGTGTGAATAGCCTTGAGAACTTATGTAATCATTGACTTTGCTGCTGGCACTAGCATTTGTTTGAACTAAAAGCGCCATGCCCATAAAGGCGAAACTAGTAATTAATAGGTGCCATTTCTTTTTCATAAATTATTCCTCCATTTGATGGTGTGTATCCCCATTCACGCCGATTATATCGTATTTATGGCTATAATCCTATTGAAAATTACTGGGTTTTAGAAAAAGATGACACTAATTGCATAAAGTGCCAAATTTTCCTTGAATTTCTTAGCGGATTTTGATAATATCTTGAAAACAGGAGAGAGTGGGTGGATCACATGGCAGAATTAAAGTTGGGGGATTACGTCAAAGCAAAAAAATTTAATTCCCTAGAACATGATTTTGAAGGAACAATTGAAAAAGTATACGAAAACACGGTTTTAGTCCACATTGAAAAGTACGATAAAGAAGATCGCGTCACGGTTACGGACTTTAATGAACGCGCGGTTGTTAGCAAGAAATTAACTAAGTTACTTAAAGCTTCTCCAGAACCAGAAAAGCCAGCTGAACTAGACGCCTAAGCATTTTTTGAATGTAAGTTCATGCAGAATATACTGACAAATGAGTTTTTATGTGGTATAGTAATTTCTGTTATTGCGGGTGTAGTTTAGTGGTAAAATTCAAGCTTCCCAAGCTTGTGTCGCGGGTTCGATTCCCGTCACCCGCTTAGGATACAGGAATTTGTCGCTGCATTCTAATTCAATCATAAAAGAAGAGTAGTCAGTTAAAACTTGCCATAGCAAATTCGGGACGATGGAAGCCGAATCAAGAATCTGATGAAGCGCGCTTTTTAGAATATATAATCGAATAATAAGTGGATAATCTATCAATTAGAGTGGTACCGCGGGTTTACTCGTCTCTTACAATTAATTTTGTAAGGGACTTTTTTTATTCACTTTTAAGACTGTTATAATGGAACTAAGAAAATACTGGAGGTATTCAAATGGACTATAAACAACAAGTTGCAGCAGCATTATCAGATGCAGTAGATGGTGCGTTAAGTACGGAAGATATTTATAATAAAATTGAACGTCCTAAGGATTCGAAGATGGGGGATTATGCCTTTCCTGCTTTTGTACTTGCAAAAGTTTTAAAGAAGGCACCTCAACAAATAGCAACGGATTTAATTGAAAAAATTGATCAATCAAAATTTGAAAAAATCCAGGCTGTAGGCCCATACGTTAACTTTTTCTTGGATAAAGCTATTTTTAGTTCAGATGTTTTGAGCCAAGTTATTAAAGCTGGCGCATCATATGGAGACAATGATTCTGGTGAAGGTGGCAATGTTCCAATCGATTTGTCATCACCAAATATTGCAAAACCAATTTCGATGGGACATTTACGTTCAACCGTTATTGGAAATTCAATTTCGGAAATTCTAAAGAAAAATGGATATAACCCAATTAAAGATAATCACTTAGGTGACTGGGGAACTCAATTTGGTAAGTTGATTGTTGCTTACAAAAAATGGGGTGTTGAAGAAGACGTCAAAAAGGATCCAATCACTAACCTTGTTAAGTATTATGTTCGTTTCCATAAAGAAGACGTTGACCAGCCTGAACTAGATGACGAAGCTCGTGAATGGTTTAAGAAGCTTGAAGATGGTGATAAAGAAGCTACTAGACTCTGGACCTGGTTCCGTGAAGAATCTTTAAAGTCATTTAATGCTATCTATGAGAAGTTAGGTGTTGAGTTTGATACCTTTAATGGTGAAGCCTTCTACAATGATAAGATGCAAGAAGGTATCGATTGGTTGAAGAAGATGGGGCTGCTTAAGGAATCACAAGGAGCCCAAGTGGTTGACCTTGAAAAGTACAACCTGAATCCCGCTTTAATTTTGAAGAGTGATGGGGCTTCCCTTTATATTACCCGTGATATAGCGACGGCTATTTACCGTGACAAGACGTATAAACCAGCTATGAATTTATACGTTGTTGGCTCTGAGCAAACATATTACTTCCAACAATTGAAGGCTGTTTTACTTGAAATGGGTCTACCATCTGCTAAAGAACTGCACCATATTCCATTTGGCTTAATTACAGTAAATGGTAAAAAATTGTCGACTCGTTCTGGTCGAATTATCTTATTGGATGAGGTTCTTGATGATTCAATCAATATGGCAAAGAAGCAAATTTCTGAGAAGAATCCAGACCTACCTAATAAAGACGAAGTTGCCAAACAAGTCGGTGTTGGTGCCATTATCTTTGGAGACTTGAAGAACGAACGAACAAATAGTATTGACTTTAATTTGGAAGATCAACTCCGATTTGAAGGAGAGACGGGTCCATATGTTCAATACTCGCATGCTCGTGCAGAAAGTATCTTGAGAAAAGCTGGCGATACTGAAATTAACGCTGACAATACAATTATGACGGATCCTGAAGCTTGGGATACTATCAAGACGTTAGCGGACTTTCCAGCGACAGTAATTGAAGCTAAAGAAGAGTTTGAACCTTCTGATATTGCTAAATATGCAATACGTTTGGCCAAGACTTTCAATAAGTACTACGCGCATTCTAAGATTCTTGAAGAAGACGATGAGAAATCAGCTCGTTTGGCACTTGTAAAGAGTGTTTCCGTTGTGCTAAAAGAATCACTCCGTTTGCTTGGTGTTCAAGCACCAGACCAGATGTAATTTAAATTAAAATTTACTAAGAATACCCTAAAGCGAGATTTGCTTTAGGGTATTTTTATTCAAAAAAATCAGCTTAATGGCCCGCTTAAAGGGCGAAATATCTTGAATTCCTTAATATATATTCAAAAATTAGTAGCAAACATTCTTTAATTTTGTTATAATAAAAGCGATTTTACGTGATAGGGGGTTGTGTAATGAAAAAGAGTATTCGTCAGGCTAGAATTGAACAATTAATCAATCAGTATCCAATTGGCACCCAGGAAGATTTAATGAAACGACTTGAGGATACGGGGATAAAAGCTACTCAAGCGACCATTTCAAGGGACATTCGAGAAATGCAGATTGTTAAGACACAAGATGGACAAGGAAATTTGCGGTACACGATTTTTAAAGCTGGAAACAAAAGTGAAAAAGAGCACCTTCGTGAGACAATCAATGAGGTTGTGACGGGGCTTACTAGAGTTGAATTTATTAATATTGTGAGAACCTTGCCCAGTAACGGAAACCTGTTGGCAGCTATTTTCGACGATTTAGACATGCCGGAAATTGCTGGGACTCTGGCCGGTCATGATACAATTTTCATTATCAGCCCAAGCGAAGAAGTTGCTAAAGAAATGAACGAACAAATTTCCGAGAGCATGAATCCCGATATTATTCATTAATTGATGATACATAAGAACTGAAGTCGACGAATGTCGGCTTTTTTTGTTTTTAAATCCTTATTAAATTTTTCCACTAAATTAGTGTCACAGCGTGTCTATGCTACAATGTACCTAATAATCTTTAGTAATCGAGGATGGACATGAACGAGAATGGATTTAGGGGATTCCTTACAAAAATTAGAAAAGGGCTGTCACCATATTGGCAGAGCTTTAAAAAACGATTAAAGCAGGTTTGGCATCGTTTCCAACTAACAAGAGTCATACTAGCAACGCTTCTAGCTATTATTTTAGTAGGAAGTGCAGTTTTGACGTATGAAGCAAAAACTGCTGACGTTGAGAATCTGAAAGCAGCGTTAGAGCAGCCAACAGTTGTTTATGATAAAGAGGGTAAGAAGGCCGGCACGCTTCTATCACAAAAAGGAACGTATGTCGGGCTTGATAAGATCTCACCGAATATTCAAAATGCGGTTATTTCGACAGAGGATCGAAATTTTTATCATGAATATGGTTTTTCTGTGAAGGGTATCGCAAGGGCCTTCTATTTGTATGGCAAGAACAAACTTCTCGGTCGAAATTATATCAGTGGCGGGGGAAGTACCTTAACCCAACAACTCACAAAAAATGCCTTTTTATCGCAGGAGCAAACAATTACACGTAAGGCTAAAGAATTATTTCTGTCGATTGAGGTTGAAAATGTTTATACCAAAAAAGATATTTTGTCGATGTACCTCAATAATGCCTATTTTGGTAATGGTGTTTGGGGCGTTCAGGATGCCTCTGAAAAATACTTTGGTAAATCAGCTAGTGAATTAACAGTTCCTGAGGCAGCAACGCTTGCTGGTTCACTTAGGAATCCCAGTGCCTATAATCCAATCGATCATCCTCAAGCATCGCGTGACCGACGAAATCTAGTCCTAAAGCTGATGAATGAAAATAAAGTGCTATCTAGTGCTGAAGTGACAAAATATAGTGCCACTTCAATGAACATCAGCGACAATTATAATTATCAAAGTTCCTATCGCTACCCTTACTATTTTGATGCCGTTATCAACGAGGCAATTAGTAAGTACGGATTAACCGAGTCAGAAATTATGAACCGTGGTTATAAGATTTATACGGATCTAGATCAAAATTATCAAAAGCAAATGCAAACTCAATTTAAAAATTCTACTTTATTTCCCGCTAATGCGTCGGATGGTACAAAAGTTCAAGCTGCTTCAATCGCGCTTGATCCTGCTGATGGCGGCGTAATGGCCGTTGTTGGTGGTCGAGGGAAGCACGTGTTCCGTGGCTATAATCGAGCGACCCAAATGCGCCGACAGCCGGGATCGGCCATGAAACCTCTGGCAGTATATACGCCAGCACTGCAAAATGGGTACTTCTATGATTCTGAGCTGAGTGATAAGAAGCAATCATTTGGTAGCAATAACTATTCTCCAAAAAATTACAATAACGTTTATCAAAATAAGGTTCCAATGTATGAGGCCTTAGCCCAGAGTATGAATGTTCCTGCAGTTTGGTTATTAAATAAGATTGGGGTTAATAAGGGCTATGAATCCGTTAAAAATTTTGGGATTCCAATTACCAAATCTGATAAGAATTTGGCCTTAGCTCTTGGGGGCTTAAGTACTGGCGTCTCACCACAGCAACTGGCAGCTGCCTATACGGCGTTTGCCAATGGTGGACAGGTAACTCAGGCGCACTATATAACAAAGATTGTAGACGCCTCAGGAAACGTGATTGTTGACTCTCCAAAAGTTAGCAATAAACGCATCATGACTAAAAAAGTTGCTAAAGAAATGACCAGTATGATGATGGGTGTGTTTAATAGTGGTAGCGGCGTGAGTGCCAAACCATATGGCTACACGATTGCGGGTAAAACTGGTAGCACGGAAGCAGACGGAACTGGTGATAGCGATGCAACAAAGGATAAATGGATTGTGGGTTATACACCAGATATCGTAGTGACAACCTGGGAAGGTTTTGACAATACGAGTAAATCTCAACATTTGGAAAACTTAAGTGCGACCGGTGTTGGACCGTTATTCAGAAATGAAATGCAAAGTATTTTGCCGTATACCGCCAATACCGCATTCAACACTAAGGATGCGGCGACAATTGCCAAGGGTGAGTCTGGTGGATCAAGCTCTAGTATTTGGGACAGCGTTGCAAAAGGCGCATCTGACTTCAGCGATAAGGTGACCAAGGGAGCCTCCGGTGCCGCGCAAGCTGCGAAAGATTTATGGGACCAAGCCAAATCGGTTCTTGGCCAGTGATGAAACGCACATAGGCAAAAAACCTAATAAATGATAAAATAGACTAATGAACTTATAGGAGGATACAGCATGGCTGATATAGAAAAAACGGCAACTCAAATGGCAAAAGAATTACAACAATCTGATGAATTTAAGGGGTTAAAGGAAGCTTATGATAGTATCAAAGCTAACCAAGAAGCCTACGATTCTTTTAAAGATTTCCAGGAAATCCAATTAACGATTCAACAAAAACAAATGCAAGGCGAAAAATTATCAGATGAGGAAATGAAACATGCCCAGGAAATTGCTGAAAAAGTGGGTAAAATTGATGAAATTAAAGCATTGATGGATCATGAAAAAGAAGTGAATGATTTACTCACAAAACTAAATCAAGCTATCACAAAACCAATTCAAGAACTTTATCGTAATTAAGAATAGTTGGTTTGATAAAACGTCGAAGTTGCTATTAAAAACTTCGACATTTTTTTATGGAGGTGAATTTGTTGAAATTTATACATGCTGCTGATTTACATTTGGATAGTCCATTTTTAGGATTAAAAACCGCTCCAGCCTCAATCTGGAAGCTTATTTATTCTTCTAGCGAACGGGCCACAATCAACCTAATTGATCGTGCAATCAGTGAGCAGGTAGATTTTATCTTGCTTGTTGGTGACCTGTTTGATCGAGAAACGCAAAATATTCAGGCACAACTGTTTTTACGTAATCAGCTTGAAAGACTTGATGAAGTCGATATTCCAGTTTTTATTAGCTGGGGAAACCATGATTATTCATCCGAAAGTCGGCCAGAAATTGATTGGCCTTCAAATGTCACAGTCTTTGATTCTCAGGTTTCGTCGCATAAAATTCAATTAAAGTCGGGTGAACAAGTTGCGATTAGTGGCTTCAGTTACAGAACTCGCTGGCTAAATGAAGATTTAATTTCCAACTTTGTTCCTGATAAAAATGCAGAATTTAACATTGCCATGTTGCATGGCGGTGAAAAAACGGGAGAAATACGGAACAACCACTATGCACCATTTACTGTAGGTGAATTAACGGCAGCAGGATTTGACTATTGGGCTTTAGGTCATATTCATCAATTCCAAAAGTTGGCGTCTTCCGTTCCAATCTATTATTCAGGGACGATTCAGGGACGAAATCACAATGAAGATGGCACAAAGGGCGCGTTATTAGTTAACCTAACCCATACGGAGACTAAAGTGAACTTTATTGAAACCGATGTCATTACCTGGCAAAAAATTAGTATTTCAGTTGACGAGAAGTCATCAATTGCTGAAATTTTGGAGTTAATGGCTGACAAAATAAAGGAAAATATAAGTGATAAGTTAGCCCTTATTTCAGTTGAAATCGAGAATCAAGTTGGCAATACGGAAGAAACGGCAATTCAGAATGGGACTCTTTTAGAGCGCCTACAGGACATGTTTAGTCGACAAACAAGTTATTGGCCTTATGAAATTAAAGAAGTTATTCAACCCAATGAAAGGGTATTTTCGGAAGTTGATAACAAATTTTGGCAAGCATCTGAAGCACAATTATTTACGGATGATGTCATCACGGAAACTGCTGGCACCTTATTTTCAAACGCCTTCATTGCGAATCATTTCCATGACCAAAAGGTTCAGTCAGAATTGAAGCAGGCGGTTTTAAGAAATATTAAACAGAAAGCTGGGCATAAGGGAGGACAAAGTGAATGAAAATAACCAAACTTCGAATTTATGGATTTGGTAAATTTATTGATCAGACGATTCTGATTGATGAAAAATTGCAGATCATTGTGGGCCCAAACGAATCTGGTAAGACAACGATTGCCAGATTTATTCATGACCTTTTGTTTGGTTTTCCAACTCGTAAATCTGCTTTGAATCGCTATGTTCCTAAAGAGTCATCTCGCTATGGTGGTGAGCTGTATTTTAGTAATAGCGAAAATAATTATCTTTTAATCCGCACTTCAGGTAAAAGAGGCGGCGATTTTTCACTAAAGAACTTGACGACGGAAGAAGAACTTGACGCTGATGATTTTCAACGTTTAATTGATCCAATTAATGAAACTATTTTTTACCAGGTTTTTGATTTGAGTGATGATAAATTAAATCAAGCCTTTCAGATGAGTCAATCGGAATTAGCCAATCGAATCAGAGTTATTGGTGCAGTGGGAAGCGGCGATTGGGCGGAATTAATAGGTGAGTATGATGAAGAGGCTGCTCGACTTTATAAAGTTCGTGGTCGTAAACAGCCGATTGTCGTCAAACTTCATGAACTGAATCAATTTGAAGATCAAATTGCACATAAAAAAAGAGATTTTACTGCTTATCAAAATTTACTTTTGAAAAAAAGGAACCTTAATTCTGAAAATCAACAAAATCAACAGCAAATAGATAAACTTACTCAGGAATTGGAAAAGTTTAGAAATCTTGCTAGTTCCTGGCCCGCCTATGAACGATTACACCAAATTTCTAAAAAAATAGCGTCTCAGAATTTGCGAGAGCGAATTGATGAAGATGCTTGGCAAAAATTTGGCGTGATGAAGGGACAAATTAGTCAGTTAGAGAGCACTACCCACCAACTTTATCAAAAGCAAAAAGAATTTAATGAGAAGCATCCTCAGTCAGAATTAATGGTAATTCAACAACAAAATAAGGTGATTTGGAATCAGCTTGTGAGCCAGTTACCAGAAATGACGCAAATAACTAGTGAAATTTCTGATCTCAAAAAGAATGCGCAGTCTTTGCAGGAGGAGCAGTCATCCTTTGAACGAGACGTAAAAACCGCAATCCCGTTCGATGAAGCGACAAATGAAGAAGTCGTCGAGTTATTAAATCAACAAGAGCAGTTAGTCAAGAATAGACCTGTCGAAAAAAGTAGGCTTAGACAGAGCGAGAAAAAACAAACAAACACTATTTTTTACTTACTTGGAATCCTTGTTACAGCTGGATCATTGCTACTTTTCCATGGTGGTTTTAAATTTGTTGGTACAGTAGTTGGAATTTTACTTTTAATCGCTGGATACTTGAGCACTCAAAAAAGTAATTTACAACTAAGTAAAAGTCCTGATGATTTGATTCAAGTGCAAAATCGATTGACCAAAATTGCGGAAGAGTTCCAACTTAGTGATTTTCCACAAAGCCAATGGTTCATTGTTCAATCGAAGCTTGAAAGTTTAATGGAAAACCAGCGGAAATTAGATAATTTATCTCAGAAGATTAAAAGTAATGAATCCCTTTTAGATGATTATGCTAATTCCTGGAAACGGCTTCTACCTGCTCATGAAGAAAATAAGGCTGCAGTGGGAAATCTTTTTGAGCTCAAACAATTGCTGGATAACC
The DNA here is from genome assembly GCF_001436395.1 of Secundilactobacillus malefermentans DSM 5705 = KCTC 3548. GTDB lineage: Bacteria > Bacillota > Bacilli > Lactobacillales > Lactobacillaceae > Secundilactobacillus > Secundilactobacillus malefermentans. The sequence goes on along the minus strand of NZ_AZGJ01000021.1, from coordinate 13,055 downwards.
TACAGCAAGAGAGTCAAAGCATGATGGATGAAAACAATCGGACGCAACTTTTGGCACAACAAAAATCTGATACGAATGAGCAGATAGTTATTGTACAATCCAAAATGCAAAAGTTTTTGGAGGAACACCATCGCGCTACAGCAAGCCAGTTTGAAGCAGATTATCAAAAACAAGAAGTGGTCGCTAAGGATCAGGCAACTCAGTCAATACTAAAATCTGAGCTTAGTGATTCGGTAATCGAGAAATTAGAACAGTATACTGATCTAGCGGCAATTACTGATAACATTAGTCAGATTAAAGGAAACATGTCCCAACTAGCTGAAACAAATCAGACGATTATTCAGCAATTAGCAGATGTTAACTCACAAATTAATATCATGATGGGGGATACTAAGCTCGAAGAACTTTTGCAAAAACAGGCATCTCTACAAAGTGAGATAAATGAGCTAGTGTTTAGCTGGCTGACAGCTGTTCTTTCAAGTAAATTAATAACATTAGTTTTGGATTTGGCAGTGAGTGATCGACAACCGGAAATCCTGAAACTGACGAATAACTATTTTAAAATTTTGACTGAAAACAGGTATAATGAGGTTAAATTTATTGATGACCAGTTAACACTCATTAGAAAAGATTCACGGTCATTTAATATTATCGAATTGTCAAAGGGCACGGCGCAGCAGCTTTATTTGGCGATTTCATTTGCTTTTGCAGTTGTCATTAGCAAACAAGCTAACTTGCCACTTCTGATAGATGATGCATTTGTGAACTTTGATGATGTCCGAAAAGATACCGCAATTCAATTACTAAACAAGCTTAGTCAAAATATTCAGGTTATCTACTTCACAACCAATTTCAGCTTTTCAAGTGAGTTAATAAGTAATCAGATAATGACGCTAAAACGACAATAAACCAGGAGGTGAGCTTGATGGATGAAAAATTGATGTCTTATCAAGTTGGCGATAAAATAGAAATATTTGTCTTATTAAAGGCAGCGGAAGTTCGGACTGCAAAAAATAACAAACGCTACATTGCGTTTACTTTTGAGGACTCATCTGGCGAAATGGGTGGCATGTATTGGGATGCTTCAGAACAGGATATTGAAACCTTCAAAGCGGGTAAAGTAGTTCATTTAATTGGTAAACGAGAAGAGTATCAAAGCAAACCACAAATTAAAATTAGCCAGTTGAGAACGCCGAACGTTGGGGAACCAAGTGATCCAGGTCAATTTGTTACGAGAGCGCCGATGAAAAAATCAGAAATGGTTGATGAAATAAACCAAGTCATGTTTGAAATAACAAATCCGACTTGGAATCGGTTGACCAGATTTTTAATTAACAAACATCAGGCTGATTTTTTTGATTTTCCTGCTGCCAAAACGAACCATCATGCTTTTGAAGGGGGATTGGCATTTCATACAATCTCAATACTAAGATTAGCGCATTCAGTTTGTAACCAATATCCAAACGTTAATGCACCATTGTTGTATGCTGCTGCGATTCTCCATGATTTAGGCAAAACGGTTGAGTTATCTGACCCAATTACGACACAATATACAGTGGCCGGAAATTTGATAGGTCATATTTCGCTAATTGATGGGGAGTTAGTCGAGGCATGCCAAACATTAAAACTTGATCCATCCTCAGAGGATGTCATTTTGCTTAGGCATATGATTCTTGCCCATCATGGATTACTTGAGTATGGGTCACCAGTTCGTCCGCAAGTACTAGAAGCAGAAATACTTCACGATTTAGATGAATTAGATGCCTCAATTATGGCTATTCAGACTAGTCTTGATCATACTGAACCAGGTGAGTTTTCAGAGCGATTATTTGGAATGGATAATCGACGTTTCTTTGAATTCGAAGGAACAAAAAATCATGAACAAGATACAANCGGAAAATTAATTTTCCGGCTTTTCTTTTTGACTTAAATTCAATTATTTTGAGCTACTTGATGAAAGGTAGTCAGATAAAATGTTCTTTAAATCATTGTCCTTGATGTCAATGTTACCGTCTTTAAGAACTTTGGCAACTACCTTTTGAAGGCCAGTGCTACTGTTCATCTTAGAATCGATAATCTGACTCTTCAATTCTGATTCATGTTCCTTCATAGTGCCTTTTCCAGGGTTCTTAATCATCTTAATGACGTAGTATCCTGAATCTGTCTTAACTGGCGTAGTTGTATACTCACCGGTCTTAAGCTTAAAGGCAGCAGTCTTGAAACTTGAATCTAATGATGTATCAGTATTGTCAAATGCAGAAATCTTACCACCATTGCTCTTAGTGGTTGTATCTGTTGAATACTTCTTAGCTAAAGTTGTGAAGCTCTTGTCATCTTTAAGTTGCTTGATAACTGTTTCTGCAGTAGATTTCTTTGCAACTAGGATTTGAGCAACTTGGACTTTTGGCTCGTATTTCTTGTATTGAGCTTTTAACATCTTGTCAGTAATCTTAGTGTTGTCCTTAACGGCTTCTTTCAATAAGAGGTTTGAACGAATTTCTGTCTTAAGCCCAGAAGCTGTTGTACCACTTTGTGAAAGTACGCTGCTAAATGAAGAACCGTATTGCTGTTTGTAGGCATTGTATTGTTTTGTAACTTCGCTCTTCTTAACCTTATCACCGTAGTCCTTTTCAAGAACCTTGTTTAAGATCATTTGTTGAAGAACTTGCTTACCACTTGAAGACTTCTTCAAGCTGGTGTAGTAAGCACTTTCTGTAATCTTTCCACCAGAAGTAGTGGCAACCGTTTTGCTACCACATGCGGCTAGTGTCAAACTCAAAAAGACACCGGCAAGAGCAATAAACCATTTTTTCATTATGTGAACACATCCTATAATTAAGTATTTATCCACCTGTCAAGTGAACATTCTCTGACTAATATAACACAATCACCTTTAAAATAAAGTTTTCAAGATGGATTTAATTAAAACGCAAGAAGTCAAAAGTGCTGGTACGAGTGAAAATAAACTATTTTTGTAGATTATTTGTGACTGATTCAATCTTATCCAAATAAGGTTGAATCTTGTATTGAAACTTATCAATATCAGATTGGAGCTCATCAAGTAGGGGGGGCGCTTCTTCAATAGAAGATTTTAGTTTTTTTAGATTACCTGTGACTGCCTTTTTGCTTCGATTCCAATTGGCTAAATCCTGCTTTTTTTCGCTGAACTTATCAGCTGTTTTTGTTGCGAAAGCAATCGTTTCGTTTCGGTTAAGCGCCACATAGCCTGCGACAGCCGCAGCGCTTGTGAGTAAACTGAATTTAATAAATCGGTTCATTAAATGACCTCCTAGAACTGAGCTTTAATTTGATTCGTTAGCTTGGTTAGTTGCTCTTCGTCATATTGAGCAGAGTTATCCTTGAAAATCATTTTAAAGTCATCATGATCGCTATAACGAGGTACCAAATGAAAATGAGAATGGAAGACTGACTGATATGCAACTTTACCATTATTGTTAACGATGTTCATACCGATAATCGCTGGATTTGATGCTTTTAGTGCATTTGCAATCTTAGGAATCTTTGAAAATACCGTTGCAGCCAATTCTGAATCGTATGCAAAAATATCGGGTACGTGGGTTTTGGGAATTACAAGCGTATGCCCTGGCGTTCCTTGCGAAATATCGAGAAACGCTTTGACGTCATCATCCTCATATACGGTATAGCTGGGAATCTCTCCCTTAATAATCTTACAGAAAATGCAATCTTCGTCGTATTTATGTTCCATAAAATAACCTTCCTTCAATTGATACCTCATATTATACACTATCAATTAGCTATCTTCATGAATGAGAACAGGGACTATGTTATAATTACTCACGATAAAATGTCTAAGAAATGAAGTGAACTAATTTGACTTTAGAAGTTTCTCATCTTGTGGGTGGATACTCACAAATTCCAGTATTAAAAGATATCAGTTTTGACGTTAAGGATGGCGAATTAGTGGGGCTAATTGGGCTAAATGGTGCCGGTAAATCGACAACTATTAACCATATTATCGGACTTTTAACCCCACAAAAGGGTACGATTAAAATCAATGGCCTGACAATCACGGAAGATAATCAAGAATTTAAACAGCAAATTGCTTATATTCCTGAAATGCCGATTTTGTATCAGGAGCTCACCCTAAGAGAACACATTGAGTTAACGATTATGGCTTACGGACTTGATCACGAAAAAGCCTGGAAGCGTGCAACTGAATTACTTAAAATTTTCCGATTAGAAAACAAATTGGATTGGTTCCCAGCTAATTTTTCAAAGGGAATGAAGCAAAAGGTTATGATTGCTTGTGCCTTCGTAACTGAAGCACCATTAATGATCATTGATGAACCATTCTTAGGCCTTGATCCATTAGCTGTTCACGATTTGTTGTCACTTATTGAAGAACGCAAAAAGGCCGGCGCTAGCGTGCTGATGTCGACTCATGCGCTAGATACCGCAGAGAAATATTGTGATCGATTTGTCCTTTTACACGATGGTCAAGTTAAAATAGAGGGTTCTTTGGCAGAATTGCGTCAAGCGCTGCCAGGTGTAGGAGAAACCTTAGACGATATTTATATGTCATTTACCAAGGCTGATCAACGATGAGTAAACTCTTCAGACAAAGACTGACCAAACATCTATCTGAAATGGCGCGGTACCTACGCTACGTCTTTAATGATCACTTTGTCATTGCACTTATGTTTATGGTGGGTGGCCTTGGATTTGGTTATTCAAATGGCTTAAAGGGCCTGGAAACCGGCATTTGGTGGGCGCCGTACGTGGTTATTTTTACCTTGCTGTTACTTTTGCAGCTTGGTAGACTGGCAACATTAATGAATGATGCTGATGTTGTCTTTCTTTTACCGAGAGAAAGAAGTATGCATGCTTATTTCATAAATGCCAAAAATTATAGTGAAATCATGGCAATGTTAATCCAAATTGTGGGATGGTTCGTCTTAATTCCATTTATTAGAGTGACTGATGACGTGAGTTGGCTATTCTTATTCGAGCTTTTGGTAACTCAACTGATATTAAAGGATGCATTTCTAGAAAGAGAACTCGTCTTACGATATCAATATCGAATAAAAATTATTCAAAGTTCGATACTATTTAAATGGCTGTTACCAGTCATTGTTATTGGTGTTTCCTATTTAGTAAATCCGGTATTTGGCCTAGTTCTGGCAATCATATTAAATATTGGAATTCGTTATATTAGTTTCAATCGCTGGCAGAAGGTTCAAATTGATTGGAACAAAGCCATTATGATGGAAAATAACCGAATGTTGGGGATTTATCGGTTCTTCAATTTATTTACGAATGTGCCGTCAATCACGGGAAGCGTAAAACGTAGAAGATATCTGGATTTCATCGTGAATCGTATAAAACCGACTCGAGAAAACACGTATTTGTATTTATTTAGTCGAAGCATTTTACGAGGAACCGAATTTGGAAGTCTGTATTTAAGATTGACCTTATTGGGAATGGTATTATTAGTATTCATTCAACAACAATGGCTAATCGTTGTGCTGACAATCCTTTTCATCTATTTGATTGGATTCCAACTAATTCCATCATATTTTCATTTTGATGATATTGTATTTACGCACTTGTATCCCATTAACGAAAAACAGAAACTTGATAATTTTAGTCGAACAACTGCCATTGCACTGAGTATCACGGCAGTATTACTTGCGGGAACAACCTTAATTGCCCAGCAAGATTGGAAAACGGCACTCATTAGTCTCGTCCTTGAGGGAATTGAAATCTTATTGTTAGTGAAGTTTTATATTCCGGGAAGACTTTTGCCGAATAAATCATCAAATTAGCTTGACGATGACTGCAACTCCTAATAAAATTAAGAGTAGATTTAAGGTGTGGGGGGTGTAGTGAAAATGGATATGGATCTTGAAGAGGGTTGGCGACTTCAACCACTTGGTGGAGATACCGGTAAAGCCTTTATGGGTACCAAAGCTGAGAAGAAAATTTTTCTGAAACAAAATGCGTCACCATTTTTAGCTGCACTTTCGGTAGAAGAAATAACACCTAGACTAGTTTGGACTAAGCGGATGTCCTCTGGTGATGTTGTGACTGCCCAAGAATGGTTAAATGGCAGGACGCTTAGCCGTGCGGAAATGAAATCAGTAGCAGTGGGACACCTATTACATCGAGTCCATCATTCTACCTTATTGAAGGAAATGTTACATAAGGTGGGCGGAAAAGTGATGGGGCCTCAGGAGTTACTTACCGAATTGGTAAATCGACTTTCGAAGACCTTATTAGGTCATCCGTTAGTAAAAAAGACAATTGAATTGTTAAGGAATCAAATTGATCAATTGGATGAAAGTCATTATGAGGTTTGTCATGGTGATTTAAACCACAAAAATTGGCTGTTGTCGGATAGTGGAAAGCTTTATTTAGTTGATTGGGATTCGGCTAAATTTGCAAATCCGGCACTGGATATTAGTATGCTATTGTGTGCATATGTTCCAGTGTCGGAATGGCGGACATGGCTAGAAAACTATTCCGGCACGAAGGTAACAGGCAAGATGGCCGAATGTATTATCTGGTATAGTTGTCTAGATTGCCTAAATACCATACAAAATGGCTATGAATCACAAAGATATCACATGATGAATAAGGCAATATTGTTATTGAGTGAAATTCAAAATAAGTAAACAGACGATGGCTGAACTTCTTCATGAGTCAACAAGGAGGAGAAATCAGCCATTTGTTTTGTTCTGAAGTATCAGAAAGGATAAGAATATGAGAGTAAGAAAAAAGCCCTGGGCGGACAGCTACATCAAGGATCACGCTGATTTAATTGTTATTGAGCCCAAAGATCACATTGGAAAGTGGCAGAATCGATTTAAAGCCGTTCAACCCATTCAAGTTGAGATTGGAATAGGCAAAGGTCAGTTTATTATTGAAATGGCAAAAAGGCATCCGGAAGTGAATTTTCTTGGAATTGAAATTCAAGAATCTGTTATAGCAGTTGCACTTCGAAAAGTGGTTGAAAGTGGACTAACTAACGTGCAGTTGGTGGAGACAGATGGTGCCGACGTTGATGAACTTTTTGGAGAAGGAGAGGTCAGTCAGCTCTATTTAAACTTTTCAGATCCTTGGCCAAAGACCCGTCACATTAAGAGAAGATTAACTTCACCTGGATTTTTAGCCACTTACTTGAAGGTTCTCAAACCAGAAGGTAGAATACAGTTTAAAACTGATAACCGCCAACTTTTCGAGTATTCGTTGACCAGCTTTAATAATTTTGGATTTACTTTTGAAGGTGTTTGGCTTGATCTGCATAAAAGCGATCAAAACGAAGATAATGTTGAGACTGAATATGAAGAAAAGTTCAGCAAAAAGGGACCCATTTATGAATTAGTCGCTTATTTTGCTTTGAAGAAGTAGCCTTGTTGGGTTTTCAGCCCCATTTGTAGTATTATTTTTCTATGAGTTGAAAATTGTGAGGAGGAATTGTAATGGAAGCTTTAGCTAAAATGACAAGTGATGAATTATCAAAGAAAATTAGTAAGGGTAAGTACATGTTATTCTTCTCGGCAACATGGTGTTCAGATTGTTCATTTATCAAGCCATCAATGCCTGAAATTGAAAAAGAGTACACAGAATACCATTTTTTGGCAGTTGATCGTGATGAGAACATTGATTTGGCTGCAGATTTAAGTGTTTTTGGTATTCCAAGCTTTATTGCATTTGATGATGGAAAAGAAGTCGGTCGTTTCGTAAATAAAGATCGAAAGACAAAAAAGCAAGTTGAGGAGTTCATTGATGGACTTGCCAGCTAATCTTAGTTTTAGAAGGTATACGAATGTTAATATCAAGTTATAATCCCCAAGAATTGGGAGACACCCTGGTTGTTATTACTGGTGAAGATGTTGAAAACCAAGCAGATGAGCGACACGGAAATATTGTCAGAATTTTTGATGCTGAAAGTGGTAAAACCATTGGCTACAATTTTTTAGCTGTTTCAGATATTTTGACTAAATTAGGTAATGTAGGGCAAGTATTTTTGAACGATAATGACGTTAGCTTGTTAAATCAATCATTGGCAGATAACCAATTTAAGCCAGATTTAGTGCAGGACAAGACGCCTAAATTTGTGGTGGGATTTGTTGAATCGATGGAAAAGCATCCAAATTCAGATCATCTCTATATTACTCAAACTAAAATTGATGATGGGAAAACGCTACAAATTGTCAGTGGGTCTCCAAATATGCAAACGGGAATTAAAGTTGCTGTTGCAAAGGTAGGCGCAATGATGCCAGATGGGCTAATAATCTGGCCTGGCGAGTTACGGGGAGTTTCCAGTATAGGAATGATCTGTTCCGGTCGCGAGCTTAAAATACCAGGTGCACCAGATGTTCCAGGGGCAATGATATTGCCGGATAGTTTTCAGGTCGGAGCTGCTTTTGATGTAACTAGTGATCAGGTCCAACATATTTTTGCGTAAAGATTATAGTGAGGTGCTGTTTAGGCATCTTTCGTTATACATATATTTTAGTTGTAGCAGTCAATAAGTGGATGGTGAAAAAATGGGACATTATGATGGGCCAGCATTTTACCGAAAATTCCCCACTAGACGGGAACGGTTAAATAAAGAAGAGCAGGCGCCACAGCAAATAGAAAAGAATGTTAAGGCTAACCATACGCGACGGAAATTTAATTCAAGTACAACGGTTGATGGGAGTTCTTCCGCTGTTCCCGAAGAGCGGAAAATAGTGGTTAATGATTCAGATACTCCAGTTTCTTCAATTAGCAAAGGCTTGGATGAAATTCGTGCGTTTCATTTAACTAAAGTACCTTTGCAACTGCAAACGTTGCATAAAAAAACGAATAAAGTTGACTATAAAGGCTTACTTAATCAGGTTAGGAAGTCGAGCGACTCGTACTTTCTTTTTGATGATGGCCAGGCACTCACTGATGATGTGATTGAAACTGAAAATCATGCGAATAGTCTTCAATTCACGGGAATTCGACAGCAGGATAAAACAGAGATTAGTCCAATTCCTAGTATTCCTGTTGAAGAGAGCAAAGAAGCAAGTCAAGAAGAGGATGTCAAGCCGATTGAGGTTCACTCAGATCAGCATAATGTCGCTTTTGAGAATCGTAAGAAGAGACTTGAAGAACAAATTAAGCTCAGAAAACAACGGGAATCTGAAGCTTCACCTAAACGAGGGTTAGGTCAGTCATTAGGAAACATCCTCAATGATGAAACTAATTTAACCAGTAAAAATACGGATCTTTCCTTTTTTAATAAGCCTCAAAAATCAGATGAAGTTAATGAGGTCATTCAAGACAAAAAAATTGAAAAAGAAAACATTAGCGTAAACCCAGGGTATACATTTCCCAGCAGTTCGCTATTAAAGCCACCTGTGACAACGAATCGACAGGATGAGGAAAATTGGACGAGGGAGCAGGAAAAGAAGCTTAACGCAACGCTCCAAGCGTTCAACGTGAATGCTAAAGTTGTGAACTGGACGATTGGGCCTACGGTAACGCAATTCCAGGTAAATCTAGCACTAGGTGTCAAGGTAAGCAAAATCACCAATTTAACTGATGACCTAAAGTTAGCTTTATCAGCAAAGGATATTCGGATTGAGGCCCCAATTCCTGGGCGTAATACAGTTGGTATTGAGATTCCTAATCCAAAGCCACGGCCAGTTATGCTGTCCGAAATTGTTAATTCGGAGGAATTTAAGACAAGCAAGTCTCCCTTGACGGTTGCTTTAGGGGTGGATTTGTTTGGAAAACCACAAGTAACTGATTTGAGAAAAATGCCGCATGGCCTCATTGCTGGAGCAACTGGATCCGGGAAGTCTGTTTTCATCAATAGCGTTTTAATTTCACTACTTTATAAAGCAACGCCGGCACAACTAAGGTTATTGTTGATTGATCCTAAAGCGGTTGAAATGGCCCCTTATGATGGAATTCCGCATTTATTGGCGCCCGTTATATCTGATCCTAAAGTTGCTTCTGCTGCCTTGAAATGGGTTGTAAATGAGATGGATCAACGGTATGAACGTTTGGCAGCTGGTGGTGCCCGAAATATTGAACAATTCAATCAAAAGGCAGAGGAGTCACACGAGTACGGGCTGAAAATGCCATACATTGTCATTGTTATTGATGAGCTTGCTGACTTAATGATGGTGGCCTCAAATGAAGTGGAAGACTACATTGTTAGGATTACCCAAAAAGCTAGAGCCGCTGGAATACATCTTCTAGTAGCAACGCAACGACCTAGTGTTGATGTTGTGACTGGGACAATTAAAAATAATATTCCAACCCGAATTGCCTTTATGGTATCAAGCCAAATTGATTCCAGGACAATCCTAGATACAAGTGGGGCGGAACGCTTGCTTGGTCGTGGTGACATGCTCTACCTCGGTAATGGCGCGAGTCAGCCTGTCAGATTTCAAGGTGCATTCATTGATCAGGAAGTGGATGCAGTCACAGATTATGTTCGGAAACAGCAGGAAGCTAGGTATGAATTTGCACCGGATGAGTTAGTTAATGCCAATCGAATGCAATCGAATGAGGATCGGTTGATGCCCCAAGTTTTGACCTACATTTCTGCAGAAAAGAATGTCTCAACCTCTAAGTTACAAAGAGTCTTTTCAATCGGTTATAACCGAGCCGCTAATTTGATTGACGAGTTAGAGAGTAGACACTTCATTTCAGAACAACACGGGTCAAAGCCTCGCGATGTTTACTTTTCAAAAGATGATTTAGAGTCAGAGACTGATGATTCAGAATTATAGGAAGCTTTTCACAAAAAAATGATTGTGCTAAACTAAATTTAAATTTACTGATAAATATTAACGTCAATTATGCAGATTTATAAGTGACGGAAAAGAGGATATTCATGGATAGCGATACAGTTTATCATTTTGTCGGAATAAAGGGCTCAGGGATGAGTGCATTAGCTTTAATTCTTCACGATAAGGGTTTTAAGGTTCAAGGATCTGATATCACTCAATACACATTTACTCAGCGTGGACTGGAACAAGCTGGCATTAAGGTGTTGCCGTTTGATGCAGCCAATATTACGACTGGCCTGACAATCATTGCAGGGAACTCATTTGACGATGATCATCCAGAAATTAAAAAAGCACGGGATATGAAATTACCTGTTTATCGCTACCACGAATTTCTTGGGAAATTAATTGAAGGATATACCAGTATTGGTGTTGCTGGCGCACATGGAAAAACGAGTACCACTGGCTTACTTTCACATGTTTTAAGTGGTATTGCACCAACAAGCTATTTAATTGGTGATGGTACAGGGAAGGGCGTTCCTGATGCCCGTTTCTTCGTGTATGAAGCAGATGAATATCGACGTCATTTTTTGGCAACCAAGCCAGACTATGTCATCATGACTAACATTGATTTTGATCACCCGGATTACTATACCGGAATTGATGATGTATTTTCTGCATTTCAAACGCTTGCCAACCAAGTTAAAAAGGGAATTTTTGCTTGGGGCGATGATAAAGAACTAAGAAAACTCCAAGCCAATGTGCCAATTTACTACTATGGAACTGGTGAAACCGATGACTTTAGAGCGACAAATATTAAACGAACGACGAGTGGTTCTAAATTTGATGTTTATCATCATGACGAGTTCTTAGGAACTTACTCAGTTCCACTTTTTGGGAAACATAACGTTCTTAATAGTTTGGCAGTCATTGCTGTGTCATATTTTGAAGATGTTGACTTAGGTGAAATCAAGAAGGAATTACTGAGTTTTAAGGGAGTTAAGCGTCGATTCACAGAGAGAAAACTTGCTGATATGACAATTATCGACGATTATGCTCACCATCCATCTGAAATTAACGCAACCTTGGATGCAGCTCGCCAAAAGTATCCTGACAAGGAAGTTATTGCGGTATTCCAGCCACATACTTTCTCTCGGACGATTGCATTGATGGACGATTTTGCAAAATCGTTAAGTATGGCTGATAGGGTTTACCTGACAGACATTTTTAGCTCTGCAAGAGAAACGAGCGGAACAGTTTCAAGTAAAGATTTAGCAAAGAAAATTACTAAAGGTGGGGATATTTTAACAGTAGATAATATGTCGCCATTACTTGATTACCACGATGCTGTTGTCGTATTTATGGGTGCCGGTGACGTTCAGAAATATGAACGAGCATACGAGGATCTATTAAGCCATCTTTCACTAAAGAATAATTAAGGTCTTATAATTGATGTTGTAATTGATTGACTCACAAGTGATTGCATGATACTTTATCTCTTAATGTAAATGATAGATGGGGGTTTATGAATGAATAATTATGATGGTCGAAGAGTCGTTAATGCTGACGTTGGTCTGAACGCTTTTATGACGAAGATGTTTGCTTGGATGGGACTGGCAGTATTGGTTTCAGCAGGAACGTCGTTTGCAATTACACAGTTTTTTCCAAATTTCATGACGAACTTTAGCGGCGGAATGATTTGGATTCCGTTAATTATCTGGTTTGTTTTTCCCTTTTTGATTTCTTCACAAGCAATGAAAAATACGGGATTAAGTTTCATTTTCTTAATGATTTACGCGATGATTAGTGGTGGGGTATTTTCAATTTATACACTGATTTACACCAGCACCTCAATTGCGAGTGCTTTTGTAGCGAGTGCAGCAGTGTTCCTTGTTATGGCAGGATTTGGTGCCGTTACGAAACGTGATTTAACTAAATTAGGAACCCAGGCAACTGCGGCTTTAATTGCATTAATCGTTGTTATGATCATTAATTTATTTATCCAAAGTAGCTGGATTTCGATGGCCTTCTCTGCCATTGCAATCATTATTTTTACAATTTTGACTGCGACAGATACACAGCGGATGAAGAAGTTGTACATGCAAAATTCAGGTCAAGTCTCTGTATCCGGTTTGGCCATCATGGGCGCCCTACAACTCTACCTTGATTTTGTTAACCTATTCTTAAACATGTTACAAATTTTTGGCGGTATTGGTGGAAACCGAAATTAGTCATCAAATAAAGGCTATGTCATTTTATGACATAGCCTTTTTATTAGGCTCTCTGTCAAATCCTGTT
>NZ_AZGJ01000020.1 GCF_001436395.1 Secundilactobacillus malefermentans DSM 5705 = KCTC 3548 | reverse complement strand
GTTCAGTTTTCAAAGGTCTACGTCGTGTCCCTCAGGACAACTACTTAAATATATCACTTATTTTTATTCATGTCAACAAGTAACTTGAATAAAAATTCATTTAACATTTCCGGTAATTGTCATTTTCCTTCGCGACAACAATTAATAATTTACCAGTAAATCAGAACTTGGTCAAGTAGTTTCACGCTTTTTTTGAAATTAATTTCATATCCGAACTTTATAAAATGAATATCCCGTTAAGTTCGTCTATTTCCGAATTATAGTTTAAATATGCACTATTTCGTCTGCAAAAAAAGAGCAGCAAATTCAGTCCGAATTTGCCGCTCCCTATTTTAATGGCGTTTCTTCTTCCGTCTTCCTTTTTTTCTAAAGGCAAGTTGCTGCCCTGCTTTACTTTTTTTGGTCTTTCCGGCGTAAAGTTGTTTTCCTTCTTCACCATTTTGAGAAAGATAATATTGCGTGAACGCATTAACTTGGTCACGATTGGTGGTATCAACGCCAGCCTGTTTCATCGCTTGCGTCAAATTCGTATAGAAATTATCGAACTTCTTATCGTAAAGGCTCGTTAATCCATCATGATGCTCTCTAACCCATGCCAGTAATTCTTGATCATTCGTTAAAGCATTCGTTCTGGCCAAATGCTTAATCAACTCACTAAGGCCAAAGGGTACTATTTCAAAAAGGGCACTTGTCTTTTCGTCTTCTTCCAATATAGGAACAAAACGTCTGAACATAACTTCAGCTAGTAACCCTGTATCCCAGGTATCAGGTTCGCGCTTCATCCCCAGAATCATCAGTTCAGAGACTGAATCAACAATGACATCGAAGTAATGTAAATCGGCAGCCGTTAAATTGCTGACGACTGGGACTTTATGTATCTCATCCAGCCAATTATCAACTTCATCACCAACTTGGGCGGGATTGACATCAATATCCTCCGCCACTACTTTAGTCGTATCCGGCTTTTCAGCCTTCTTGCTGGTTTTTGCCGGTTTCTTACTATTAGTTGAACTAAGGTTAAGCATTTCATCACGAGCGCCTTTTGCCGCTTCGATGAACGCCTTACCATCAGTAATAGTAGATTCTGTCTCCGCAAATTTGAAGAAACTGCTTAGGATCGGTGTAACAGCAACGTAAAAGTTATGAGGTTCATTTAGATTTGTAGCGAACTCACCCGTCAGAATTTCAGTAACATCGTTAGGGGTCCATTTCGATAGGGCATGCTCATTGGCAGCCAAGAAAGAAGTTAGCACTCTCTCAGTAAATTTCTGCTGATTGTCAGAAAGTTTTTGATACATGCTACTCTTCTGAAACTTATCGATGATTTCCTTCTGGTTCATGTATTAATCTCCAATCCGATTTGAAAGTACTGCCCCCATTATAGAAAAAAACAGTCTCTTTTTCAAATTACGTTTTATTTCTATAATAATCACTAAAGATTGAGACACAATAAGAGACAATTTTGCCACGATTTTGTATGCTTATCACTTGAATAAGTAGAGAGGGGTCAACTCATGGAGTCAGTCGTAATTCTTAGTGCCGTCCGAACACCAATTGGTAAGCTGGGAGGTGTTCTCTCTGGATTAAATGCCGTCCAGCTTGGTAGCGTTGTGGCAGATGAAGCCATCAAACGCGCAGCTATTTCGCCAACACAAATTGAACAAGTTATTTTTGGTAACGTGTTGCAGGCCGGTTCTGGTCAAAACGTTGCCCGTCAAATTGAACGAGCTGTTAATATTCCAGATACCAGCACCGCCATGACCATCAACCAGGTCTGTGGTTCCGGTCTAAAAGCTGTGCGATTGGGTCAGGCGGCCATTATGATGGGTGATGCCGACGTCGTCTTGGTTGGCGGTACAGAAAGCATGTCTAACGCCCCATTCATCGCCCCGCACGTGCGATTTGGGCATAAGTTTGGGCAAGTTCCCTTCTATGATAGTGCGGAACATGATGGTTTGGAAGATGCATTTTCTAAAAAGCCAATGGGAATCACTGCTGAAAATGTTGCAGACCAATTCCACGTCTCGCGGGAAACTCAGGATGCCTTCTCCCTTCAGTCCCATCAAAAAGCGGTGGCTGCTCGAGATAGCGGCAACTTTAAAGCAGAAATTGTCCCTGTTAAAGTGGGTGATTCCTTCGTACACGACGATGAGGCCATCCGCGATAACACCTCAATGGAAGCTTTAGCTAACTTAAAGCCCGTCTTCAAGGAAAATGGTACCGTCACTGCTGGGAATGCGGCGGGGTTAAATGATGGCGCGAGTGCCCTCATTTTGATGAAGGAGTCCCGTGCCACTGAATTAGGACTCCCCTACCTTGCCAAAATAACGGGCTATGCAGAAGTGGGTATCAACCCCGACATTATGGGTTATGCCCCCTACTACGCCATTACGAAATTAGCCCAAAAAATGAATCATCCGGTAGCGGACTTTAATCGTGTGGAAATTAACGAAGCCTTCGCCTCCCAGAGTGCGGCCGTCATTCGTGATTTGAAATTGGACGCCGCAAAAGTGAACGTCAACGGAGGTGCCATTGCGCTTGGCCATCCGCTTGGCGATTCAGGTGCCCGAATTTTAACCACGCTCATTCATAATCTAATCAATGACAATTTGCAAACCGGTGTTGCGTCCCTTTGCATCGGTGGTGGAATGGGAATTGCGATGGCAATTTCTAGATAAAAAAGATGAGTCACGGCTGATTAAGTCGCGACTCATCTTTTTATTCTTCCGTAAATTTTTGAGTTAAATCAAATGTAATCTGGTCCTCAACCTTTATTTCATCTGGCGTCACGTGGCAACGGTAAGCGACCACCTGAACGCCTGCCTTCATCGCATCCTGAATAGCTGCATATAATTTTGGCGCGCGCTCACGATAAATCGTCATAGTGGAGACGTAATCCATTTGCACAATGAGACAGAGGTAGGCCCCGTAGCCTTCCGTTAATGCATGTATTAACGTATGAACATGCTTGACCGCTCTTGTGGTGGGCGCGTCTGGGAAGGCAGCCAAGCCATTTCCTTCCAAAGTAACACCCTTTACCTCAACAAAGAATGGCTTTCCATCGGCTGATTCACCTTTGAAATCAATCCGGGAATCGAAATATTTTACCTCAGGATGAAAATCCGCCACCTGCTGAATGCCCGGCAAGTGAATCAGAGAAAGATTAACCCCCTCAGCAGTTACCAAATTAGGCGCTTGACTATCAATATTAATCCAGTGTCCGTGCTTATTCACCGCCACCAGGTCCCAATGAGTCACACGTTTGGGCGCATCACTATGGACCAAGGAAATCTGAACACCACTAATTAGAAGTTCCTTATTTCGGCCCGTGTTCTTAATGTGCACCTTGATGAGTTCATCATTTAGGCGGCAAGTTGCCGTAAACCGATTATCTTTTTTAACAAATGTCCCGATTTGGTAGTTATCGTATTTCATGTCAACCGCTCCCATATTGTATTTAGCTCTAGTTTACCCTATTATAGAAACAATTCTACAAAAACAGGAGTGACCATCATGTCAGCAACCTACTTACGTCAAGCAACACAAGCTGATTTACCAAAGATTAGTGCAATTATTGCCGATGCAAAGGCATATCTAAAGGAACAGAAAATTAATCAGTGGCAGGGAAATTATCCGCTGTCCGCCGACTTGGAAACTGATATTCAAAATGGCATTTCATACGTCCTCGTTATTGATGGCGAAGTTGCTGGAACGGCTGCCCTTCATCAGGGAATTGATCCCCACTACTTGGAAATTGAGGACGGTCAGTGGGCGAATGGGCCAGAGGCAAACTATACGGCAATCCACCGAATTGCGTTGTCCGGCAACTTTCGTGGACAACATTTATCTGGAAAACTGATTAGTGGTCTCATCACGATTTCGGGTGTTTTGGGTTATACGGATGTCCGGATCGATACCCACCCTGATAATAAGGGAATGCAACACGTTATTACTTCTAACGGCTTTACCAAACGAGGAATCGTGTATATGGCGGAAGATGATCCCAAACGATTCGCCTACCAACTCCTGATCAATTAACAGCAAAAAAGGTCTAAATCAGAAAATCTGATTTAGACCTTTTTTAGTTTAATATTTCCATGAGATCTTCAACTGCTTTGCCTAAGTTGCGGGTTCCGTTACCAACCGGATAATAGGTTGGGTATACAGGATAGTAGTGATTCGCCACCAATAAATCAAACTTCTTTTGTCTAGTAGTCGAAACACTGAGCGCTTGGCCCAGCAAAATTGAGCTCACCTGATTACCAAATGCAACAATCTTCTTAGGTTGCGTTATCTCAATTTCCTTTAATAAATAGGCCAAATATTGACGATAAATTTTATTAGAAACTGGGGCCGTTCCCGCAAACGTACATTTTGCTAAATTAGTTAAGAAGTAATCGTGCTTGCTCACGTCCTGATAGACTTCTTCAGCAAATTCTGGAGTCCAATCTTTCCCCCGTTTGCTATCAATTTCGTGCCAAACGGTATCGTCCACTAAATCGAGGTCATGAAATAGTCGCCAAATGGGTTTTGTTCCAATCCATGGTGCCCGCCGTCCTTGCCAATCCAAGGCCGTTGACACATTTCTGCCAGTTGGATTCATAAAAACGAACATTGTTTTGGGCTGCTGCGTAGCACCACCACCATACACAGAGTGAAAGTTTTCATCCCCATACATCAACTGCATTTTATCGTACTGGCTATTTAAATCACTAAGCTGCATCATGCTAGTCATCCCTTATTTCAACTAAATCACCGCTCGACAATAAGTATAAATATTTGTGCGTAACGGGGCGCCTCAAAATGTCTCGAAGGGCCTCACCGTACAAATTAACTTGCCCACGATATCGGTCTTCAATCTTCAATAAACTAGCCTCATGATCCTTCATCGATACATAGTCGGTCTTGTAGTCAAACAGGATTACCTCATCATCCAGTGTCACATAGCCATCCATAATCCCGTGAATAAGCACTTTAGCATCCCCATCCACAATCTCATTAAACAGCTTATTAGCTGAAAGTAGGAGTGAAAATGGCTGTTCTCGCTTAACTTCGTCCGGATTTTCCAAAAGGAGCTTCCCTAGCTGACTGTTTTCAAAGAAGTTAAGAATACTCTGTTGGTTAATCTGTGAAGCAACAGATTCGGAAATAACGCCACCTCTAACCAATTGTTGAATTAATTCGGCAATGCGGGCGGACGTAATGGGTTGGGTCAAATCAATTTCTTGAAGCAGCAAGTGGGTTGCCGTACCAATTTCCGTTGGAACTGGTTTTCTTTCCGTTTGCAAAAACTTCGGTCGTCCAAATTCTTTCGAAACATAACGGTTAGCACTACCTGCTTTATCCCAATCTTTACTGAATTGTCCCATTTCCATTGAGTCTGGATCATTAAAGAGGCGCTTAACTTCTGAGACTGACTGATAAGCAGTCGTTCTGGTGGCCACTTGATCCGGATAGCTGAAATTCATAATTTGATCAATTTCATCCACGTTCACATCTGTTAAATCAGCTTCCTTAGATTGTGACTCTAGCTGTTTTAACCATTCCTCACCAGTTAAGGGAGCAGTCTTTGACCCGATTTGCTGAAGATCTGCTGGGGTGACGAATCGAATTGAAAATTTTGTTTCATCCCCGTTTAAGTCTGTAAATAAAGGGTTTCCCTCGGCAACTCGGAGTGCCTGATCAAATTTAGGATGGCGAATCAGGCACATGCCAATCCACGTTAAGTTATTCTTGGCGGCTAGTCGTTGATTCATATCTAGCACCAACTGATTACTTTGCTGTGCATTTTCCCAAGACGTAATCGTCTTTTCGTGATCATCGACCGCACCCACAATGAAAAGCTGCTGCTCTGCTCGCGTTAGGGCAACATATAGCTTTCGCATTTCTTCAGCCAAGCTGGCCTGGCGCGTTGCATCACTCGCCACCATTTTTTGGAGACTATCAAACTTGGCCCGATGCTTTTCGTCAAAGTAGGTGATGCCAATGCCGAGCTTATCATTCAGGACGGCATCGCCCATCGTATCCTGCATATTAAACTTGTGGCTCATGTCCATCAAAAAGACAACCGGGAATTCGAGTCCTTTGCTTCCATGAATGGTCATCACCCGAACCACGTTGTCACTCACCTGAGTTGGTGCCTCGGATAGGTCTTCGTCCTCATTTTGCATCCGCTGAATAAACTGGACAAACTGAAAGAGGCCTTTAAAGTTACTTTGTTCATACACGGCTGCCCGTTCGTATAAGGCATGCAGATTTGCCTGCCGCTGTTTTCCCGCTGGCATCGCCGCAACATAATCTAAGAAGCCCGTTTCCTGGTAAATTCGCCAAATGAGCGTAACCAGTTGATTTTGCTTGGCAACGTTCTTAAACAACTGTAACTGTTCCAAAAAACGCTTAATTTTGGGATAAATAACATCCCCGTACGAATTATCAGATTGGTACGTATCATGAAATCTTAAAACTGCTTGGAAGTAGTCCCCCGTCTTATCGGTAATGCGCAAATAAGCCAACTGATTTTCATCCAACCCAACAATTGGTGACCGTAAAATAGCTACCAGTGGAATGTCCTGATAGGGATTATCGATAATACTTAATAACGCCATCATAATTTGAACTTCAGTCGTCTTAAAGTAATTTTGGGCATCATTAACCAGCACAGGAATATTCAATCTTGAAAAGAGTTCAGTAATGACCAAATTGTTCCCCTTCGTTGGGGTCAGTAACGCAATATCACGATACTCAACAGGTCTTAATTTACCAGTCTCTCGGTCAAATATTGGTGTTTTATTTGCTATCAGCTCTTGAATTCGTTGACCCACCATTGTAATTTGGCCTTCCGCTTTGCCATCAATTTGAAAAGCGTCATCAACTGGTTCTTCATCCGTTGATTCCTCATCCTGATGTTTTTCCTGCTTTTGGCTCTCGTAAATTAAAAGCTCCGTCCCTGGTTGATAATCAGCCGGATAGTAGGTGGCACCATACACGAGCTTTGACGCCCCCGTATAGGTCATTTCTCCTAGTTGCGGATCCATTAACTGCGTAAAAATGAGATTGGTGAAGTCATCGACATTTTTGACAGAGCGAAAGTTTTCTGCAAGTTCAATGTTGGTTCCTTCTTCATCATGTTCCTTAAACCGCTTAAACTTGTTGAGGAATAAGCTCGGATCTGCCAGTCGGAAACGGTAAATCGACTGCTTCACATCGCCCACCATGAATAAATTACCAGGATCATGCTTCGTAATCGTCTGCAGAATTGATTCTTGCAGCTCATTCGTATCCTGATATTCATCAACCATGATTTCCGTGTATTGATTGCGTAATTGCTCGCGAACAGCCCGTCCCTGATCAGTTTCTGACTGCAATATTTCCAATGCAAAATGCTCTAAGTCACTAAAATCAAACACGTGTTGCCGTAGCTTCTCTGTTTGGTATGCCTCACTAAAGGCTTGTACCGTTTTGGCAAGCGTCGAGACAATTTGATGACTTTGCTGCATCACTTCGGTCGTTCGACTTTCATTTAAGGCAAAGTAGGTCGCCTTTAAGTCATCAATTGGTTGCCAAGTTGATTTCCAACTCTCCTGTACGACCTTCTTTTGATCATGCATTTCATCCTTTGTTGAGACTTGTGGTGCCGCTTTTCTTGCTACAAAAAGTGTCTCTATTAACTCATTCCACTTTAAGATTGGTAATTGCGTTTTGACTGACTCAAGTCGTTCAATATCCGCCTGACTACGCTCAACAATTTTTGGATAAGCCATTTCGATGCCAAGTGCAATAACATGTTTAAAACCTTTTATAGCTTCGGTTAAGCGGTCACTCACTAATGGTAAGATCTTCTTTTGATAAATATCACTATCGTTTAATGACCCACCTATATCGTAGGGTTGCGCTAACTGGGCTAACCACTCAGTTGGATTCGGCTTCGAATTTGCGTAAAAATAAACCTTATTAACTAACTCGGTGAGGCCATCATCATTTCTGTCATTTGAAAAGTTAACGGTCAGTTGACGGAATAATCCGTCCTCGTCATTACCGTACAAGTCTTCACGTACATCTTGCCAAACCTGGTCCCGCAGTAAAATGCCCTCAGTTCTATCCGCCAACAGCCTGAAAACAGGATCTAAATTAATAATATAGTAGTAATGCTCAATTAATTGCTGACAAAAAGCATCGAGCGTACTGATATTAGCGACCGGCAATAAACTTAATTGGGTCATTAATCGTTGGCGCTTTTCACCTTCAGCATGATTAATTTCTTTTTCGAGTGATTTTCGAATTCGCTCCTTCATCTCTTTGGCAGCGGCCTTCGTGAAGGTCACAATTAAGAGCTGATCAATGCCAACCCCTTCTTCCGTCACGCGTTTGATCACCCGATCGACCAAGACTCGTGTTTTTCCTGAGCCCGCGGAAGCCGATACAAGCAAATTAGTCTTTCGCGTATCAATCACTTGCTGCTGACTTTTAGTGTAATTTATATCTGCCATCTGCTTAATCAGACTCCTTTCTGAGCGCTGCTAACACGTCCTCATCCGCCATTTTTGTGATTTCATGATACTTATTTTCCGTTAATAATGGATCAAATTGCATAATTGACTTGAAGGGGGAGTACTGTAACGCAGTCCGTTGATTCGTCCATTTGGCCGGATTTAAGTCGGTTTCTCCCTCAAAAATACGCGTTGCGGCGTTTTTAATCAGTTTCTCAGTATGTCGAAGTAAAAGTGTTAAATCGCTCACGCGGATTAGGCGACTATTTGCCATCGCCGCACCATCGGTTTTCTTCTTTCCAAACGGGTAAATTGTGGATTTTCCGTAACCATCCACGCCAATTTTTGAATCCAGCTTATCAATCAGCACTGAATCGTCCACCAAAATTCCCTTGTACTTTTCTTTTGAGAGTAACGCTTCCAAAAAATCATCATCAGACGCTAATTTGAGGATTTCCTTGAAGGCCAGCTTCGGATTACTCAAATGAAGGTACAATGCCCCCGCAATCTGGGCATCTTTGTCGCCGGTAATTGTATCGAGGTTGCGTTTGACCGCATCCAGGTACGTCATCATCTGCATGGTTGTGCCTTGGTAGGCATCACTCAAATTAAAATCGTGATCACTCGATTTATAGTCCACTATTCCAACGTAATTTTTTCCGTCAATCGCCATTTGATCAATTCGGTCAATTTTCCCCCGAACCTCAACTTTACGGTTATTTGGTAGCTCAAACGAGAGTGATTTCATCCCTTGTTCCGCACCAATTCGGCCAAACATCACTTCTGTTTGCGTTGCACGCATGGGCGTTCGTTTACTTTGCTCATGCAGGGTTGCCGCCATTCGCCTAATTGTTTCGACGAGTTGACTCGAAATGTAGCTCATTCGGTTTGAACTTTTTAAAATGGCAAATTGCAGATTTTCAGGATCATTTAAAATTTGATCGACAATTTCGTCCACCATTTCGTTAAGCTGCTGAGAATCTAACGCCGCCAAATCTAACTTTTGCTTGCGAACCATTTTAATGAGATAGTCCATCGCCGCATGGAAAAATTCACCCGTGCTAGCAGGCGATAGTTCAAAGACTGATCGTTCCTGTAGCTTGAGACCATACTTAAGAAAATAAGCGTACTCGTTTGTGTAAAATTCCTCTAATTTAGAAATAGAAGTGAATATTGTTTGCCCATATAGAGCGGAAACAATGTCTGGGGCCAAAGACTTCGGCACATTGTGGTAAGTCATGCCCCCTAATAACTGAGCCGTCATGTCCCGATAGTGATCATCATTCGTCAGTGTTTGATAGACATATTGCCAAGCTGGCGCCAACGGTTCTTCTTGCGTTCGACTGGCATCACTAACTTGCACTAAGTGTCGTAGCGTTGCCCGTTTTGCCCCCAAATAGTGCCAAATTTCATTCTGCTTGGGATCTGGTACCGCCGCATGATCCTGTATCGAAATGTTGAAGTGTTTCGCAATGCGGCTGACATAGGGACTCATTTGGCGTGCTTCGTCCTCATCCCCATTCAATGAGTATGTGAAAACGAGCCGTTCACTAGCAGAACTGAATGCCAAATAGTTTAAAAATGGTTCATTTTTTAATGAGGTGGAATTTGTGTCGCTTAAATATTTATCGTCCGGCAGGGTCATCTTTTCTCGATCCTGATCAGATAGGAGGCGGTTTGAAACGGTTGTGTCAGGCATCACATCGTCTGTTGACCCAATCATAAAGGTCACTTTCCGATTATTCATTTGCACCATTCCACTTTCAGATAGGATAACTTGATCCAACGTCGATGGAATCTGCGCAAATGCCGCACCCTCAAAACCAGCTTGTAACAGCGCCAAAAATTCGTCTAAATCAAACTCACGATCCCCCAGAATTTCGACATATTCATCCAACATATCGCAAAGTGCATCCCAAGTTTGCTCTGGTTGGTCTGCCGAAACTAGGTCGCCTTGATCAATAAATGTATCCCGCCATGAAATTAGCTGGGTTTCAACTCCCGTATCCTCTAAAAATTGATACAAAATTTTTGCCGCTTCTTGACCCGTTTGGGCGGCCTTAATCTTCTTGAAAAAGGGTGGTAAAGTTTCTTTCACAAATCGCCGAATTTGATTAATTTGGGTCGCAATTTCTTCATTTTTCGTTGTCTCAACGCCGCCATCACCAGGTTCAAACTTGGCATATTGCCAATCGTCCTCCTGTAGCCAGCGTCGACCTTCATATCCGGTTTTTAATACCCAGTTTTCTGCTAGCGCTAATGACCGCCGAAATTCATCAATCGGCATAAAGTGGTCTTCTTGGTCCTTTGGAATAAGTAATTCTGTTTTCAAAAGGCGCATGAGATCCTTGTATCGATAGTAATGCCGGTTCACTTCAAAGAGGGCCGTTATCAGCTCCACAAATGGATGATTGGTCATCGCCAGTTGATTGTCATTAAAATAGGGAATTTCTTGCGCACTAAAAATAGGCGCCAGCACGTTCTGATATCGATCTAATTTTCTCGATAAAATCAAGAAATCACTGTATCGATACCCTTTTGTCGCCACTAACCGCCGAATTTCGGCAGCAATTTGGGCAACTTCTGAATAACGATTATTCGCCTGCACAATCTCAATTGAGCTTGAACTTTCAAAAGGTACTGCTGGTGCGATTTTTTGTGAATTAGAGGATGCTATCCAATAATTTTCGACCTGTTGTAAGTCGGGACAAATCCGCGAAATTTTCGCAACTTTATCCGTCATGACTTGCACCTGTTCAGC
This sequence comes from Secundilactobacillus malefermentans DSM 5705 = KCTC 3548, assembly GCF_001436395.1. Lineage (GTDB taxonomy): Bacteria > Bacillota > Bacilli > Lactobacillales > Lactobacillaceae > Secundilactobacillus > Secundilactobacillus malefermentans. The sequence continues at coordinate 22,549 of NZ_AZGJ01000020.1, read as the reverse complement.
GCGCGCCAATCCGACTAGTTGATGGTACGTCTTTTTGGACTGAAAAAAGAGTCCCTGACCGTGACCATCTTCCCGAATGGCAGGCTGATCGAGTACTAAGCTCACCTCAAGGCTCGCAGCAGACCCCATCATTTGTTGCAACAACTTAATCTCTTGCGCTGAAAATTGAGAAAACCCATCAATGTAAAAGTGAGCCTGGCTCAAATCTGCCGACTTTAAAAAATCGGCCAACGCATTCAAAATATCCGTATTTTCAATATACTTGTCCCGCATTGCGGCATCAAAAGCTTGATAAACGATCGTTAAGTCATGCAGTTTAGCATCTAAATCGGCACTTTGACCCGTTACCTGGCCAGCTACTTGTTGTAAATCTTCATCGGTGACTCGGCCAATCTTCAATTCAGAAAGTTGATTGGCTAATTTGGAAATAAATCCCGGTCGCGTTGCTTCGCCTTTGAACAAAACGAGGTCATCCGCATGGTCGACGATTGATTGATACACAATCATGTTTAAACCAGCACTAGAAATTCTAGGAATTTGGTAGTATGGCGTATTTTTCATGAAATACCAAGCTAAACGGGGAAACGAGAAAACCTGGACCTGACTTTGCGCATACTGATCCACCGCACCAGTCTGGCGAGCCAAATTCTCCAAGGTAGCTACCTCAGATTCAAATTTGATATGGTTAGGAACGATGTAATAAAATTGGTCAGATGGCTGTTTCTCCAACGTTTCGTATAAATCTTTCAGTAAAACCTGACGATGATCACAGCTTGCTTTTCCAATTATGAGTTGCAATGTCATTTTCGTTATTCCCCTTTCAATCGCGCACTTAATCTTCTTATTATTGTACTGGTTTTTTTACGTAAATACTAGCAAACTTGAACACATGTTCTATTACTAATTACGAAATTGCTTTCGCTTTTTATCTGGCAAAAGGGTTAGAATATAATTAAACATATCTCATTTCGTTCAGGAGGACTTTTATGAATAAGGATCAAAAAATTACTATTCTACAAGACTTAATCAAAATTGATTCAGAAAATGATCACGAGGCCAAAGTTGCGCACTATTTGCAAGAATTGCTTAAACAGCACGGCATCGTTTCGCACATTAGTGACTATGCACCTGATCGCGCAAACCTCATCGCCGAAATTGGGGATCCCACTAGCGATAAAGTCCTTGCGCTGGCTGGTCATTTGGACACCGTTTCCGTCGGAGATGAGAGTCTCTGGACGTACCCACCCCTATCCGCTGAAATTCACGATGGCAGCATTTACGGAAGAGGTAGCGCCGATATGAAGAGTGGCCTGGCAGCCATGATTATTGCCATCATTGAACTAAGTGAAGCAAACGTTCCATTAAAGGGACGCGTTCGATTCATCGGAACCGTTGGTGAGGAAAATGGGGCCATGGGCTCTCGCGACCTCACTAAAGATGGCATCGCTGATGATTTAAGCGGCATGATTTTAGGTGAACCAACTGGCGGAAATGTCGTGTACGGTCATAACGGCTCATTCAATTACACCATTACCTCTACTGGTCTTAGTGTACACAGTTCGATGCCACAGGATGGCGTCAACGCACTGACTAACCTCGTCAAATTCGTCAATGCCGAATCTACTGCATTTGATGACGTCAAACCAAGTCCTGAACTCGGCCCATTGGTGCACAGCGTCACCATGTTTCATAGTGGCGACCAGGTCAACAGCATCCCCGGTAGCGCCGTTCTCCAAGGAAACATTCGCCCAATTCCCGAATTTGATAACCAACACGTCATCGATCGACTAAACGAAGTCGTTGCCAAATTGAATCAAGAAGATAAAGTTGACCTCGACTTCAAAGTGAATTACAGCTTTAAACCCGTCATTTCCGATCCTAACTCTAAATTTGTCACACAGATTAAGCAGATTGCCGATGACGCTTTAGGGAAACCAAGTCAACTGACCGTGATTCATGGCGCCACCGATGCTTCCGAGTATACGAAGTCGGCTAATCAATTTCCGCTCGTTGTTCTTGGGTCAGGTGGCTGGGATCAAGCTCACCGAACAGATGAACACGTCGAAATCGAAAATTATTTAGCAGTCAATCAAATATATAAAAACATGGTGAAATCATTTTTAAGCTAAAATAAATACCGACCCGCAAAAAATTGCGGATCGGTATTTTTAGTTTTTAATCAGCTTCACTAGCCAGTGACTCGCTACCACCAATATTGCCATTCCAATCAACAATAGAAATGTCGTTCCTAGTGGGCTAGCAACCTGTTGCAGTGCATAGTAACCCCAAACGCCTATTAACCACAATCCTAAGTTCCAAAGCTTTGGCAGACTTTGTTTTGTGATGAAAAAGGTCACAAATACGATTGCGTACAATGGCGTAAAAACTGACCCAATGAAGTAAAGAAAGTTTTGATAGAACGTCATCGAGACCACCAACGCAATTAATAACCCAACGATTGTCACGCCAACCCCAATAAAGTTCGTTTTTTTACTGTGAAAAAGATTATCGATATTGGTGGCCGCTGAGTAGGCATCCATGAACGTCGTTGTGACCGTTGAAAAGATCACAATGAATAATGCCACTAATCCTAAGCCACTCGCGGTTAGCAAGCTGGCAATATCAGTCATCCCCGTTCGAGTCACAATCAGTAACCCCGTCATGAACATAAATAAACTGCCAACAAAATACCCTAAAGCACTGGTCAACGCAATCTGTAGCGGCCGTTTCGTTGTTCGCGTGTAATCACCAATAAGTGGTAACCAGGATAACGCCATTGTGACGTTGAGCTCGACCGCACCACCAAACGTCATTCCCCCCGTCGCCACCTGATGACTGGCAACTGGGGCTTTGAAGATTTCAAAAAGCATCAGTAGCGCTCCTAAAAATAGCAGGCCAACCACAAAATTATTTATTCTGAAAAGAAGTTTTGTATCCAACAGTAGCCAGATAATGATTAGCACCGCCACAATGGCGCTCATGACCCAAGTACTCTGAAAGCCAAATAATCGCCTTGAAACACTATTCATTGCCTGGGCAGCATTCACAATCATCACGGCCGTCCATCCCAGAAGTTGCAACGCATTTATCAGTGAAAAGCCCCACACACCCTGCTTGCCAAAAGTCGATTCCGTGGACTGAATGGCGGTTTGGTGCTGAACGGCGCCTATGTATCCCGCTGGCAGTAAGAACAAAAAACAACCAATCAAATGACCCACTATAATTGCGAGCGTTCCTTTTGCTAATCCAAGCGGGGCAATGAGCGTCCCCGTGACGATTTCTGCAATCGAGATTGCAGCGCCCATCCAGAGTAAAAATTGACTCCTTAACGCCTTATACATTTATTAATTCCCTCCTTACGCCCGGTTCATCGCTGAAACGGTCCGTTTAAGATCATCACTCTGCGCAATCATTGAAATAACGGCCGATCCTGCAGCACCCGTTTTGATAATTGGGGTCAACGATGCTTCGGTAATACCACCAATTGCCACAACTGGCCGCGTGGCTGCGGTCACCAATTTGGCCAACCCTGCAATTCCAATGACCGGATCCGCATCCGCCTTGGAGCCCGTTTCAAAAATGGGACCACTCCCATAGTAAGCAATTCCAGCAATTTCATTTGCCCGGTTGATTTCAGTTAAATTCGAGCAGGAATATCCCACAAACATCTTGGATCCCACCTGCTGAATCACACGCTGAATTTGCTCGTCAGACTGTCCCACGTGAACCCCATCGGCGCCAACTGCCAGTGCTAATTCAACATCATCATCCACGACAAATGGCACCTCAGCGTCCCGACACATTTTGCGGATTTGGCCAGCAACGACTAACCTTTGGCTGGGTGTCAAAGTCGACCCAGCGCCCTTATCCCGAAATTGGAACATCGTTATTCCCGCATCAATCGCCTGCTTCACAATCGTCACAAAATCACCATGCACATCTTGTGAGCCACAAACAAAGTAAGCTTTTAACTGCTCTGGCTTAAACTGAATTCCCATTAGTCTACCACCTTTCGATAGGCCCAATGGTTGAGTGGGCCGTGTCCATTTCCAACCTGAATCCCATCCGCAATTGCGGCCTCAACGTATTTTTTGGCAATTCTGATGGCCTGCTCCATCGACTGACCCTTTGCCAACTCAGATGTGATACAAGACGACAAAGTGTCGCCCGTTCCGTGAGTTCGAATCGTGTCCACTCGCGGTGCAGAGACCCAGAATGTTTTCCCAGATTCCAAACGTGTCAAATCACTGACTTCATCTTCATCCCCATGGCCACCCTTAATCAGGACGTTTTTAGCCCCCATCTCTTGCAGCTTTCGGGCCGCCTGCTCCATATCCGCTTTTGAGTTAATTTTCATGTCCGTTAGACGTTCTGCTTCCGGTAAATTTGGCGTAATCAAGGTTGCCAGTGGAACTAATTCATCCCGGACAACTTGAATTGCATCGTCCGCTAATAAGGCAGCACCGCCCTTTGCAATCATCACTGGGTCGACAATTAGGGGACCAAAATCACCTTTTTTCAAATTAGTCACAACAATTCGCACGTGTTCCGCATCCGCTAGCATGCCCGTTTTGCACGCCCGAATCTTCAAATCAGCTGCAATGGACGCAAACTGTTCATCAATGATTTTTTCTGGAAGGGCCATGAAATCCTGCACCCCCAGCGTATTTTGTGCGGTCACCGCAACAATCACTGCTGCAGCAAACGTGTGGCGTTCCTGCATCGTTTTAATGTCCGCCATGACGCCCGCACCACCGCCAGAATCCGTTCCAGCGATGGTTAAGGTTTGTGGAAACTCATTTATTTCACTCATTATTGTTGAACTCCTTCTATTTAAATTTCGCAATTTTCTCAATATCTGCTTCAGTCACTAAATGGAGTTTGTCCATCAACTTCATTGAAAAGGTTCCTGGCAATTCAGCTCCCAGTTCCTCGGCCACTAATTGGCCGCTTGCTGCAAAGACCAGGCATGCCGTTTGAGCAGCTTCAAAATCATCACCATCCGCCACGGCATCAAAGACTCCCACGATGCTTGAAAGCATGTCGCCTGATCCCACGTGTAGTTGGAATAGGGGGGTCCCATTTTCAACCTTTACCACGTTCTTGCCATCCGAAATAACATCGGTTGGGCCACTTAAAATAACAACACAGTGGTATCGACTCGCTGCCGCCTTTGCAATCTCCACGAGGTCGCCGCTTCCTTCACCAGCGTCGATTCCCTTGGCTGCCCAGTCTACCTCTGCGAGTGCTGCAATTTCGCCAGCGTTACCCCGAATGACTGACACTTGAAAATCAGTCAGCAGTCGTTGGGCCACTTCCAATCGATACTTCACTGCCCCAACTGCGACCGGATCAAGGATGACCGGTTTGCCATATTCATTTGCCAAACGCCCCATTTTTCGGATGTGGGCGACTTGGGCTTCCGTAAACGCACCCAAATTAAGGGCAACCGCACGACTCATTTGTACCATGGCTTCAGTTTCAGCTATTTCCTCGGACATGATGGGTGAGCCCCCGATGGCATTGATGCCGTTTGCCACATCTTGTACCGTGACAAAGTTCGAAATATTGAGGACGATGGGATTTTGTTGTCGTAACTTAGTTAATAGTGAAAGTTTCATTTATTTTCTCCTTTTTCAACACAAAAATGGACCGCCACCCTTACACATAGGATGACGGTCCTCACTTCTTTACCGACTGATAACACGTTCCTACGCAAGTGTGAACTTACAGGTTCAAAGGGATCGTTGCGTGCAGCAACATCTCAGCCCACTAATGGACACCCCTCGTGTTGTTTATGGTTCAATCATACTGATATTCAAAGGTTGAGTCAATGAGAAAGTAAACGGATACAATTAAAAAAATCAGAGCCAGCTAAGCCCTGATTAATCTACCATTCTCATTTACTTTCGATAATCACCATACCCAAAATACTGATAACCATGTTTCAAATTTCCGTTAAACTGCTTATCAAGTGAAACAAAAACGTAGCCTTTAGCTCGCAATCGTTTGATAATGCTTGGGACCGCCGCCACCGAAGTTGCATGAATATCATGCATCAAAATGATGGAACGCCCATGAGTGGTTGCAACGACATGGTTAGCTGTTCTTGCCGCATTGAGATAGGACCAATCTAATGAATCAACGTTCCATTGAATAATTGGACGGTTGAACGCTTTAATTTCAGCGTGCGTAATTGACCCATATGGTGGACGAATGTACTTCGGCTTAGTCTTCGTTGCCTTGTAGATGACCTTATCCGTTCGACTAATTTGACTCTTGGCACTTCTCATTGACATGCCTGCCAAATCGGGATGATTCCACGAATGATTCCCAATTGTGTGGCCATACTTGAGGACCAAACGGCTGGTTGCCGGATGCGCCTTCACATTATAGCCAACTTCAAAGAATGTCGCCGGAACGTTGTACTTCTTCAAGATTTTTAGAAGTCTCGGTGTCAATGTTGGGCTTGGCCCATCATCAAACGTCAAACTGACATACTTTTTTGTGTTTCCGACAGTTGTGTGAGCAAAGCCCTGATTAATTTCGACTGGTGCTGGTGTCGTCGCTGCAGAAGCTTGCTGCTGTCCCCCTAGAAAAAGTCCCCCAGAAACGGCGGCAACCATAATGAATCCCCGATTCACATTTTTAAATAGGTTGCTATGAAGCATCATTGATTTTTTCATTTTGGATCTCCCCTTCCAAAACGTGACCAACTTGCCGCTAACAATAATATTAAGCTTGATTTTCTGCTAATTTATTCTCTTTCAAAACATCATTCGTACACTTTTCCAAATCTTTCAAAACACCCGAATCAGTCGGATTATTAGCCGCTGCATTCTCAGCCAATGCCCATTTTGCAAGTGTGTCGGTAATGGGAACGATATCCTGCGCAATTGCCATGCTTGCTTCATCATGATGCTGCTCTTTAATCGTTTGGAAACTATCGTAATCCGTGATGAGTCGCAGGGCCTCGCTAGTCTGATTCTCAACTGATTCAAAAATAATGAAATGAGAGCGCTGATTTGCTTCCATCATATTCTGTTTAACGACATCTAATTGTTCTCGATTAACTTTGATAGCCAACTGCGAATCACCTCCATTTCTCATCTATATTTTAACAGCCTTTTCTCTAAATAGGACTAAGAATGACTCTCATTTTCGTACCTGACCATTTCCGTAAATAATGTACTTTATCGAGGTCAATTCGTTCAGCCCCATGGGACCACGCGCATGTAATTTTTGCGTGCTAATCCCAATTTCAGCACCAAACCCAAATTCAAAACCATCCGTAAATCGTGTTGACGCATTAATGTAAACACAGGCCGCGTCAATTTGTTGCAAAAAGGTTTGGCCATTTTGATAATTGTTCGTGATGATTGCCTCTGAATGCTTCGTATTGTAGCGATTAATATGGGCAATTGCTTCATCCTCTGAGTCAACCACCTTCACTGCCATAATCAGGTCGTTATACTCAGTCGACCAATCTTCCTCATCCGCCTTAATCATGTTGGGAACAATGCTGCAAGCACGATCATCACCGCGCAACTGCACATCCTTTTCAGCTAAAGCAGCCGCAATCTTTGGCAAATAGTTCTGTGCAACAGCCGAATGAATGACTAATTTTTCAGCAGAATTACAAACGGAGGGGCGTTGAACCTTTGCGTTGACGGTAATATCAATCGCCATTTGCAAATCAGCATCTGAATCCACGTAAATGTGGCAGTTTCCCGCACCAGTTTCGATGACGGGAACCTTTGCCGTCTCAACGACGTGCTGGATCAACCGTTGACTACCACGTGGGATTAACACGTTGATATAGCCAACTAACTGCATCATTTCATTGGCAGATTCGTGAGTCGTATCCGTCACCATTTGAATGGCGTTAGCGTCAACCTGTTGTTCCTCCAAGGCACTTCGCAAGGCATTGCTGACCGCAATATTGGTTTGAATTGCTTCCTTGCCACCGCGAAGCATCACGGCGTTACCACTTTTAAAACACAACGCTGCGGCATCGGCTGTGACGTTTGGCCGCGCTTCAAAAATAATCCCAATCACGCCTAAAGGAACCCGCTGCTTACCAATTAATAGGCCAGCCTCATTTCGCCACATTTTATCAACGTTGCCGATTGGATCATCAAGATGGGCAACCTGGCGCATGCCAGCAGCCATATCCGCAAGTCGATCCGCCGTTAACGTTAAGCGATCAATAAAGCTCTGCTTTAACTGGGTTGCTTCAGCGAGATCTCGTGCATTTGCCGCTAAAATTTCAGTTTGATGAGCGATTAGGCTCGTTGCCATTGCTTCTAGTAACTCATTCTTTTTTGCTGTAGCCAATTGGGCCAGTTGACTTGCCGCTGTTTGGGCTTGTTTACCAAGTACCGTTAATTTATTTGCTTCCATGACTAGAAAACTCCTTTCGTTGAAGGGGGTTAAACCACGTTCCAACCGGAATACCGGCTAAAATATCAAATATAATTTTAGGTTCTCGACCGTTTGCGAGCACCATTTGGCGGTTCTCGTTCATGAGTCGTTCGGCAGCCTTCAGCTTTGTAAACATACCGCCTGTGCCATATTCACTGCCCTTACCACCCGCAACCTCAAAGGTGGCAGGTGTGATTTGATCAACCTCAGAAATGAGTGCTGCATCCGGACTTTTAAGGGGATTCATATTGTAAAAACCATCAATATCCGACAGCATAATCAGCAAATCTGCGTTTGTTCGACTCGCCACAATCGCTGATAGTTGATCGTTATCCCCAAATCGCGTTTTATGGTCAAGTTCATCAACGGCCACCGAATCATTTTCATTAACGATTGGAATCACGTTGCGTTGAAGCAGTTTCTCAAATGTGTTTAGCACATTCTGCCGACTTTTCGGATAATCAAAAACGTCATGCGTCAACAACAATTGACCAATTTGCTGACCATAGTGTTCAAAGCGTTGATTAAAAATCATGATGAGCTTGCTTTGACCAATGGATGCCAAGGCCTGCTGTGCTGAAATACTGGTTGGCCGTTCCGTCAAATTTAGTTGATTTAACCCAACGCCAATTGCGCCAGAGGAAACCAAAATCACCTGTTTTCCTTGATTACAAAGCGCACTCAACACAAAAGCAAGCTGGTCAATTGTCTTTAAATTTAATTTGCCATCGGGGTAAATCAAGCTGCTCGTTCCAATCTTGACCACAATCCGATTCGCATTAATTTGGCGTTTGGCGTTCCCCACTTGCATCTTGATTTCCCCTTTTTCCTAATTAGTTTTTAATAGTTTATCAGATAATAGCGTAAAAAGGCTTTCATAGCAAGCTATATCCCTATTTTTCAATGATACCAATTGACTGATTAACGTGTGCTGCATTTGAAATCTCGTCAACCACTATTGTGGCCAGTGTTTCACATGAAACATTTCCAAATGGAATCTGGTTTCCTTCATTATAAATGGTGAAATCTGTCTTTGGTCCGTCAATCACATTTCCCACTCGCAAAATGGTGTACGGAATTTCTGCCTCATCAATCATTTTGATGGCATAACGCTGTTGATCCAGAAACTTCTCTTTATCCTGAATACCCGTATATTGAGCTGAATTTGTTAGCTCTCCATCAATTCCCGAAACTGATCGGAAAATGAACCGAGCACTGTTATTTTCTTGTTGGCGCATGGCCTCAGTGACCGCCTCAATATTCCAGTCAACATCCATCCCCGTAAAGTCCGAATAGATGATGTCCGCATTCTTTACCGCATCCATATAGGCAGCCGCCTTGTGTGGATCACCTGTCGACCACAGCCTTAAATTATATTGGTCCTGGCCTTGAAGCTGAGCCGCCACTAGCTTAGCTACCGGTTGAGCTGCTCCTAATATCAAAATTGTTTTCAAATCAATTGCCTCGTCATATGATTATGTTTTTATACCTCCAGTGTACTATACTTTGGGGGTACGCTAACGTTAATTTAAACAAGGAGGTTCCGTCGTCATGGATATCGTAAAAATTGGTAACACTGGAGTTGTCTCAACCCCACTTGGATTGGGAACGAATAAGGTAGGTGGCCATAATCTATTTCCGAATTTGGATGATGACAAAGGTGCCAAAGTAGTTGAAGCCGCCTTAGACAACGGCATTACGCTATTAGACACGGCATATGCTTATGGTCTTGGTCGATCTGAAGAAATCATCGGCCAAGTTTTACAAAAGTACGATCGCAGTAAAGTGACGATTGCGACAAAGGCTGCGCAGGATCCTACCCAAAATGGCAAACTCAATAATTCACCCGCTTTCCTCAAGCAATCAGTTGATGAGGCACTCAAGCGTCTGAAAACTGACTACATCGATATTTTTTACATCCATTTCCCCGACTCAAGCACACCAAAGGCAGAAGCTGTTAACGCTTTAGCTGATCTCAAAAAGGCCGGAAAAATTCGGGCAATCGGTGTTTCTAATTTCAGCCTCGACCAAATTAAAGAGGGAAATGTCGATAACCAAATTGATATCATTGAGGATAATTACAGCCTCATTCATCGCGATGCTGAAACTAGCCTCTTCCCATACCTCAAAGAACATCAAATTTCATTTGTTCCTTACTTCCCGTTAGGTTCAGGCCTTTTAACGGGTAAATACCATGAAGCAACCGATTTTCCTAGCGACGATCCACGTCAAAATAACCCAAACTTTTCAGGTGACCGCTTTGCTGGAATTGTGCAAGCCGTTAATAATTTACAGCCTCTAGCAGATGCACACGATGCAACCATGGCCCAGTTAATTCTTGCTTGGTACATCAAAAATCCAGCGATTAGCGTTGTCATTCCTGGTGCTAGACAGCCGGAACAGGTCCTTAACAATGCTAAAGCAATGGATCTTACCCTTTCAGATAACGACTATAATTCAATTGATAATGCCTTTAAATCACTTTCAAATTAAAAATTCCATTCAAAAAAAGATAACCTTTATCGGAGGCTATCTTTTTTTATTCGTGTATTGTCATTATATTCATAAGATGTTATCATTAATAAGTAAAAGGTCGTATAAAACACGAACATTAGCGAAATTAATGTTCGTGTTTCGCATTTATCATAATTTATTGAAGGAGTCGTTTATTAATGACTAACAAAATTGCTCAGTATTTCAAGTTTGACGAACTCGGTACCAACTTCCGTACCGAAACACTTGCGGGATTAACCACGTTCATTTCAATGGTTTACATTTTATTCGTAAATCCTAGCGTTTTAGGAGACTCCGGCATGGATAAGGGCGCTGTGTTTACAGCAACCGCGCTAGCCAGTGCCTTTGGCTGTTTCGTAATGGGAATTGTTGCCCGTTATCCAATTGCACTATCTTCAAGTTTAGGGATTAACGCCTTCTTCTCATATTCCGTTGTCATCGGAATGGGCTTCCCATGGCAGACTGCCTTAGCCGGTGTGTTTGTTGCCTCAATCCTGTTCATCATTTTGACGGCATTTAAACTCCGTGAAAAAATTGTTGATGCAATTCCTCGTGATTTAAAAATGGCGATTGCGGCCGGGATCGGGCTATTCATCGCCTTTATTGGGTTAAGCGAAGGCGGGCTCGTCGTCGCTAACAAGTCGAACATCATTGGCTTAGGGCCCTTAAACGTTGGGACAACTTGGTTAACAATTGTTGGGTTGATTCTAACGCTGGTTCTGATGAGCGCAAAGGTTCCCGGTGCCATCTTCATCGGAATGGTTGGTACGACAATTGTGGGAATGTTCACCCATTTGATTGCGGTTCCTAGCCACATCGTTTCCGGTGTTCCAAGTTTGAAACCAACCTTTATGCAAGCCTTCTATCATGTAACTGATATTAATTCGCTGCAACTGGTGGTCGTTGTGCTAACGTTCCTGTTAGTGACCTTCTTTGATACAACTGGAACTTTAGTGGGCCTTGCTGAACAAGCCGGTCTCGTTAAAGACAATAAAATTCCACGAATTGGTAAGGCACTTGCTGCTGATTCTTCAACAATGGTTGTTGGGTCACTATTGGGAACTTCCCCAATGGGTGCTTTCGTTGAATCATCTGCCGGGATTGCAGTCGGTGGCCGAACTGGTTTCACCGCCATCATCACTGGATGTCTCTTTATCTTAGGAATGTTCTTCTCGCCCCTACTTGCCGTTGTTTCAAGCCAAGTAACCGCGCCAGCTTTGATTATCGTCGGAATTCTCATGGCGCAATCAATGAGCGGAATTGATTGGAAGAAGTTCGAAATTGCTGCACCAGCCTTCCTAATCATCATTGGGATGCCCCTAACTTACAGTATTTCTGACGGAATTGCTTTAGGCTTTATCACTTACCCACTAACGATGATTGCTGCTAAACGAGGCAAACAAGTTGGTCCAATGATGTACGGCCTTGCCGTCGTCTTCATCATTTTTCTTTGGATTTTGAATACCAAATAGCGTTGCGCATCGCCTAGAAAACGAGTATTCTTAGATATTGAAATTTAATAATTCACTATCTAAGCAAAGGAAGGAATTTGTTATGAATTCTAAGACTAGTTTTTTAGGCATTGACAACGTGTATGATGTCACACGCGTTGCGGTTGTCGCTGCACTCTACGTCGTAATTACGATGGTCTTGGCGCCCTTTAGCTTCGCTGCCGTTCAGGTTCGACTGGCTGAAATGTTTAATATTTTAGCTATCTTCAACAAACGGTACGTTGTTGCGGTTACATTAGGCGTTGCCATTTCCAACTTTCTTATGTCGTCACTTGGTTTGATTGACGTTGTCTGGGGAAGCCTGTCTACCCTATTCACGTTGATTCTGCTCCGATTTATCATTCCCCACGTTAAGGGATTCATTCCCCGATTAATCGTGGGTGATCTGTGGGTGACCTTCTCAATGTTCACCATCGCCGCAGAAATTGCCTTCATTGGTAAAACTGCTTTTTGGCCAACATTTTGGCTTAGCTGGGGAACCATTGCCATTGGTGAGTTCATCTCACTGACAATCGGGGCAATCCTGCTATACATCATGAATAAGCGGATTAATTTGGATAAACTATTAAACTAACTACCAAGAAAGCCAGAACTTCGAAAATCGAAGTTCTGGCTTTTTTAAATTTACTCAAATACAAATTGATTATGATACAACTCGGCATAAAAACCATTTTGCTCAACTAATTCGTGATGCGTTCCGGTTTCAATGATTTGACCATCCTTCAAAACGATGATCTTATCCGCATTTAGAATTGTCTTAAGTCGATGGGCAATCACAAATGAAGTTCGCCCAGCAATGGCAGCTTCCATCGCGTACTGAATTTGTTGCTCCGTAACTGTATCTACGTTAGAAGTTGCTTCATCCAGTATCAGAATATCTGGGTCGGTTAGAATAGTTCGCGCAATCGAAATTTGCTGCTTCTGTCCAACTGAGAAAACTGAATTATTATCATCAACTACCGTCTCATACTTGTCCGGCAGTCCCTCGATAAACTCATGAATGTGAGTCGTCTTGGCAACCGTAATGACTTCTGCCATCGTTGCATCTGGCTTCCCAAATCGGATATTATCCGCAATCGTGCCAGAGAATAGAACTGACTCTTGCAGGACGATTCCGACTTTGGCCCGTAAGCTATCCAAATCAAATTCCCGAATATCGGTGCCATCGTACTTAATAACACCCTTATCCACATCGTAAAATCGATTCATCAAGTTCATGACCGTTGTCTTACCAGATCCAGTCGGCCCAACAAGCGCAACCATTTGCCCCTTTTTGACATCAATTGACACATCTTTTAGGATTGGAACATCTGGACTGTAACCAAAATCAACATCCTGAATCTGAATTCCCTTTCCAACTCCATTAAAGGTCTTGCCATTTTCGGGACGGACCTCATCCGGCTCATCAAACATAATGTTCAATCGAGTTGCGCCGGTAATGGCTAACTGCAATTGTCCAAATGAAGAGGAAATTTGCATAATTGGATTGTAATACTGCTGGGCATATTGAATAAATGTGACAACCAATCCAAGGGCTGCAGCGGTACTCAAAGAACTGTCATTCAGCGCAATTTTAGTTCCCAGGAAAATAACGAGGGCTGTCGTCACTAACGAAAACCCGTTCATTAATGGGAAAATCATTCCTGACCAGGTTTGGGATGCAAACGTGGACTTTTGAACTTTTTTATTGCGGCTAACGAAACCGTCAATGGCGTCTTGCTGCTGACCTTCAACAATGATTGCCTTTTGGCCGGAAATCTTTTCATCCATGTAGGCGTTAAGCGTTCCGACCTCGGCCTGTTGCCGGTCAGTTGACCGCTTGGCTTGAATGATAATGATGACGGCAAATAAAACTGCGACTGGTGTTGTCGAAACAGTGACCCAGGCCATGCTGACGTTTTGGTTAAAAATCATGATGATTATTCCAATAAACAGCGCCGCATTGGTCGCGACGTTCACCGCAGCCTGATTCAAAGTGTTTTGAATGTTGTCCAAATCAGAGGTAAATCGAGCTAAAATATCACCATCTTCGTGCTTATCAAAGTACGCAATCGTCATCCGTTCCAATTTACCGAAAAGCCCTTTTCTCATACGGTTCGTTGAATGAGCGACAATTGGCGTAAACAAAATGGTGTAAATAAGCTGGGCAACTCCTGTAAACACATAGAAACCTAGCAGCTTCCACATTGCACCGAAGAAATCCGCCTTACTTGCTGGATTTGATAACGCAACTTGGCGCAGACTGTGAATGGTGGTTCCCTTTGGCAATGCATCTAATAGTGAAGCTGGGACGTTTGAATCCGTGAGAAATTTCCAATTGGTTGGCATCTGCGCCATTTGTTGTAACTGATGAATTGAGGTCCCCTTTGGCAAGCTTGAGAGAACCTGTTGCGGTACATTTGAATCCGTCAGCGCTTTCCAGGAAACGTGCTGCCCGGTCGCTTGACCTAACTGTTCCGCAATCTTTTGAAGTGAATCCTGCGAGGTGGTTGCGGCGCTAGCAATTTTTTTCAAAGCCTTCATTGCTTCTGGCGCATGCTGATGAGTGAAAAAATCGCCTACATAAGTCGTTAAGTGAGTAATGGCGTGTCCCATCACGACGGGCGCCTCAACCTGCAAATAGGTTGCCGCAAAAATAAAAATGGCAATGATAAGGAACTGCAGCTTGTACTTCTTTAAGTAAAGGTAAAAAAAGCGAATTGCTCTAGTCGTATCATTCATCTTTAGGCTTCCTCCTTTGCTTTTTGGGTTGCATAAATTTGTTGGTAAACATCAGAAGTTGCCACCAACTCTTTGTGGTTTCCTTGCGCGACAATTCGCCCTTCATCCATTACCAAAATGGTATCCGCATGGACAACAGACGAAATTTTTTGGGCAATAATAATTGTAGTGGTGTCCTTTAATTCTTGGCTAAAGGCATCCTGTACAAGCTTTTCAGATCTGGCATCCAAAGCGGATGTCGAATCATCTAAAATAAGGATTTTCGGTGATTTGATTATTCCCCGGGTAATCGACATTCGTTGTTTTTGGCCACCAGAGAAGTTATTCCCTCGTTCCTCAACGTTTGCTTCATACCGGTCCGGTAACTTATTAATAAACTCGGCCGCCTGCGCAATTTGCGCTGCGCGATCCATTTCACTCGAGCTCGCATCTTGCTTTCCCTGTTTCAGATTTCCAGAAATGGTACCGGAAAATAGAATAGCCTTTTGCAAAACAATCGAGATATTCTTCTTTAGGGTTCCCTTTGACACATGTCTCAAATCCTTACCGCCCACTTTGACGGTTCCAGAAGTTGGATCAAACAGTCTAGGAATTAATTGGGCCAAGGTAGATTTACCGGCACCGGTTGCTCCAACAATTCCCACCATTTGACCGGAATTAATTTTGAAACTGACGTCCTTTAGCATTGGTTCATCGTCATTTGGATAGGCAAACGAAACGTGATCAAACTCAATCGTCCCATCAAGCGTTTCATCCGGCACATCGTCGAAAATCATTGAAACCTTCGTATCGAGAACCTCAGCAATTCGGCCCATCGACACGAAGCCACGTGAAGCAAACATCGACATCATTCCGCCCATAATAATGGCGAACATAATTTGCATCATATATTGAATAAAGGACATGATGCCCCCCAACTGATCCTGCGCAAACGATGCCGATTTCGTAATAAAGGTTGAAACGAATAAAATAGCGACAAAAATAGCTAATTGCGAAATAATGGTGAAGGCCGGAATCATCGTTGAGAAAATATACCCAACTGATAAGTTATGGCCAAATAGGTCATCCGATTCCTTATCGAATTTAGCTTCTTGGTTTTTCTCTTGCACAAATGATTTAACAACGCGTGCGCCTCGCAGATTATCCTTGGCAATTCCATTAATGCGGTCCATTAATTTTTGGAAAGCTGAGAAATGTGGCCCCATTGCGCGCATTGATAAGCCTGTGACCACAACGATTAGGACCACCATGACGATGATAATCCACCAAAGTTGGGGCATCGTAATAATCGAGAGGACAAACGCCCCAACAAAAAGGAGTGGGACCCGAATGAGAACCTGAAAAATCATCATTAGGAGCATTTGAATTTGGTTAATATCATTCGTCATTCGGACAACGAGGTTTTCTGATTTAAATTTTTCAACATCTTCATATGAGAAGGTCTGAATTTTTCGAAACGTATTTTCTCGTAAGTCGGCTGAAACTGCTTGGGCAATTTTAGCCGCAGTAATCGTGTTTAAAACAGAGCCAATTAATCCGATTACCGCAATAACAATCAGTGCGACCCCGTACCCACTTATCCGATCAATTTTGCCTGACGTGGAAAGTGCTGTATTTGCCATCACACTTAGAATACTTTTCATGTAACTGGGCTGCCATAACGTTGCCCCAACCTGGATTAACATGGTTAGAATAGCAGCAGTCACTAACAGCTTATATTTACCAATTGCCTTTGTGATCACAGTGAACCCTCCCTTGATAACTTGTTTAAATATGTTAGAATAAATCAACTCTCCAACAGTGTTGGAGTAAATAACAAAAAAATAGCGCTGAAGCAAAAGCAATTTGTATATTACCAAATCACACCTTAAAAAACAATTACTATTTCTTATTAATTTAAAAAGGAGGCTTATTTTGCCAAAGGAAATTAAACGAGAACAGATTATTCAGCAAGCCATCAAAACGTTAGGACAAGAAAAATCCTTTAATGCCTTTTCTCTCCGGCACGTTGCTCGCGACCTGCACATTGATGTATCAACGTTGTACTGGTATTTTAAAAACAAACAGGAAATTCTCCAGGCGATGGCCGAAGTGATTATTGGAAAAATTAAATTTCCTGACCCAAGCCTCAACTGGGCAGACCAACTCCGTCAACTTTTTGATAATATTTTAGACGTTTATATTGCTTACCCATCCTCAGCCATTTTGATGGTTGAAACAATTCCCTCCTCCCTTGTACGACTCCGATTAATCGATCACGCCATCGGGATTATGGCCGATGCTGGAATTGATGAGCAAACATCAACGGTTGCCATGACCTCCATCGATTTTCTCCTGACTGGATCGATTATTGATCTATCCACCGAAAATCGCTTTCGGCAACAGATTGTGGATCATAAAGGCCAGGAGATTGCCAAACACGTTGCCCTTATCCATGAAAACGTTCAGGAACACGCGCTCCAACACATGGCCGCCTCCATCAAAATTAGAAATTCTTTTTCGGCAAAGGAACAGTTTGAAATGGGCCTGGAAATCATTATTGAAGGCTTGAAAACGAAAATAGTAAAATCATAAAATAAAAAAAGGATCGAAATCTTAACGGATTTCGGTCCCTTTTTGTGTCAACTTCTACAAAATTGGAGACAACAATCGACTCGCGTCTTGTTTGAATTTTAAATAGAGTGACTGCGCCGCAAACTTCTCCGGGGTCATCAGCTCACTACTAGTGACATCATTTTCAAAAATATCTTCCAACTCTTTTGCCAACTTAGCGTCATACAAGAATGCGTTAATTTCGAAGTTTAATTTGAAACTGCGGTAATCCAGATTGGCTGAACCAACCGAGGCAATTTTACTATCGACAACCATCGTTTTTGCGTGCAAGAACCCATTTCCGTAAAAATAAATTTTAATACCATCATTCGCAAGCAGGCGCGCATAATACTGTGTTGCCCGATAGACAAACGGGTGATCCGGCATATTTGGAATCATAATTCGCACGTCAACGCCCGCCATCGAGGCAATCCGCAACGCATCAAAAACACTATCATCCGGAATTAAGTACGGCGATTGAATCCAAAGTCGCTTTTGCGCCGTTTGAATGAGGCGAATGTAACCCATTTTAATCTGTTGCAAATCAGAATCCGGACCGCTTGAGACAATTTGCAGGTTAGTTTCGCCCTTAATTTTAGTCAGTGGGAAGTACTTTGGTTCCACGTAATCAGTTGGAATTGGATGGTGCTTATCAGTGACGTTCCAGTCCAAAATGAAGCGGGCTTGTAATCCGAAGACGCCGGAACCCACAATTCTCAAATGGGTGTCGCGCCAGTTACCAAATTTTTCCTTACGCCCCAAATACTGATCCCCAATGTTAAATCCGCCAACGTAGCCGATTTTTCCATCAACTACCACAATTTTCCTATGGTCACGGAAGTTCAAACGGAAATCCAGTAGAGCTGAATGGGTGGCCAAGAAGGGTTCAACGTGCCCTCCAGCGGCCATAAGTGGCTTGAAGAAACTTCGCCAAGTTCCCATCGACCCCCAAGAATCATAAATTACCCGAACTTCAACGCCAGACTGCGCTTTTTTAATCAATAAATCGAGAATTTCATTTCCAATCTTATCGTTGTAGAAAGTATAAAATTCAATGTGAATACTGGATTGCGCCGCTTCAATATCCTGAATCATGCGGTGAAATAGGGAATTACCATCAATGAAAATTTTCACTCGATTTTTACGGGACAGGAAAGCGTGGTCCGTCCTGACAAAGAGGCTCACCAATGAGGACGTCTCTTCTGTCACGTCGTCAGCAGGTAGATGATCGAACCCAATTTGCGTTCGTTGCTGCATGACCCGTTTGTCCAACTGCATTCTGACCTGGTTTTTAACTCGATAAATTTGACGCCTTGGGAGCTTTCGACCAATAAAGGCGTAGGCCAGGAAGCCGACAACTGGCACAAAAACTAACACAATCAGCCAGGCCCAAGTTGCCGCAATATCCCGTTTTTCTCTAAAAACGGTAATAAAGGCAAGCGCCGCGTTAATAAAAACGATTATTTCGAATATTAAATACCAATTGATGGTCACTTAAAGCACCCCGTTCCCCGATTAAAATCATATAGTCCCTATGATACCGAAATTTTAACGCTTTTGCTTATCTTTTACCTGAAAAATGCGTTAAACTGGAGAAAAATATGGGAAAGGTTCTGCTTTCAATGCTGACAAATTTCATTTCTGGCGTTGCCATTCCCCATGGCCGTGGTACGTTTCGCGTCTTCCATTGGATTTTCCGGGAGAACCCGGTGATTGGGTTTGGCATTCTACTCGCCATCGTTCTATATGGTATTTATCGATACATGAACAACCGTTAACAATTTATTTTTTATTTGCTAAGAATTTAGGTTAGAATTTTGTCCCATACGAGACTGTGCTATACTATCGTCAAATAGAGGAGTGATATATCATGAAAAAATCACGGACAATGGCCATTTTTATCAGTCTTGCCGCGGTTCTTGTGGTTGTATTGAGTGCTTGCGGTAAGAGCAGCAATCAATCAAACCAGCAAGCTAGTTTCCGTAACGAAGTCAAAAGTACCAAAGCAACTTCCGTTCAATCTCAAATTTCAAATAATAGTGATCTTTGGTATCTTTCGGGCGGTATCAATTCCAAGAGTAATTCTGGATTTGAAGCCTACAAATTTGATAAGGATTCAAAAAAGGTGACAATCTACAACGTCAGCAAATATTACAAGACTTACTCAGCCGCTCAAAAAGCAAACGCCCTAAGTAAGGAAGGAACCCTTTCGTACTCATTTGGTAAGAACAGCAAGTCTCAAACCGTTATCAAATTCAAGGGAAAGCTATCTGACATCCCAATGACCCAAACGTTCACCGTCAAGGACACAACGACTGGCAAGAACAAGTCTACAAGGCTTCACGTCACGGGCTATAAGATCGTCCGGGATATTGATGAAGACAAAACAAATAACGTCTTCGTTAAAATTGCTAAAGAATAACCGTTGAAGCGTTCCGATTTTTCGGAACGTTTTTCTTTTGCCTTCTTTTCCAAACGAGTAAACTTAAAACAATTAGCGTCAGAAAGGAGTTAACTATGAAAAAATGGCACTTTTTAAATTCCTATAAACTACGAAATGGCGTCACTATTGCCAACCGAATTGCCATGTCGCCAATGACTGAAAAATCGAGCTTTCACGACGGTACCATTACCACGGACGAGCTTAACTACTATCATTCACGGGCTGGCGGCGTTGGGATGCTCATTACTGGCTGTGCTAACGTGAACGACCTCGGCAAGGGCTTTGAAGGCGAATTAAGTATCACAAACGAGGCCATGCTGCCAGGCCTGCAACGCTTAGCTCGTACAATCAAGGTCGGTCATACCAAGGCAATTCTTCAAATATTTAGTGCTGGACGCATGACCAATTCAAAAATTCTGCGTGGCCAGCAACCCGTCTCCGCAAGTGCGATTCCATCCCTTCGTCCTGATGCTGAAATCCCTCGCGCTTTGACAGAAGCTGAAGTTGAGCAAACCATTAAAGACTTTGGCAATGCAACCAAACTTGCTATTGAAGCAGGGTTTGATGGTGTCGAACTTCATGGTGCCAACACTTACCTTTTGCAACAATTCTTTAGCCCCCACTCCAACCGACGGACTGACCAATGGGGTGGCTCATTGGACAAACGAATGGCCTTCCCCCTTGCCGTTATCGAGGAAGCCACTCGGGTCATCAAGGAGACCGCAGACCGGCCCTTTATTTTAGGCTATCGACTTTCGCCTGAAGAGCGCGAGGAACCGGGCATTCGTTTGGAAGATACACTTGAATTCGTCAAAAAGCTCAACAAAACAGCCATTGATTACCTTCATATTTCGTTGGCAGACGCTTGGGCAGGTTCTATTGTTGATTCGACGCAAACGACCCCAGTCTTTGAACAAATTAAAGCGGTGCTTGCTGACGATTTGCCATTAATAACGGTCGGTCACGTTGCCAGTCCCCAACAGGCCGACGCGCTAATCGATGCTGGCAATGATTTTGTGGCAATGGGTCGGGAATTAATTCGCGAACCTCAATGGATTCAAAAAGTTCAAAATGATGACGAATCCGCCATCCGCTACACAATTTCAGAGAGTGACCGCGCTGAATTACAAATTCCCCGTCCACTTTGGCAATTTCTATTAGAATCGTTTGGCCGGGGCTTCCCACTTTCCACCGATGAGAACCAAATCATCCATTAAACATATTTGCAGACAAGCGCTTTCATTTACGCTATGATAGAGTTAAAGGAGCGTGATGTACGATGAGTCGTAAACTACCAGAAATGGATCCTAAAAAACTATTTGAATTTGAAAAAATGATGCGCGAAAAACACCTTGATTTTGTTAAAGAAAATCCATGGATTGTTCCGCCAGTTGTCGCATTGACAACGATTCCGGTGGCAATTGCAGCGGTTGGTTTCTTCCATAATCGTTCCCTAAAGAAGAAGCTAAAGATTGAGCGTGAAAAGACAAAACAAATGGAACTTGAAGTTAAATTAAACCAGTAACAAAAATGAGTGCCTCCGTAAAATAAACGGAAGTCACTCATTTTTTTGTTTAATTAACGTATCATTTGCAGGTACGTCATTGCGATTTTCCCGTAAAATTTCAAAACCTTCTCGCTTATAAAAGGCCAAGGCGGGTTTGTTCTCGATGACGCACTTCAAAGTTAATGGTCGTTGCGTTCTTTTATCCATTTCCTCAATGAGTCGATGTCCCACACTCATTCGTTGCCAATCCGGATCAACAAACAGTAAATGGACAAAGGCCAATAACCGATTCAGCGACGCAAATCCCACGATTTTGCCATCAATTGCCGCAATAATCACGGACTCGCCCATTGAATCCCGTTTAAAATCTGCTAATTGCGGATCCTGAACCCAAGGAAAGCTCACCTGCCTGGCTTTCAAATAGATTGCAGCAAGCTGTTCCTGCTCAGCTATTCGCATCGGTCGAATTTCCATTTCCACTACCTGTCACTCCCTTTGATAGTTAATAGTTTACGACTAAGAAGTCAGTGACGCCACTATTTAATGTAACCCACCTAGTAATTGAGCCTTTAAAGCTCAATAAAACGAGGGTGAGACAAAAGGCGGTTTGCTTTTGAGCATACTACGCTCCGCTACGATGTCGATTGGACTATGTCGAAGTGCGACAGTCCAAGTCGCAGCCTAGATTAACGAATAATCCTGCACTTGGGATTGTTTGTTGATCGTAGCTAGGCAGAGAAAGTAGCTTTTTGGAACCCGACTAAGCAAGAATATTCGGAAATAGCAACGGGGCTGGGACAAAACGAATGTTTTGCGCGCGTTTTATAATCAAGTTAG
>NZ_AZGJ01000002.1 GCF_001436395.1 Secundilactobacillus malefermentans DSM 5705 = KCTC 3548 | reverse complement strand
GCACTTCAATTTTAAATCGAGGATTTTATTTTTTGTAGATTAGTGAGGGATAATAATGAAATATGGTGTGATTTGTGCAATGGATGAAGAGATTAAGTCTCTTCGCGACGCACTTCAAAACGAAAAAATTACTAAAGTAAGAGATATTGAATTTTATGCGGGAACAATCAGTAACCAAGAGGTTGTGCTTGTTCGTTCAGGAATTGGGAAAGTGGAAGCGGGAATTACAACCGCGCTTTTGATTATCAACTTTGATGTTGATTTAATTATTAATTCTGGCTCTGCTGGTGGTATTGGTGAAGGATTAAGTATTGGTGATATTGTGGTATCTACTGAAACTGCCTATCATGATGCAGATGCACGAGCATTTGACTATGTATATGGTCAATTACCTGGGCAACCAGCTCGTTTTGAAGCCTCAAAAGAATGGGGTAACAAAATGATTGAAGCTGCTAAGGAAACTGGCTTAAATACGAAATTAGGGTTGGTTGTGTCGGGTGACCAATTTGTTGCTGGAAAAGCAGCTATTGATAAAATCCTAGGATACTTCCCTGATGCACTTTCCAGTGAAATGGAAGGGGCTGCGGTCGGACAAGTTGCTCATGATTTTGATGTACCATATCTGGTTGTAAGAGCAATGTCAGATGTTGGTGATGAAGAAGCAGGGGTTAATTTTGATGATTTCATCATTGAAGCAGGTAAGAGATCCGCAAAAATGCTGTTAGCACTTTTTGCAGATGAGGAAAAATAAAAATATTAAAAAATATTAGATGGAGGAATCGGTTTGAAGGAAATATATTTAGATAATGCTGCGACAACTCCCATTTCTGATGCGGTATTAACTGAAATGACTGATAAATTACAGAATGTTTATGGAAATGCCTCTACTTTGTATGGTTTGGGGAGAGAGTCCCATACTGTTTTGGAGCGGAGCCGGCACATCATTGCGCAAAGCATTAATGCGACTGATGATGAAATTGTGTTTACAAGTGGTGGAACTGAAAGTGATAATACTGCCATTATTCAAACGGCGCTTACCAGAAAAAATTTAGGGAAGCACATTATTACAACTGCGGTTGAGCATGAAGCCATTTTGCAACCACTCTTATATTTGGAAAGCCTTGGGTATGAGGTTACCTATTTGCCCGTAGATGAAACTGGCCACATTTCTTTAGAGGACTTTAAGCAGGCTTTGCGGGATGATACGATTTTAGTCTCAATCATGACTGGTAATAATGAAGTTGGGTCAGTGATGCCGATTCATGAAATTGGCGAAATTCTAAAAGATCATCAAGCCTGGTTTCATACAGATGCAGTACAGGCTTATGGTCTACTAGATATCGATGTTAATCGAGATAATATCGACTTACTCTCAACTTCTGCCCATAAAATCAACGGGCCCAAGATGGTTGGGTTCCTTTATAAAAGAGAGGGAATAAACTTTCCAAGCTTTTTAAAGGGTGGCCAACAAGAAGAGAAACGGCGTGCCGGTACAGAGAACGTTCCCGGAATCGCGGGCTTTGCGAAAGCAGTTGAAGAAATCACGCCCGAGGAAAAAGCAGCCAGACAAATTAAATATTTTGAATTTAAACAGCAGATTGTTGAAGGGTTAACTAAAAATAACGTTGATTTTGCAGTCAATGGAGACCTAGAAAAGAACGAGCTTCAACATGTTCTAAATATTTGGATCAAGGGAGTTTCTACCTATGTTATGCAGACAAACTTAGATTTGGCAGGAATTGCCATTTCTGGTGGTTCTGCATGTACTGCAGGATCCATTGAACCATCGCACGTTCTGACAGCAATGTATGGTCAAGATAGCCCAAGAATTTCGGAATCAATTCGAATCAGTTTTGGAAAAAATACAACCACTGATGAAATTAACCAGTTGATTAATAGCATCACTCAAATCGTCAATCGACTAAAAAAACGAAGCGAGGTTAATTAAAATGGCATTTACAACTGAAGTAACTGATTTAGGTGACAACAAAGTTTATCGATTAAGTGACAATATTAAAAAATATACCCTTAAAGATGTTGGTTTTGTAGAGAGTAAGGCGGGTAACTTTGTTTTGGAGCGGTCTTTAGATCCTGAGTCCCCATACCAAAAAAGCGTTAAGCTCAAAATGATGGTTTCAAAGGATCTTGGCAGCTTTAAATTAGCAACGGTCACTGCGAATGGACTTCAAAATATTAATATTTTTAAAAACGAGACTCATGAGAAATTAGTTGAACAATTTAATCACTTAATAGAAGTTCTTGAAGAGCGAGAAGTGGTACAGGTTCAAAAATAATAATTGACACGCCAGGCTTGCAATACTTGTCATAATTAACTACACTAGGTATTACTGGATTTTGCGACCTTCAAATCGTAGATTCTCCAGAATCTAAATGAATGATGGTGATTTAAATGCAAGACAACAGCAATACTCGTGTCGTTGTCGGCATGAGTGGCGGAGTTGATTCTTCGGTTGTTGCTTTGAGACTAAAGCAGCAAGGCTATGACGTTGTAGGAGTTTTCATGAAGAACTGGGATGACACTGACGAAAACGGTGTCTGTACAGCGACTGAGGACTACAAGGACGTTGCCAAAGTAGCCGCAAATATCGGGATTCCTTATTATTCCGTTAACTTTGAGAAGGAGTATTGGGACCGAGTTTTCACATACTTCCTCGATGAGTATAAGAAGGGAAGAACGCCTAATCCTGATGTAATCTGTAATAAAGAGATTAAGTTCAAGGCCTTTTTGGATTACGCACTTGATCTTGGTGCAGACTATGTTGCAACTGGCCACTATGCTCAGCTTTCTCGTGATGAGAACGGTCACATGCACCTAATGCGTTCAGTTGATCAGAATAAGGATCAGACGTACTTCTTGAGCCAGCTATCTACTGAGCAGTTAGACCGAGTTATGTTTCCAATTGGGGACATTACAAAGCCTGAGGTTCGAGCAATGGCAAAAGAGGCAGGATTGGCTACTGCTGAGAAGAAGGATTCAGTTGGAATTTGCTTTATTGGCGAAAAGAATTTCAAGTCATTTCTTGGCCATTATTTACCCGCAACACCGGGTAAAATGATGACGGTTGACGGCGAGGTTAAGGGTGATCATGCAGGACTAATGTATTATACAATTGGTCAGCGTCGTGGCCTTGGCATTGGCGGAGATGGTGAGGATAATGAGCCATGGTTTGTTATTGGCAAAGACTTGACGAAGAATATCTTGTATGTTGGCAAGGGTTATCATAATGAGCATTTATATGCGACGCACCTTGATGCATCAGATATCCATTGGGTTAATTCAATCGACCGTGGTAATGAGTTCCATTGCACCGCTAAATTTAGATATCGTCAGAAAGATACCGGCGTTACGGTAAAGATTAGCGATGATGGTCAGAAGGTTACTGTTGTATTTGATGACCCAGTTCGGGCAATTACACCAGGGCAGGCTGTTGTATTTTACGATGGCGCTGAGTGCTTGGGTAGTGCAATCATTGATGCAGCTTATAACCCAGTACGTCAATTACAATACGTTTAATTTTAATAATGAAGGGATGTCCTATAATGGGGACATCCTTTTTTGAATTTAGGGGCCGAAACTGGCATAATAAAAGCAATGTCAATTTTGTGAATGAGGGAATCAATTTGAAAATATTTTTTGTAAGACATGGTAAAACTAAGTGGAATTTAGAATCAAGATACCAAGGATCTGGCGGCGATTCGCCACTATTACCCGAAAGTTACACAGCAATGAAACAAGCTGGTGATTATTTAAGTCAGTTTAACTTTTCACATGTTTATGCTAGTCCTATTAAACGGGCAAGGGTGACTGCTCAGAACATTATTTCTCAGTTTGATTATGCAGTTCCCCTTACTTTGCTGAGCCGATTGACTGAATTTAACCTTGGCAAAATGGAAGGGCAAAAATTTGTAGATGTGCAACATCAATTTCCAGAAGAGTTCGAAGCATTTAGAAGTCATCCAGAAGCATATAAGGCTAATATAATTGGTGGTGAAAGCTTTTCGGATGTGATCAATCGAATGACACCCGCAATTCGACTGATATCTCAGCACTTTGATGCGCCAACTGATAATGTACTAGTTGTGAGTCATGGCGCTGCCTTAAATGCTGAAATTAATGCGCTTCTTGGCATTCCACTTGCAAATTTGCGAGATCGAGGTGGGTTGGCAAATACGTCAACGACCATTTTAGAAACCAATGACGGTGGTCAAAACTTTATTCTCAATAAGTGGAATGATACAGAATATTTAACGGGCGCATTAGATCAAACAAGTACGATTTAGGAGAAGCACAATGACAGATAAAAAAGTGAATCGAAAAGA
This sequence comes from Secundilactobacillus malefermentans DSM 5705 = KCTC 3548, assembly GCF_001436395.1. GTDB lineage: Bacteria > Bacillota > Bacilli > Lactobacillales > Lactobacillaceae > Secundilactobacillus > Secundilactobacillus malefermentans. Next base: position 84,541 of record NZ_AZGJ01000002.1, on the reverse strand, counting down.
TGAAAAAAAACAAACCGAGGAGCTTCTGAAGAAATTAGTGGCAAAGGTTGATGCTAATCCAGCCGATTACCACGCTTATTATAATTTAGGAGCCATGTTGACTCAGGTAAAGAGCTATGCGCAAGCAGAAGAACTATTCTTAAAAGCACAAGGATTATTAAAGAATCAAACTCGCGAAGCGACCGATGAATTAACCTATGGATTGGCCAACGTTTACTATGAATCTGGGAAATTTGATCAAGCAATCCATGAATTTACTAAAATTAAATCAGATAAATTACAAAAAGACACGTATTTAATGATTAGTCAGTGCTATATTGGCTTAGGAAATCATAAACAGGCACTTGCCTATGCCTTAACAGCCCAGAATTTGGCTAAACAAGATTCGAGTGCTAATAGACTGGTTGCTGAAAATCTCTTAGCATTAGGTAACTTTGATGAGGCAGCGCAATACTTTGATATTATTTTAGAAAATGATCCTGAGGATGGTGCAGCAAACTTTGACCGTGGGCTATTAGCGATGGTCTTATCACAGCCGTTCGATGACTATTTTAAAAAGGCGAAGAAGAATGATCCAACTTATTTTAAAAAGCAACAAAACAAGTTGGTAGGAATTGAAGAATTAATTAAGGCTCGAAAAAATTAGTTACTACTTAACAAGAAGGAAGCGATAGTGGAAAATGGCAGAATCCATGAATTTATTTGATGACCAAAATAAAACCGACCAACAGTCCAATTTTGTGGTGGGAAATGTCTCTGCCATTTTTTTTACGAGTCCTGATAGTTTTTATAAAGTGTTACTTGTAAAAATTTCAGAAACTAGTTTGGACTGGCATGAAGACGAGATTGTTGTCATAGGCAATTTTGCGGAAATAAGCGAAGAAACGACCTATCGATTTGTTGGTAAAAAGGTGTCGCATCCTAAATATGGCACTCAATTTCAAGCTGATAATTATGAAAATGAGACGCCTACTTCGAAAACGGGGATTATTAGTTATTTGTCTGGCGATGATTTTCCTGGCTTGGGGAAAAAGACGGCAGAACGAATTGTTGATTTGCTGGGATTACAAGCAATTGATAAAATAATTGGCGATCCAGAATGTTTAGCACCATTAAATCTGAAGCCAAAAGTTAGAGAAGTTTTAATAGAAAATCTAACAGCAAATAACGGAATGGATCAAATTGTTATTGGGCTGAATAGCTATGGGTTTGGTAGTCAATTAACCGCCAAAATATTTGAGAAATACCGCGGTGAAACGCTCGATGTGCTTAAAGAAAACCCATATCAACTTGTTGAAGATATTGTTGGAATCAATTTCAAACGTGCAGATCGGGTTGCAAACCAAATTGGAATTAAGAATGATGATCCAAAACGAGTGAGAGCAGCACTTTTACAAACGATTGAAGATCTTTCAATGCAGGATGGTGACGTTTATACAACTGCAAAGCCATTAATGCAGACGGCCTTACAGTTATTGGAAGATAGTCGACAAACAGAAATAAACCCACAGTTATTGGCTGAACAATTGGTTAGTTTAGCTAAGGAACAAAAGGTTGTTGGGGATCATGATCGAATCTATTTGAAGCAATTGTATGATGCCGAGTGGCAGATTGCTGAGCATTTAAATCGATTACTTAAAGATGAAGCTTTAGAGCCACTTGAAGATTCGCAAATTGAAAAGCAACTTCGAATCGTTGGAAAACAGTTGGGAATTACCTATGATGATTCCCAAAAAGGTGCTTTAACTGCAGCAATAAATTCCCGGGTCTTTTTACTTACAGGTGGACCAGGAACTGGTAAAACGACCATCATTAATGGGTTGGTTAATTTATATGGCAGAGTGCATAATCTATCGCTTGATATCAATGAATATAAAGATAAGCCATTTCCTGTTTTATTGGCTGCCCCCACTGGGCGAGCTGCCAAACGAATGAGTGAAACAACAGGATTACCCGCAAGTACGATTCATCGCTTATTGGGCCTGACTGGACGTGAACAGAATCCAGATGTGGAAACAAATGAACTTGAGGGTGGCCTCCTGATAGTTGATGAAATGTCGATGGTGGATGAATTTCTATTTCAAAGTCTTTTAAAGGCAATTCCCAGTCGTATGCAAGTTGTTTTGGTCGGGGATAAAGATCAATTGCCATCGGTTGGACCGGGCCAAGTTTTTCATGATTTATTGGCAAGCGGCGAGATAAATAAGATTGAACTTACAACCATTTATCGTCAGGGGGATGGTTCCTCCATCATTCCACTGGCCCACAGCATCAAAGAGGGGAAATTGCCGAGTGATTTTACAGTCAACCAGGCAGACCGCTCCTTTATTCCATGTGGAGCGGGTCAGATTGACTCGGTCATTAGCCAGATTGTATCGAAAGCTAAGGTGAAGGGATTTGATACCTCAGATATTCAGGTTTTGGCACCAATGTATCGGGGTGTTGCTGGAATTGATCGTCTAAATGAAACAATTCAAGAGATAATGAATCCGCACAAAAATTCACAACAAAAAGAAGTTGAGTTTCGAGGCCAAAAGTTTCGAATTGGGGACAAAGTTCTTCACCTTGTCAATAGTCCCGAAAATAACGTTTTTAACGGGGATATTGGGATTATTGTTGGAATAGATCTGGCCAGCGATAAAGCAAATGAATCTAAATCCGATCAGATTACCATTGCATTTGACCAAACTGAAGTCACCTATGGGAGAAATGATTGGATTAGAATTACGTTGGCATATTGCACGTCAATTCATAAATCTCAAGGGTCAGAATTTAAAATGGTGATTCTGCCAATGGTGCCCCAATATGCTAGGATGTTACAAAGAAACCTGCTTTATACGGCAGTTACCCGTGCCGAAAAAATGTTAATTTTACTCGGAGACACTGACTCGTTTAGAAGATGTGTTGAAAATCAATCAGTTAATCGGAAAACAACGCTAAAGGAACGCCTACAGTCAGTCATTGATGATCAGCCAAAGGAAAGTGTCGAAACCGAAAAAAAGGGTGAGATGGAAGAAACACCTAGTGAAAACATTTCTGAAGCATCAGCAGATACCAAGGTCGTGCATGATACAAGACTAAGTGAAGAAATGATTCTTTCCGGTAAAATTGATCCGATGATTGGCATGAATGGAATTTCACCACAAGAATTTATGCCAAAACGGGCTTAAATGACTTGCACAAGCGACTAATACTTGCGATAATCAAATTAGAAAATAGATGGAGGCACGTTATGGCGGACAAAGTCGGTAAGGGAACGTTAAAATTATTTGCGTTGAATTCTAACCAACCATTAGCAGAAAAAATTGCTAAGTCAGCGGGAGTTGAATTAGGAAAAGCATCAGTCAAACATTTTAGTGATGGTGAAATTCAAATTAACATTGAAGAAAGCGTCCGTGGGGATGATGTTTTCTTAATCCAATCAGTCTCAAATCCAGTTAATTCAATGCTGATGGAATTAATGATTATGATTGATGCAGTGAGAAGAGCTAGCGCTAACTCAATCAATGTCGTTATTCCTTATTATGGATACTCGCGTGCTGATCGAAAGGCGAGATCACGAGAACCAATTACTGCAAAATTAATTGCATCTATGTTGGAGATGGACGGTGTTGATCGAATGGTCACACTAGATTTGCATGCAGCACAACTCCAAGGTTTCTTTGACATTCCAATGGACCATTTGCAAGGGGCACCGCTTTTGGCAAGGTACTTTGTTGAAAATAAGTTGGATGACGATCTTGTTATTGTGTCACCAGATCATGCCGGCGTATCGAATGCTAGAAAATTAGCTGAACTGTTGCACTCACCAATTGCGATTATTGACAACCGAGACGATAATGAATCTACTACGTCTCCTGATGCCGTTATTGGTTCTGTTAAAGGCAAACGAGCTATTTTAATTGATGATATCATCGATACTGGGGTTCGGATTGCAAACTCAGCTAAAACGTTGGAACGTGCAGGTGCTACAGAAGTATTTGCCGTTGCAACTCACGCTGTTTTTAGTGGAAACGCAGTTGAAGAATTAAACAACTCACCTTTAAAGAAAGTTGTTTTTACTGATTCAATTAAGTTACCTGAAGAAAAACAAAGTGATAAATTTGTTGTGGTATCAGTAGGCAACTTGATGGGCAAAGCAATTCAACGAATTTATAATGAAGAAAGTGTTGGGGCGTTGATTCGCGCTGAAAAGGAAGCTTTCCTTAAATAGGTTAATCTAAGAAGCGGTGAACGCTTTTTTTTTATGCAGAAATGTATGCGCTTTCGTGATAAACTCAGTTTAAGCAACTTGGTATGGAGATGATATTTATGGATTTTAGAACAGGTTTAGAAATGGCAAAGTTGGTCAGAAATGGTAATGTTTCAAGTCGCGAGCTAATATTGGACGCTTATCAACGGATAGCTGCGCAAAATAAGAACTTAAATGCGGTCGTGACCCTGAGAAAGGAAAAGGCCATTTTTGAAAGTGACCATTTGACGGATACTGGCCAGCCGTTTTATGGCGTTCCTTTATTAATTAAGGGACTAGGTCAGTCCCTTGCGGGGGAACCAAGTACAGCTGGTTCAGTTTTATTGAAGGATCAGATTGCTGCTCAAACAAATTTTTTCGTGCAAGCCTTACAACGTGCTGGATTTATCATTATCGGTCAAACGAATGTGCCTGAATTTGGATTTAAAAATATTACTGATTCGGAGCTTTACGGAAATGCGCATAATCCATGGAATTTGGATTATCAACCTGGAGGGTCGAGTGGCGGAGCAGCAGCCAGTGTTGCGGCCGGGTTTGTACCAATTGCCGCCGGAAGTGATGGTGGTGGATCAATTAGAATTCCGGCCTCTTTTTCCGGGTTAATTGGCTTAAAACCAACTCGGGGTAGGGTTCCGGTTGGGCCGGCAGATTGGCGTTCATGGCAGGGGGCTGCCATTGATTTTGGCCTGACGAGAGATATGGATGATACGGCAGCACTGTTAGACAGCTTACAGACTCTCCAGTCAGCAGCAGTTTTTCAAGTTCCGCCATATCAGCCAGGATTTTTGCAGACTATCGATGAGCCTTTACCAAAGTTAAAGATCGCGATTAGTGTTGAGTCACCAGTTGGAACTCCCGTATCCGAAGAAGCAAAAAAAGCCGTTCATGAAGTTGCAGACGTTCTAGAAAAACTCGGTCATGAAGTCGTTAATGCGACACCAACTTTAAATGGAATAGAACTTATGGAGACTTATTACGCAATGAATGCTGGTGAGACAAACGCCATGTTTGATGATTTAAAAGTCGCATTTGGACGAGAAATTCAGCAGTCTGAGGTGGAGCCGTTAACATGGGCACTGGGGGAAACTGGAAAACACATTACCGCTGCTCAATACAGTGAAGCTTTGGGAAAGTGGGATCATGCAGGTTACGTCATGGATCAGTTTTTGAACGATTATGATTTCCTGCTGACGCCAACAACTGCTTGGCCTGCACCTAAAGTTGGTGATCCTTTAATTAGTCCTGAAAATCAGCAAAAGTTGACGCAAATTTCTCAATTTAGTCCAAAAGCACAACAACAACTCATCTATGATCAATGGTTACCAGCTTTGACTCGGTCACCATTTACACAGCAGGCAAATCTAACGGGGCAACCAGCAATTAGCTTACCAACCCATGTTACTGACGAAGGCTTACCCTTAGGAGTTCAATTTCTAGCAAAGAAAGGGAATGAAAGTGGCCTCCTAAAAATTGGGAAATTGCTTGAAAACGAGGGTATCTTTAAGCTTAAATCGATGTAAGAAGCATTCATATTATCAAGAAATGTTTTCAATTTTGATATTTTGAAATTATCTTGCAAATCCGAATATGAAATTTAAAAAACTATGAAAGCGCTAACATATATGTGATACAATGAGACTGATATGTATTAGGTAATATTGGAGGCGGAAGTATGAATTTCGAAGATTTACTGACAGAACAGCGCAACCGTCATTCAACCCACATCGATGAGGTAGGGACCCTTGAGATGACTGACATTATGAATCGCGAAGATCAGCGGGTTGGGCGTGCAGTCCAAAAGCAACTTCCAAACGTCGCAAAGGCAATTGACCTAGCAGTGGAAAAATTCAATTCTGGTGGTCGTCTTATCTATATTGGTGCTGGTACATCAGGACGGTTGGGCGTCATTGATGCAACTGAGCTTAAGCCAACGTATGGCCTAGCCGATGAAGAAGCGTTTGGAATAGTAGCTGGTGGGCTAAGTGCCATGTCTAAGACAATCGATGGTGCTGAAGATTCAAGCAAACAGGGTAGCGAAGATCTCAAAGCAGTTAATCTTACCGAAAAAGATATCGTCATTGGGATTACAGCAAGTGGGAATACGCCTTATACAAATGGCGCACTTGCGTATGCAGCAGAGGTAGGCTCGTTAAGAATTGGGATTACTTGTGTGGCAGATAGCCCGCTTGAGCAAGTTTCTTCCGTCGTTATTTGTCCAATTGTGGGACCAGAAGTAATTACTGGTGCCACTTTGATGAAAGCCGGGACGGCACAAAAAATGATTTTAAATATGCTTTCAACTGGAATTATGATCAAATCAGGGAAGGTTTACCAAAATTTGATGATTAATGTAGTTCCTACGAACGCTAAGACAATGCAACGAGCAAAGAGAATTATTGCAGCAGCAACTGAAACTTCCACTTTAGCAGCCGAAAGAGCGTTATCAAGAACTCATAACAATGTTCCATTAGCCATTGTGCTGATTGAAACTAAGGGAACGATTGAAGAAGCTAAACGTTTATTAGATGCTGCTGATGGACATATCAGTCGAGCGGTTAACTTAAGCGATAATGTAAAATAGTTTCCTGAATATAAAGTGAAACAGCTTGACGGGAGTGTGCTCTATCTTTTACAATTTACTTATGTTCTTATCTATTAAGGAGTGAGTGATTTGTACAAAGCTGATGAAAATCGTTACGATGGGCGTATGCCAATTAGGCGCGCTGGAAATAGTGGATTACAGCTACCAGCTATTTCATTTGGTATGTGGCATAACTTTGGCGATGATGCCAATTTTAAAGCTAGTGAAGAAGTTATGCTTAAAGCTTTTGATAGCGGAATTTTCAGTTTTGATTTAGCCTATAATTACGGCCCTGAATCCGGTGCTGCAGAGCGGATGTTTGGCGAAGTCTACAAGAAAGATTTAAAGCCGTATCGTGATGAATTAGTCATTACAACAAAAGCTGGGTTTCATATGTGGCCTGGTCCTTACGGTGAAATGAGTTCCCGTAAGACGTTAATTACTGCGCTTGATAATAGCCTAGAACGAATGGGACTGGATTATGTTGATATCTACTATAGTCATCGTCCAGACCCTAACACAAGCAGCGAGGAGACAGCTGCTGCGTTGGATCAAGTTGTTAGAGATGGTAAGGCGCTATACGTTGGAATTTCAAATTATAGTCGTGAGCAAACTCAAGAGATGGTTAAATGGTTCAAGGAATTCCATACACCGTTTGTTGTAAACCAAGTTTCTTACAACATGTTAAATCGAAATGTTGAAGAGGACGGTTTATTGGATGAACTTGACGCCGATAACGTTGGTTTAGTTTCATATGGTCCGTTAGCTGAAGGCTTATTAACCGATAAATACTTGAATGGCATTTCAGACGATTTCAAGATTCATTGGAGTAGTACACAGGTTCTTGCAGACGGTAATGCTAAAATTGTAGGCAAACTAAATGAGTTAAACGAACTTGCCAAAAACCGGAACCAAACGCTTGCTCAAATGAGTATTGCATGGTTGCTAAAGCGTAAAACGGTTGCAAGTATCGTAACGGGTGCTTCAAAACCAAAACATCTTTTAAGTAATTTAGAGGCAATGAAAAATCTCGAATTTACGAATGATGAATTAGTTGAGATTGAAAGAATTTTAAAAGCATAGTTGAAAAGGTCGAGACGAAAAACGTTCCGACCTTTTTATAAAATGAATTAAGTTTGTTTTGTAAATAAACAACTAAGGGGTACTTGAAATGACTCGAAAAGTATCAATAAAAGATCTTGCAGAGGCGTCTGGGGTTTCAGTGACGACCGTTTCCCAAATTTTGAATGGTAAAGGGGATCGTTTTAGCGATGAAACAAAGCGACGCGTGACGGCCCTGCAGAAAAGTTTGGGATATGTGCCTGACTTTAATGCCAGAAACCTAATAATGAAGTCAGCAAGAACGGTTGGCGTGCTCGTACCGGACATTGCGAACCCATTTTTCAGTATTTTCATAAAAGGTATTCAAGAAGTAGCCCGTAAAAATGATTTTGTGCCCATCATATTTGATGCAAATGAGAGTCAACAACTTCAAAGCTACCTTGAGGAGCTTATTCAAAGAGCAGCGGACGGATTCATAATTGCTAGTGCAACGATTGATCGAGACGCGGTGGACACGATTCTGAAGCGGAATGAAATTCCGTATTTGCTATTTGATCAAAACGCTGTCAGCGAAGGGGACCGGGTCTGGATAGATGATGAAGAGGGCGGAAGGCTAGCCGCTGAGTACTTAATAGAAAACAATCATAAAAAAATTGTGATTGTTGCGCCTGAAAACCCCACTGAAAACATCATCCGACGTATTTCTGGATTTAAAGAGGTATTTGCAAAGGCTGGAAACCCAATAAAAGATGATGACATCGTAAATTCGGAAGTTACGAAAAACGGTGGGTATCATGCGGTTTCACAGATTATTGAAAAAGATCCCACAGCTGTATTTACAATTAGTGATGAAATCGCAATTGGTATTTATCGGGGTCTGAAAGAGAATGGCTATCAGATACCGAATGATATTTCGGTAATGGGGTATGATGATATCGATATAGCGGAATACGTGACCCCTGAATTATCGACAATCCACCAACCCGCATTTGAAATGGGGCAGGTTGCCACGGAGCTATTGGTTAATCGATTGAAAAATAGAAAGCTTCAACCACAGTATAAGAAGCTGTCATTAAAGTTAATGAAACGGCGTAGCGTTAAAAGGTTAGAAGACTAAAATGAAGGACGGGCATACACTGCCGGTCCTTTTTATATTCAATGCTGAATATCCATTTATTCATGAATTATTTGAATATTATGTGAATAATCTATGAATAAATGGTCAAAAGATGCTATTTAACGCTAATATTAGAAAATAATAATATTTAATCAAAAACTAATTTTCTAATTATATACATTAACGTGTGTATAATAATCGAAATATTAATGAATATGCTGGATTGTGAAAGATTTTATAAGTGACTATTCATAGCAAAATTAAAATGAGATATGCATCACATTTAGAATGCAATCAATTTATAGAAAGCGGTTACATTTCAGGATAAGATAGGTCTTGTAAATAAGAACTAGGAGGAATGCTCAATGACAAGTCCAATCCATGTAAATTCAGAAATTGGTAAATTAAAGACGGTAATGCTAAAACGCCCCGATGTGGAAGTTGAAAACTTTACCCCAGATATGATGGAACGTTTATTATTCGATGATATTCCATACTTACCAATCGCTCAAAAGGAACATGATAATTTTGCAGATACTCTTCGTCAAAATGGAACCGAAGTCCTTTATCTAGAACAACTATCTGCAGAAGCAATTGATGCAGGTGGTGACGAACTCAAAAATAGTTTCTTAGAACAAATGCTGACTGAGAGCGGCTATGCTATGGGTGCTACTCACGATGCACTAAAAGAATATTTACTAAGCTTAAGCACTCAGGACATGGTTAATAAAATCATGGGTGGTGTCAGAAAAGATGAATTAGATTTTGTCCCTTCAGACTTAGTAAGTGCAGCTGAAGAAAATGACTATCCATTCTTAATGGATCCAATGCCTAACTTATACTTTACTCGTGACCCAGCAGCTTCAATTGGTGATGGTTTAAGTATAAACCACATGACATTTGCTGCCCGTCAACGTGAATCACTATTTATGGAAACAATCATCAAGTATCACCCACGTTTTGCTAACAAAGGCTTAAACGTATGGCGTGACCGTAACCATGATACTCGAATTGAAGGCGGAGACGAATTAGTTTTAAGTGACCATGTCTTAGCAATCGGAGTATCACAACGGACATCTGCAAATGCTATCGAAGATATTGCTAGAAACCTATTTAGGGATAGCAAATTCGATAAAGTTATTGCAATCAAGATTCCACATAACCACGCAATGATGCATTTGGATACTGTGTTCACAATGATTAATACGGATCAATTTACAGTTCACCCAGGTATCTTAGGCGAGGGTGGCCACATTGATACTTGGACTATTACACCAGGTAAAGGTGATGGCGAGTTGAAACTTGATCACAGAACTGATTTGAAGCAAGTCTTAAAGGACGCTCTTGGATTAGATGACTTAGACCTAATTCCAACTGGAAATGGAGATCCAATCATTTCTGGACGTGAACAATGGAACGATGGTTCAAATACGTTGGCTATTGCACCTGGCGTTGTTGTAACATATAACCGTAACTACGTTTCTAATGAATTGCTTAGAAAACATGGATTAAAAGTTATCGATGTTCTCTCAAGTGAATTATCAAGAGGTCGAGGCGGTCCACGTTGCATGAGCATGCCATTGGTTCGTGAAGATTTATAATAAATTAAACTAATTAGAATGGGGTTAACTGCTATGACGGATTTTAAACAAAATGTATTTCAAGGACGTAGTGTTCTTGCTGAGAAAGACTTTACTGCTGAGGAGCTGGAATATTTAATTGATTTCGGCCTGCATTTGAAGGATTTAAAGAAGAACAACATTCCTCATAAATATTTGGAAGGTAAGAATATTGCCTTACTATTTGAAAAATCATCAACTAGAACTCGTGCTGCATTTGTTACAGCATCACATGATTTGGGTGCACACCCAGACTTCCTTGGACCAAGTGATATTCACTTGGGTAAGAAGGAAACAACCTCAGATACAGGTAAAGTTCTAGGCAGTATGTTTGATGGAATCGAATTCCGTGGATTCAAACAAAGCGATGCCGAAATCTTAGCTCGTGACAGTGGTGTTCCAGTTTGGAACGGTTTAACTGACGAATGGCATCCAACTCAAATGTTAGCTGACTTCATGACGGTTAAGGAAAACTTCGGCCACTTAAAGGGCTTAACACTTACTTTCATGGGTGATGGTCGTAATAACGTTGCTAATTCATTATTAGTAACCGGTGCAATCTTGGGTGTTAACATTCACATCGTTTCACCAAAGCACTTGTTCCCACATGATGACATTCAAAAATATGCTAACGACTTTGCTAAAAAGTCAGGTGCAAAATTATTGATTACCGATGACATTGCTGAAGGTATGAAGGGTTCAAATATTGTTTATACCGACGTTTGGGTATCAATGGGAGAAGATAACTGGTCAGAAAGAATTAAGGAATTAAAGCCATATCAAGTTAATATGGCAGCCATGAAAGCAACTGGCACTCCTGATGATCAACTAATCTTCATGCACTGTCTTCCAGCCTTCCACAACGCTGATACTAAAGTTGGGGAAGATACTAAAGAGAAGTATGGTCTTTCAGAAATGGAAGTTACGGATGAAGTGTTCAACAGTAAGTATGCTCGTCAGTTTGAAGAAGCTGAAAATAGAATGCACTCCATCAAAGCAATGATGGCTGCAACTCTAGGGAACCTATTTATCCCACGAGTTTAATCAGATTTTATTTCGAGCATGTAGTCGTGTACTATATGCTCGTTTTTATTAAAATAAAGGTGGTATTCATATGTCAGGAAGAAAAGTAGTCGTTGCCTTAGGTGGTAACGCCATTCTATCAACGGATGCATCAGCAGCAGCACAACAACAAGCACTTCGAGATACAGCAAAGTATTTGGTTAAGTTCATTCAACAAGGGGACAAGCTAATTGTTTCTCATGGAAATGGCCCTCAAGTCGGAAACTTATTACTTCAACAAGCAGCAGGTAGTACTCAGACCAACCCCGCAATGCCATTGGATACAGCGGTATCAATGACTCAGGGAAGTATCGGATATTGGATGCAAAATGCGCTTGATGAAGTCCTAGCGGAAGAAAATATGGATGTTGATGTTGCAACCCTAGTGACACAAGTTGAGGTTGACGCAAATGATGACGCCTTTACGAATCCAACAAAGCCAATCGGTCCTTTCTATTCCAAAGAAGAATCTGAGCAAAAGAAAGCCGAAAATCCAGACCAAGTTTTCGTTGAAGACGCAGGTAGAGGTTATCGTCGAGTTGTTCCATCTCCAAGACCAATTGGTGTGAAAGAATATAAGGTTGTTGACGCATTAGTTGATGCTGGTGTAGTACCAATCTCCGTTGGTGGTGGTGGTGTTCCAGTAGTCAAAGAAGCTAATCGATTAGTTGGGCGAGAAGCCGTTATTGATAAAGATTTTGCTTCTGAGAAACTTGCAGAACTAGTTCATGCCGATTTACTCATTATTTTGACAGCGGTTGATAATATCTACGTCAACTTCAACAAGCCAGATCAAAAGAAATTGGAAAACGTGACGGTTGATGAACTAGCTCAGTATATTAAGGAAGACCAATTTGCAAAGGGCAGCATGTTGCCAAAAGTACAAGCAGCCATGGACTTTGTGAAGAATAGTAATGGTGGAAAAGCCGTTGTCACTTCGCTTGAAAATGTTGGACAGTTCCTAGAAAACGGATCAGGCACAATCATCACTCGTTAATTAGACCTTATGCAGCTATTTGAGTTATACTTTTCTTGGAGCTTTAGAGAGGAGTTAACTCATGATAAGCAAGGCTGAATACCCACGCTACAAAGAATGGTTGAAAAAAACGATGGAGTTTGAAGATTTTTCTGAAGAGCAGTTCGACTATTTGACTGAACAAATGCAGGCTAAAAATTTTTCTAAAGGACAGATTTTATTTGATCAGGGTGATTCGAGAGAACGCTTTTACTACGTTGTTTCCGGACTTGTCCGTACAGAACGGTTAGATGAAACAGGAGATTTCGGCTTCCTTAGTTATATTAAGGAGAAAAAGGGGTTTCCATATCGTGGTTTGTTTAGCGACGACGAGTACGCGTACTCTGCCGAGGCGTTGACAAATATTGAAATCGTTTCCTTTCCAATGGACAAATTTGAACAAGCTTTGAAGCAGAATCAGGTCGCGACCATTCGGGTTATTCAAGTAATGGGGCAGATTATTAACAACAACGAGGATCAATTGCAGCGAATGCTTGTTTCAAGTGCAACTAAACGGGTCGAACAGGCCTTAGAAATTTTTAGTGAAAAACTTGGACAAAAGCAGGGGGATGGGGAAGTTTATGTTCCTTATCCAATCACGCTAATTGAACTTGCACGGGTTAGTGGAACGACACGAGAAACCGCGAGTCGGACCGTTCGCAAATTGGTATCAGATGGTGTCATTAGTTATCAGCATAAGAATTTTACATTTTCCAGGGAGAGTTTTGTTTAATTACACTAAACAAAAGGAAGTGTGTTAATCATGGAAGAATCAGGTAAAGGAAAACTAAGTTTACTTGAGTTAGTTGCGTTAGTTGTCGGCTCAATTATTGGTGGTGGAGTCTTTAACTTAATGCATGATATGGCAGCCGGTGCAGGTGCCGGAGCAATTATTATTGGATGGGTTATTACTGGTATCGGAATGTTAATGCTCGCAAAAACATTTCAAAACTTAACAATGAAACGACCGGATCTTGATGCTGGTGTTTATAGCTATGCTGAAGCTGGATTTGGTAAGTATATGGGATTCAACTCGGCTTGGGGATACTGGCTATCCGCATGGTTAGGTAACGTTGGATATGCAACGTTGCTGATGAGTGCGGTTGCTTACTTCTTCCCAGTTTTCAAGGATGGTCAAAATATTTGGTCCATTCTAGCTGCCTCAGTTATCCTGTGGGGATGTCATTTCATGATTCTACGTGGAATTGAGTCCGCATCATTCGTTAATACGATTATTACGATTGCTAAATTAATTCCTATTTTCATTTTCTTAGTAACAATGGTAATTGCGTTTAGATTAGGTGTTTTCACCCATGGATTCTGGTATACACCTAGTGGGAGTTTCCAATTTGGTAACGTCATGGGCCAAGTAAGAAATACCATGCTTGTTACCGTCTGGGTCTTCATTGGTATTGAAGGTGCAGTTGTATTTTCAGGTCGAGCACGTCGTCGTAAAGATGTTGGTCGTGCGACTGTTCTTGGAATTATTACCGTTATCTTGATTTACGCTTTAATTACCTTGCTCTCATTTGGTGTTATGAGACGAGCTGGTTTAGCAAACTTAAGTCAACCCGCAATGGCTGCACTTCTACAAAGTGTTGTCGGTAAGTGGGGCGCAATGTTGGTTAATGCTGGCCTGATCATTTCAGTTGTTGGTGCTTGGCTTTCATGGACAATGTTTGCTGGTCAATTACCTTATGAAGCTGCCAAAGAGGGATCATTCCCTAAGATTTTTGCGAAGGAAAACAAAAATGGTGCGCCAATCAATTCATTACTATTTACTAACGTTTGTGTTGAAATCTTTATGTTTTCATATTTGATTACCGCACAGGCGTACAATTTCTTCTATTCAATTGCTAGTGCTGCAATTTTGATTCCATATGCATTTTCTGCATTTTACCAATTAAAATTCTCACTACAAGAGGATAAAAGCGTTGCGGGTAGAACTGGAAATATTGTTGTTGGATGGATTTCAAGCATTTACGCTGTTTGGCTACTCTACGCATCAAACCTTGGCTTTATCCTATTGATGACGTTATTATTCGCTGCTGGTATACCAGTATTCTGGTTACTCCAAAAGCGTGATAATCATGCTGATAAAGTATTTGGCAAGGTCGAAATGACAGTAGCCTGGATTGTTGGAATCTTAGCAATTTTAACCATCTTTGAACTATTCCATTTGGGATTAAATGGCGTTACTAGCCTAACCTGGAGTCAATTTAACTTGTTATTCTAGCATTAATTAATAAGGTGTCGGTCTGTGAGGAATTCTTATGAAGAAAGCGATTAGACAAGCGAAGATTGAGCAATTAATCAATAAATTTGAAATTTCTACTCAAGATGAACTAATGGAGAAGCTCAACTCAATTCAAATTGTAGCCACGCAGGCAACAATATCTAGGGATATTCGTGAAATGCAAATTGTGAAGCAACAAGGTGCTACAGGTAAAGTGAGATACGTTATTTATAAAAGCGGTAATGAAACGGAAAAACAACATCTGTTTCGAGCCATTCACGATACCGTTATCAAAGTGGAACAAGTTCAGTTTTTAAATATCGTCCACACGTTACCAAGTTACGCTAATTTACTTGCTGCAATTATTGATGATCTCAGTATTGAGGACATTTCTGGAACTTTGGCTGGGCACGATACAATTGTGTTAGTAAGCAAGGATGCAATCACTGCGAAATCAATTAATAAATTGATTGTTGATAACGCAGATTCAAATTTATTAGATATGTAAAAAGTCAGGCAAATTTGCCTGACTTTTTTATATGCTGATTGACCAAATAGCCGTTCAATGATATTTTAAAAAAGAATGGAGTGGTGATATGGGACTTACTGTAAATCTAAAAAATGATGTATCAACTCGAAAAAGGGGTACAAGAAATTTAATGACTGATGTACCGGGAGTTAAGGTTGCAAATGTGACAATCGACGAGAATGATGTACATACCGGAGTAACAGCTATTTTACCGCAATCAGGGAATCTATTTTTGGAGAAGGTTCCAGCAGCTTCAAATGTGATTAATGGTTTTGGTAAGAGTGTAGGCCTGATTCAAATTAATGAATTAGGGACGATTGAGACACCGATTTTATTGACGAATACGTTTGGAGTAGGAACTGCCTTAAATGCACTGACAAAATATATGATGAAACAGAATTCGGATATTGGGGACACAACCAGCACTGTTAATCCCATAGTAATGGAATGTAATGATGGGGATGTCTCTAATATTAGGAAAATGGCGGTCACTGAAGATAATGTCCTACAGGCAATCAAGCGTGCTGGGGCACAATTTGAAGAAGGCGCAGTTGGATCAGGTCGCGGAATGATGTGCTATGACCTAAAAGGCGGTATCGGTTCCTCCTCACGAGTTATTGAGGTAGATGATGCGACGTACACCGTTGGTACGTTAGTGATGTCCAATTTTGGCTTTCTGGGAGACTTAGTGATTGATGGTGAACCAATTGGTGAGGAAATAGCTAAATTCTTTAAGGCAAGTCAAAAGAAGGAGGAACATGGGTCAATTATCACGGTCATTGCAACGGATGCACCGCTGAACTCACGGCAGCTCAAACGCCTCGCTAATCGGGCAACAGTTGGCATTACACGTACTGGTTCCTTCATTGGTCATGGTAGTGGCGAAATTGTGATTGCCTTTTCCACTGCCAATCGGGTCAGCCAGTATCCAAAACAGCAGATTACGACTGTTCAAAGTTTTAACGATGAGAAAATTGATGCGTTCTTTCGAGCGGTTGCGGCAAGTGTTGATGAGTCTGTTCGTAGCTCACTTGTTCATGCTGAATCTGTTGTTGATCGCAAGGGAAAGCTACGACTTAGTCTACCCGATGCGTTGAAAAAAATGACGGGTGATTCCCAAGTTAATCAAGCCATGGTAACTAAAGTCAAACTGGCCTTAGGAGTTGAATAACTTGAAAGAAATTCTATTAAATGTTCCAAACATTGATCAGATGGCATATGATGCGGAAAATGGCTGCGAGGCTGCAAGCCTACTCGAAGTACTTCACTACAAGCACCGCTTGATTAATATTGATTATTTAACGTTTCTAAAAGGAATGCCAATTGCTGCGGATGGAAATCCCTATCATGGATTCGGGGGTTCTCCATTTGAGACGCAACCAAATAAATTTGAAGCTATTTTTCCGGTTCCGTTAGGTCGCTGGGCACGTCAATACGGCCGCGTTGAAAATTTATCAGGTGCGGCTGTTGGTTGGCTTTATCGTGAACTTGAAAAAGGAAACCCAGTTATCACATTTGTTACAGTTCATTTTGAACAACCAGAGTGGAAATCCTATTCATTTGGTATAGCACCAACAAACAATCATGCAGTTGTATTAGATGGCGTTCGAAATGATGTCGTTCATTTAAGTGATCCAATTGATGGTCAATATTGGCTGGAAAAATCTAAATTTGAAACAATTTATGAAACCAGAAGAATGGCCATTGTGGTCAAATAAAGAGATGCCCGAGGGCGTCTCTTTATTTATATATTTTCTGATGAAATTTTTGGTCCACGGTTATCAACACTCGTAGAAAAGACGATTTGGGTACTCGTTTTACCAAATTTTGAAACCTCATTCACAAAGCTATCTAAGGCGCCGGTGTTGCTAAAGGCTACTTGAAGAAGTTGCGAATAGTCTCCTGTCACACAATCACATTGAAGAACGTGGGCTGAATGACTAACAAATTGATAAAAATCAGGCTCTAGATTTGGATCAAGCTGCAATCTGATGAAGGCTTTAACGTGATAATCAAGTTTTGGCAAGTCGACAATTGCTTGATATTTTTTTATAATTCCGTTCTTTTCCAGTCGATTGATTCTAATTGCAATGGCAGGAGAAGTGATGAAACATTTTGCCTCGAGCTCTTTTAAAGAGCATCTCGCATTTTTTTGTAATTCATTCATAATTATTACATCTGTTTTGTCCATTATTACTGCACTCCTAATTTGGTTTATTAAAATAATATCACATGATTGCGTCATATAGGGGGCGTTTGATTAATTAAATTAAGTAAATCCAACAATTTACTAATGATAATTTAGTCAAAGCTATGTTTATTTAAATATTAAATGTAAATGAGTGAATCAATATATTTTCATTAAATTGTGTGGTAAATTAGGGTTATTGGTTCAGAAGTGTTTAGTGGCAAAATTTAAGGAGTGAAGGGTATGCATTTAGCAAAGAAGGTAACAATGGGGATTAGTTTGACAGCTTTGTCGTTAATTCTCGTAGCGTGTGGAAAGTCATCAAGTAACTCGAGTGAACAGGAGTTTTCAACTTCGACAAGCGATCAATTGACGAGTGTTGATTTATCAAAATCAACTGCAGTTGCCACGTTTAATACGTTGAATAACGTGGATGAGGGGCTAGTTCGACTAGGTAAAGATAGTAAAGTTGAACCAGGTATTGCTAAATCAAACTCTGTTTCTGCAGATGGACTAACGTATACATTTAATCTTCGTAAAAATGCAAAGTGGAGTAATGGAGATCCAGTGACAGCCCAAGATTTCGTCTATTCGTGGCGTAGAACCGTTAATCCTAAGACCGCTTCACAATATACGTACCTCTTCTCAGGAATTAAAAATGCTGATAGCATCGTTAACAAGAAAAAGGCCGTCAATACTTTAGGAATTAAAGCAGACGGCAAATACAAATTGACGGTAACTTTGGAAAAGGAAATTCCATACTTCAAGTTATTGATGGGATTCCCAGTATTCTTCCCTCAGAACGAAAAAGTTGTTAATAAATATGGGAGTGGCTATGGCAATAAGAGTACAAGCCAAGTCTACAATGGCCCCTATACTTTAACTAAGTGGAATGGTTCTAGTATGAGCTATACACTAAAGAAAAATAAAAACTATTGGGATAAAGCAAACGTTAAGATGAACAAGATTAAAGTGAGCGTTATCAAGGAAAATTCAACTGGTTTGAATCTTTACAACCAAAAGAAACTTGATATGGACCAATTATCAACAACTCAAGCTAAGCAAATGAAGAGTGATGCGAATGTTGTTAATCGTCAACAGTCGTCTTCCTACTACATTGCGTTCAATCAAAAGAACAAAATGTTCAAGAATAAGAAGTTACGTCAAGCAATGTCAATGATTATCAACCGAAATCAACTTGTAAACAAAGTTGTTGGTGGTGGGGCGGTTAATTCACTTAGCTTCGTCTCAAAGGGATTAGCAAAATCGCCAACAGATGGCAAAGACTTTACAGATGATACAACTGTCCCAAGTTCAATGAAGTATAATCCAACTGAAGCAAAGAAGCTTTGGAAGGAAGGGTTAAAGGAATCTGGCCAAACAAGCCTAAGCTTTACCCTCTTGAATTCCGATGGTTACGATATGCAACAACTGAGTCAATATGTTCAAAGTGATTTACAAAAGTTACCTGGACTAAAAGTTGAATTAAGCAACATTCCAGGCAGAACATTACTTTCACGTCAGGCAGATCATGATTTTGAAGCGTCAATTTGTAACTGGTTCGCTGATTTCTCAGATCCTATCACCTTCTTGAATATTCTAACTTCAAGGAATGGTAGTAATAATTCTCAATGGTCAAATTCAGAATATGACAAGTTAATCAAGGCTTCAAATGGAAAAGATTCTGGCAATGCGGATGCTCGTTGGAATGACATGGTTAAAGCTCAGAATATTTTACTAAAGGATCAAGGAATCACACCACTTTATCAATCTGGTGAAGCATGGTTGGTTCGTCCTTATGTTAAGGGCATCATCTACAATACTGCTGGTGCAAACTACGATTACAAGTATGCTTATATCAAGAAATAGAGGGCAGTCAATTGAATCCAATAATTGAGAAAGTAATTTCTAGGGATGTTGCTGTTCCACTCAAAGAGCCATTTAAAACAGCATTGCGCACAGTGACAACTGCGGAAACGGTGCTTGTTGAGATTCATTTAAATGACGGCACGGTGGGATATGGTGAGGCGGCACCAACACCCGTTATAACTGGAGACAGTAAGGCAAGTATTCATTATATTGTGGATGACTTGATTGGACCAAAGTTGATCGGGTTAAGTTTGACGAATAGTGAAGAAATTAAACGCTTAATTGAGATGTCCGCTGTTCATAATTCGAGCCCGAAAGCAGCTTTGAATATTGCAATTAACGATTTGTTGGCCAAGCAGTACCAGGTTCCGCTATATCAGCTGCTGGGAGGATATCGGCATGAAATAATTTCGGATTATACCGTGAGTGTGGGCACAACATCGGAAATGATCGACCATGCCAAGAGCTTAGTTGCAAAAGGGTTTCATTGCTTAAAAGCCAAAGTAGGTAGCGATACCGAACAGCATGATTTAGAAAAAGTTCGTGAGCTTAGAAAAGCAATTGGACCAGATATTAAAATCCGGCTTGATGCGAATCAAGGCTGGCATTCAAAACAGGCGGTTTCTGTTATTCGCTCAATGGAAGCAGAACACTTGGATATTGAGTTAATTGAACAGCCAGTGCCTGCAACTGACTTTGAGGGAATGGCCTATGTGACGCAGAACGTTTTGACCCCAATTTTGGCAGATGAAAGCATCTTTTCAGTAACGGATGCAGCTCGCTTAATTAATATGGGTGGGTGTGATTTAATCAACCTAAAGCTCATGAAAGCGGGCGGAATTGATAATGCGCTGAAAATTAATGCACTTGCTGAAGCAGCGGGAATTGAGTGTATGGTTGGCAGCATGATTGAGTCCTCAGTTTCAGTGACCGCGGCTGCTCATCTTGCGGCTGCTAAAGAAAATATTAAGTATGTTGATTTAGATGCATCAATGATGTTTTCGAAAAATCCAATTGCCGGTGGTATTGAAGTATCAGGCGAAAATATTACATTACCTGATAAGATTGGCTTGGGTTTGGGTTAGGCATATTAATGAGAGGACACCAAACGTGAAAAACGCTTGGTGTCCTTTTGATGGTCTTACCTTTTGAAAAGCGGTTGAATGTTGTATATTGATAGAAAAGGAAGCGGGGAAATTCTCATGGAAATTAAACGAGTGATTGTACCGGTTGCAACTATTTGGACAAGCAAAGATGCCCCACGTAAAGAAGATCAGCTGGCATTGACTGGAGATGTCAAAAAATGGGTAAGTGAAATGTCATTAGAAAGTTCAATTGACCTTGCTGACGGCAATCGGCTGGCAACCCAAGCACTGTTTAATGATCAGGTGCTAGTAGACTATACTGAGGGTGGCTGGGCAAAAGTTTCCGTTTTAGGGCAACCTGATGATAAAAGCTTAGATGGCTATAGTGGCTGGGTTCCGACTAAATTATTGGGTCCTGAAGCGCTAACATCTGTTAATAAGACAACGGCAGAAGTAAAAGTAGCTGTGAAAAGTACCACTCTATTCGACGCTCAGAAACAACCTTTAATGGATATTAGTATGGGAACAACTTTTAAACAGATTGCTGAGGAAGATAATTTGCTTAAAGTTCAAACCCCGTTTGGAAGTGGATTTATTCAAGCGGATTCAATTAAATTGCCCGTCGTTGGCGGAAATGTGGGCGAAACTATTGTTAAAATGGCTGAGCAATATATGGGCCTACGATATCTGTGGGCAGGAATAAGCTCGTATGGATTTGATTGTTCCGGTTTGACCTATAATTTACACCGAGTTTTAGAAATTCAAATTCCTAGGGACGCAGATGATCAAAGCCAAAATGGCATGCCCGTTTCTCCCGAAGAACTTTTACCCGGCGACCTGTTGTTTTTTGCCTATGACCACGGAACAGGCTATGTCCACCATGTTGGAATTTATATGGGAAATGGCCAAATGATTCAGTCACGAACGATTGGAAAGAACATTGATATTGGAACGCTTACTGAAATGCGTTATGCTCCTGAACTTGAAGGCGCTAGGAGATACTGGCGATGAACATGACTGAACTTGTTGATGAACTACATGACGAATTGGATGGCTTTGCAAATTGTGCTGTCATTGTCAAAATTGACGACAGAATTGTATTTGAAAAGAATTTAAATGTTAGTTTTCCGGCGGCCTCATTGATTAAATTGCCAATTTTGGCGTGTGCCATGGAAAATCTGAATTTTGAAGACCTAATTTCACTTAAGAAGTCAAATATTGTCGGAGGTGCCGGCGTTTTACAGATTTTACAGTCGGGTGAGTTTACAGTTTCTCAGATACTTGGGTTAATGATTTCTGTGTCGGATAATACGGCGGCTAATTTGATTATCAACGAACTTGGTATGAAAAAAGTTAATTCATGGCTACAAGGGAATGGTTTTCCTGAAACTCATTTAAATAGGTACCTAATGGATGTATCGGCATTGGAAAAAGGGATTGATAACAGGACAACTGCAAGTGAAGCCTTAAGACTATTAGAATTAATCTCAAAAAAGGCGGATAAGCAGACGAAAGACTGGTTCTTGAATCAGCAAGCACGCTATAAATTACCTGGCGCCTTTGATGAATTAGGGTGGCCAATTCAGGTATTCAATAAAACTGGTGAAGGAAATGGCGTTGATCATGATGTTGCACGATTTATCACGACTAATCACATTACTGATGTTGCGGTGCTGAGCACAAGTCAGAGTGATAGAACTAAGACGCTACAAATGATGCAGCAAGTGGGATTATCCATTGCTAATTATGAATTGGATATGTGAAATGATTACGGAATGCTAAAGGGCTTTCAGATTCATTAAAATTAGTTTGAAATACACATTAAAACTAATTGGATAGGGTACAATTACTTTATCAAAGTGAAATGAGGAATAGTTTATGAAACTGCGAAAGATATTAGTTAACCTATTTGTCGGGTTAGTCTTTGTTGGTACATTGGGGATAACAAGTCAGCTAGCTTCTGCTGATACGACGGACTCGTCAAGTTCATCAGCAGTACAAACAAAAGCACTTTCAAAGCCGTACGTTGTCTATGGGGCCGGTCTAGCAAGTGAAGATAAGGATGATATTGCAACTGCCCTAGGAGTGAAGTCAAATTATGAATCATTGACTGCGACGGGAAATGATTATGCTACTTATCTAAATTCTGCTGGTACAACCGATGCAAGCATGATTAGCTCGGTTTCGTTAGCACCTGCCGATCCTGGAAGTGGCGTTAAAGTTAATATTGAAAAATTTAATGGCCAAAATAATATTTCACAGGTTACTTCTCAACAGTATGCCATGGTTGCAACTATGGCAGGAGTAAAGGACGTTATTATCACGGTGACGGCCGATAAGTCAGTCTCTGGTGAATCAGCCTTAACGGGTGTCTACAAGGCCTTAGCTGCAGATGGCTTATCGTTGAATGCTGAAAACACACAGGCTGCCAATGATGTGCTTGATGCGACACAACCAGCCATTAATTCAAATAGTGACGATACTAGTTATCCAGGGAAATTAATGTCTGCTGTGGGTGATGTTTCCGCGAAACTTGCAAAACAACGCCAATCGGATAATAATTTAGCAACGAAAGCAGATATTAAGCAAATGTTAGAAGAAGCATTAGCAGATCATGATATTACGAGTAAGACGCCTAGTTCTTCAATTAATAATATCGTCATAGCGCTAAGCAATGTTCAAAAAGCACCCGTTTCAACAACTAAAACGTATATTAACAACGTCACGAATGTTGCCAATGATTTAAAATCCTCTATTGGAGATAAAATGGCATCGTTGAAAGACTTCGCAAATAGTGCGGATGCAAAAAAAGCTCAGAATTTTTTACAGAGTTTGTGGCAAAAAATCACTGATTTCTTTAATAGTTTATTTAATTAACAGAAGGGTTATCAACTTTGCGTTGGTAACCCTTTTTGCATACCCCAAGTTAAATACTTGGTACATACCTTTATTATTTCTTAACCTTTATTGAAACAAATTGAACAAGATGTGTTAATATGTGGTTATGTGGAAGCAGTTACATTGTCAGCTTTCGTATTAAAGACCATCTTCTCTGAGGGAGTGAAATTTAATGGGACATAGTCATAACACGGTAAAGGTATTGGCTGGTGTTGCGAGTGCCGCTGGATTTCTTTTGGTAACAAGCCAGTCGGCAAGCGCAAAAACGGTTACAGTAAAATCAAACGATACGGTTTGGAGCATTGCTAAAAAGTACAACGTTTCTGTCAAAAGTATTGAGTCAGCTAACTCAATCAAAAAGAATGCAAGTCAAAATGATGTCATTTTTGTTGGTCAGAAATTGACGATTAAACAGCAAACTAGCAAAACTGTCAAAGCGACCACTCAAGTTAAAACATCGACAAAGACAACAACGGTTACTGAAACAAGTAATAAGGTTTCGTCTGCTACGAATACATATAAAGTTAAATCAGGCGATACACTTTCAAAGATTGCTTCAAAATACGACACAACCGTTGCAAAGCTGCAAAAGCTTAATAAAATTTCTGGTAGTACCATTTATGCTGGTCAAAAGCTAACCGTCAGCGGAACAGTTGCTAAGCAAGATAATCATGTGGATACCGATGATTCAACGAGTTCTTCAACGAATACGGCTACGGCAAGCTCAAGCAAGGATACAACAGTCACGACTACGAATGATGCGTCAACAACCTCAGTAGCTGCATTAGCAGTTAAATTGGCTGGAGAGAACATCCCATATGTTTGGGGTGGCGCTTCATTAAAGGGAATGGACTGTTCTGGATTAGTTATGTATGTTTATAAGAATGCTGCTGGCGTTTCTTTGCCACATAATACAGTTCAACAAGAATCACATGTTACAACGCACAGCGTAGCCAAAGCGGTTCCTGGCGATATTTTATTCTGGGGCAGTAAGGGCTCAACTTATCATGATGCAATTTACATTGGTAACGGACAATATGTTGCTGCACCGACCCCAGGGCAAAACGTGGAAATCGAAACAATTAGTAAGTACTTTATGCCTAGTTTTGCTGGGACAGTTAATTAAAAGGAAAAATACCTCATTTTTGAGATTTTTTTTTTGCAAAAAATATTTCTGAAAAGTGTTAACAAAATACGAATGAAGTGTTATATTTCTCTTGTTAAGCAATTCGCTTATTATCTATATACTAATTTTGAAAAAAAGGAGTGTGTATGAGGTGAGTAATAAATTCGAAATTTTGGCTGAATATAAGGCCGCTAATCGGGAATTAAATGAACTCGAAAACCGAGAACACGGATATGTCACTAGCACTACCCAGACAATTAAAAATAACGTCAATGAGAGAGCCCATAATCTCAGTCGGAAGTGTGATCAATTAGAAATGATTTTAGAGGCGATTGCTGCCTCTGAGGATTAATAATAAATAAGAGTCAAAATCTGAGGTACTTTCAGGTTTTGGCTCTTTATTTAAGGTAATTTGAACTATTTTTAATAATTGTATTCAGTTGATTTTGGCCCTGAAGCTGTCGTTGCCAGTCTATTGGAAAGTTAGTTTGAGGATTCATACTGAGCAGTCCCCCAAGAATAGATGCAATTGTATCGGTATCATCTCCAAGGTTGACGGCTTTCAATAAACATTTAGAAGAATTAGGCTCCGTCAGCAAACACCAACAGACTGATTCTAAAGTATCAACAACGTAGCCACTACTCTTTATTGAAGATTGGGACATGTCAGATAGCTGGGCAAGGTTAAAGAGTCTTGAAAAATAGTGCAACTCAGCTTGGTAAACAGGTTTCCTATCGTAATAGCGTCGCGCTTGATTGATTCCGTTGGTCAGGTTTTCTAAAATGGGTCGCTTAGGGTGGTTAATAACCTGTAACATAATATTTGTAAGTATGCCTGAAGCAACTATTGAACGGGAATGACCATGCGTCAGGCGAGTGAAGTTCCGTATAATTTCAAATGTACTGGATTCAGAATGAGGTGACACTGCAAGATAAAGTGCAATCGGGGTTAGTCGCATTAACGCACCATTGCCGTTATTAGTTTCATCAGTTGAACCTGATGAAAGAGGGGGCGTTCCCTTTTGAAAAGCAGAAATGGCATCTTGCGTTCCTTTGCCGATATCAAAGGCATACCCAGTTGGTGTATAAGCGCCATTTTCAATCCAACGCACAAAGTTTTCCATCATTTTAGGATAATTGAGTCCATCATTTAGGGAATCCAAAGCAGCAAGGGTCATACTTGTATCATCTGACCACGTTCCTGCAGGCAAATTAAACGCACCAAAACCAGTCATGTTAGTAACTGGATGAGTCATAAATGAGTTTCGCGGTTTAAATTGATGGGGCATTCCAAGAGCATCGCCGATTGCAACACCATATATAACATTTTTGATGTAGGCCTCATTCAATAAAAACACTCCTTAAATAGTTGGGTCAATCCACACGGGGTAAGATTGAACACCCAAATAAACATCCCAGTATCTGCCACCCATTTCTTCACCATCTATTTGCCCGAATTCAATTGAAGAAATTGATAATTGAATCTTTTTTCCATGGTAATGATGGACGGCTTTAAAATTGAGGTGTTTTCCAATAAAGATCATAATTAATAGGAAGAGTAGAACGAAGATATTTTGGCGTTCGATGATTATTAGGTCCAAGGCCTCATCCTTTACGGAAGCAGGGGGCAGTATTTTAACACCGCCACCAAAGAAGGGATGATTTGAGGTAGTTACTAAAAAGGCTTTGGGGTATATATCCCGTTTATCATCAATATGAACGGTTAATGGAAATGCTTCTTGATTGTAAAGGACACCAATTAAGGAAGCGAGATAGCTAATTGATCCCAAGTGGAATCGATTGAGTAATCCTTTTTTCTTGGAGTGGTTGGCTCTTGAAACCACAGCAGCATCGAATCCGATTCCAAGATTATTTGTAAAAATACCACGTTCATGTTTGAGCGTGTCATTATAAGTCCCAATATTAATGATATTTTCATGCGTACAGTTTAATATTTGGGTAAGTGCATGACGCCAATCTAGGCTCATTTTCATACCTCTAGCAAAATCATTACCAGAGCCAATGGGCACGTAGCCTATTGGGATCTGAGGAGATACATGGGCATTAATTAAACCCGTTAACGATTCGTGAAAGGTTCCATCGCCACCAATCGCTAGTAAAACTGGGTTAGGGATTTTATTGTAATCAATGTGTTTGGCCCATTGCTCAGCAAGTTGAACCGCATGTTTGTGATAAGTTGAAAAGGTAAAGTCATAATTGATGTTTCTTTGATCTAATTCCTGTTTGATTTCCGGCCATAAGCGCCGAGTTTTTCCGCCGCCAGCAGTTTCATTAATGATTATGTAAAAGTAGGTTGCCAACTTAATCCTCTTTTCTAAAACTAAACTAAGTTAAATTATAACCAATTTTTAAATGATGGTACACCTAATAATGAAATCAAACAAAATATTTATTTTATTCAGAAAGAAAACACCTAAATCAGATTTTGATTTAGGTGTTATTTTTATTTCATAATTAGCATTGGTAGAATCATAGGGTGACGTTCTGTTTTTTCAAACAGGAAGTTCTGCAAATCATCGATAATTGCGTTTCTAATGGAAGCTTCATTAGCTTTATTAGACCGCATCGCTCTTCGAATAGTTCTAAAGACAAGACGTCGACCTTCATTTAACAATTCTCCAGATTCACGCATATAAACAAATCCACGTGATAAGAGATCAGGCCCAGCTTGAATTTCTTTATCCTTCAGGTTGATTGTTGCAACAACGACGACAAGGCCTTCTTCGGAAAGTAACTGACGGTCACGAAGTACAACGTTTCCGATATCGCCAATTCCGTTACCATCGATGTAAACATCGCCGGCATTAAAGTGTCCTGCCATTCTAGCAGAATCCTTTGTGAGCGCCAAGACATCACCGTTCTCCATGATAAAGCTATGATCAAGGGGAACACCACATTCTTCTGCAAGCTCAGTATGAATTTTAAGCATTCGATACTCACCATGAATTGGCATGAAGAACTTAGGCTGCATCAAGCGTAGCATTAGTTTCTGTTCCTCTTGTCCACCATGACCGGAAGTATGAATGTTGTTTACCTTGCCATGAATGACACGAGCGCCAGCTTCCTCTAGTTCATTAATCACGTGGTTAACGCTAATTGTGTTACCAGGGATGGGATTACTTGAGAAAACAACCGTGTCGTCGGGTTGAATTGAGATTTGACGGTGGGTACCATTTGCAATTCTAGAGAGGGCAGCCATAGGCTCACCCTGAGATCCAGTACACAAAATCATGACTTTATTAGCAGGCATTGATTTTATGTCGTTGGCATCAACAATTGCTTCGTCCGGCAAATTAAGATAGCCTAACTCTCGACCATTAACAATTGCAGCTTCCATACTACGACCAAACACTGCAACCTTTCGACCGTGTGCAAGGGCAACTTCACAAGCTGTTTCAATTCGCGAAATATTTGAGGCAAAGGTAGCAAATATAATTCTACCTTCTACTTGATCAAATATTTTACGAATTGATTTTCCGACCCATTTTTCGGATTTAGTCCAAATAGGGCGCTCGGCATTGGTGCTATCAGCCATTAAGCAAAGAACACCTTCTTCACCTAAGCGCGCCATCTTTTGAAGATTCGGTGGCTGGTGCGTTACTGGCGTAAGATCGAATTTAAAATCTCCAGTATGCACAATAACGCCAACCGGTGTATGGACGGCAATTCCAAGCGTATCTGGAATTGAGTGGGTAGTTCTGAAAAATGAAACGCTCATTTTTCTGAACTTTAGAACCGTATCTTCATCAATTGTGTGTAATTCAGTTGTTTTTAATAACCCGTGTTCGTCGAGCTTGTTCTTAATTAATGCAAGTGCTAAGGGTCCAGCATAAACTGGCACGTGCAGGTCTTTCAGTAGGTAAGGAATACCACCTATGTGATCTTCATGACCATGAGTAATAACTAGTGCTTTAATCTTTTGTTGATTAGCAACTAGATATTGATAGTCAGGAATAACATAATCAATTCCCAAAAGCTCATCTTCAGGGAATTTAATACCAGCGTCTACAAGAATTATTTCATCTTGAAACTGGATACCATAAGTATTCTTACCAATTTCTCCGAGGCCACCAACACCGTAGATGGCAGCTTCGTTATTCTTGATATTTAACTTTGTCATTAAGAATTAAACTCCGTTAATTTGTAGCCTGATTCGTTTTGTTCGTATTCTAGAAACTTACCCTCTAAAGGTTCTATGAATTCGACATTATGATCCGTATTTTCTTCAATTAGTGTTCGAGCATCAACTTCGGTATCTGCCTCGAGAAATAGAGACTTGGTTGTTTCTCGCTTGGGGTTTCGAATATTATCCTCTTGATAGTAAACTTTAAAAATCATTCATTGATGACTCCTTTATATTGATTTTAACCATTAAAGTTAATGGCCAATTTAATTCATTGAAACATTATTCCGAACATCGGGTTGTTTTACACAACAATTAACGTCAATTTTAGCATAAGTTACATGGTAAGTATAGAATTACCTGTTTTGCAATAGTAATGATAAAATAAACCTAAAGAGGTAAAAAACCGTTCTTATGAAAGGAGATTAAAAATGAAGATGACTTTGGAAATTGTTATCGCACTGTTGATTGCACTTTTTATTCTCTGGTTCATAAGAAGATTCTTACTCAGACGAATGACTAATCGTTTGAGAGATGATGCCAAACGGCAGACCGACCGTGCGATGGCTTGGGCATTAGAACAGACAGAAGGACAAGGATTGATTTCTAATCGTCAAAGGAAATCTGTCAATTCAAAAGGGGTTGCCGATGTGTGGGGCAGAGGGGTGATGGCCTTTGAATACACGTTGAAGCCGATAAGTCCAGATCAAAAGTTGGCCAGTCATATCAAAGAAGCTCTCAATTCTTCATTACAAATTTATTCGAAGGAAAATAAGGTTCATGCAATGGAAGGAACCGATGCGTTTTCAGTTACTGACATGTGGTTATACAAAAATGAGCTTCACGTTGATGTTGCCTATCTAATGAATGAATCAACTGTGGAGTATTTAAGAGATTTAAAAAAATTAGATGAAGAAAAAGAGCTGCCATAAGTTGGCAGCTCTTTCTTTATTCAAGCATAACTGTATCTTCGGGTGCTTTAAAGGGGTTCTCTTTGTTGATGTGGTCATAAAAAAGGATTCCATGTAAATGATCTATTTCATGTTGGCAAACAATTGCTGGATAATCACGCAAACGTACTTTCTTCATTTCACCATCCTGATTTTGATACCTTAAGGTAATTCGATCATAGCGGGGAACGTATCCTGGCACTTCTTTATCAACAGAAAGACAACCTTCGCCCTCGACCAAAGCGCCAGATTGAACTGAATTACTGACGATAACCGGGTTGATAATAACGTCCTTAAATGGTGATTTTGCGCCTTCTTTTTCTGGCGGAACAAGAACGGCAGCCATCATCTTGGAAACGCCAACTTGTGGTGCAGCAAGGCCAACGCCTGCTCGTAGTCCGAACTTTTTGCATTGTTCGGGGTCTTGACTAACTTCTAAATATTCCATCATTTCGGACGCAAGTTTCTTATCTTCTTCATTTAATGGAAAAGTAACTTGTTGCGCTTCTGACCGAAGGACAACATCTCCATCGCGAACAATATCTTTCATTAATATCAAATTTATTACCTCCACGCATACTAAACCAGTCAATTTTATCATAGTTTTCTCTGTTTTCGAAGCACTTTTTGAAAAAATAATCAAAGATAATTTCATTGTATTTTGTAAAAGCTGGTTTATCACCATTTTCATGAAAATAGTGACTTTATGCTAGTGAAAGGGCTTGCAAGGTCCAGAAAAAAATGGTAGATTAGAACCGTAGTTAAATTGTATTTCATTGTTTGTTGTTGTTTTCATAAATTATGGAAATTGCGCAAACAGTGTTTACATAACCACGGAAAGGAAAGTGTTATTTATGGCAGCGACAAAGAAAGAAGCAACGGCTGTTGATTTTGATAAAATCAAATCAACGATGAGCGATCCATATAAAACCCCTCTTCAGATTGTTGACGAGAACGCCAAGATAGTTAATCAAAAACTATTTGATAACTTCTCAGACGATCAACTTGTTGACTTCATGAAGAAAATGGTTTGGGAGCGTGCATTGCACGAACAAACTATGAACTTCTCACGTCAGGGACGTTTAGGTTTCTATGCTCCAACGGAAGGTGAGGAAGCCAGTGAAATGGGTTCAATCTCAGCAATGAGTTCGAATGATTATCTCTTCCCAGCTTATCGTGATCTGCCTCAATTAATTCAGCATGGCGCAAGTGTTAAACAAGGTTTCTTATGGTCAAAAGGTAACGCTGTTGGTAACGATTACGGCGATACTCGAGCATGGATGCCACAAATTATCATTGGTGCACAATATGTTGAAACCGCTGGTGCCGCACTTGGTATCAAGAAGAATGGCGACAAAGATACAGTTGCATTTACTTATACTGGTGATGGTGGTACATCACAGGGTGACTTTTATGAAGGTATGAACTTTGCATCTTCATTCCAAGCTCCAGCACTTTTCTTTGTTCAAAATAACGGCTGGGCAATTTCAGTTCCTCGTAAGACTCAAACTGGTGCTGAAACCTTAGCTCAAAAAGCTGTTGCCATGGGTATTCCATCTATCCAAGTTGATGGTATGGATATCTTAGCAGTTTACCAAGCTACTAAAGAAGCTCGTGATTACGTAACCGCTGGAAATGGTCCAGTTATGCTTGAAACCTTAACTTATCGTTATGGTGCTCATTCATCTGCTGGTGATGATCCTAGTCGTTACCGTACTAAAGAAGAAGAACAACCATGGTTCGACCGTGATCCACTAATCAGATTACGTAAAATCTTGACTGATAAGAAATTATGGTCACAAGAACAAGAAGACAAGCTTGTTGAAGAATATAAAGATAGCTTCAAACAAGAAATGAAAGATGCAGAAGCAACACCAAAGCAAACTGTTACTGAAATGTTGAAGACGACGTTTGAAGTTCCAACGCCAAACATTAAGAAACAAATTGCTGAATTCGAAGCAAAGGAGTCGAAATAACCATGGCTAAACTAACTTATATTAAAGCTATTACTGATGGTTTGGATCAAGTCTTAGGCGACGATCCAAAGACACTTATCTTCGGTGAAGATGTTGGTAAAAACGGTGGTGTTTTCCGTACAACTGTTGGACTTCAAGACAAGTACGGTGAAGATCGAGTTTTCGATACACCTTTAGCTGAATCAGGAATCTTAGGTATGTCAATTGGTCTTGCATGGACCGGCTGGCGTCCAATTCCAGAAATTCAATTTATGGGATTCACTTTTGAAGCTGTGGACTCAATTGCAGGCCAAATGGCTCGTAACCGATTCCGTTTCAGTGGCAAACGTGCAATGCCAGTAACAATTCGTACACCATTTGGTGGTGGTACTCATACCGCTGAAATGCATTCTGATAACCTAGAAAACTTCTTTACAGGAGTTCCAGGCTTACGTGTTGTTACACCAAGTAACCCATATGATGCAAAGGGACTTGTTATTTCAGCTGTTGAAAACAACGACCCAGTGTTATTTATGGAAAACTTGAAACTTTATCGTTCAATGAAGGATGAAGTTCCAGAAGGCCATTATACTGTTCCGCTAGATTCAGCAAAAGTTGTTCGCGAAGGTACCGATGTTACGGTTGTCGCTTACAGTGCTGAAGTTAACGAAGCACTCAAGGTTGCTGACAAGTTAGAGAAGGAAAATATCTCAGTCGAAGTGATTGACCTACGTTCACTTTCTCCAATTGATACTGATACCATTTTTGCTTCTGTCAAGAAGACTCATAAAGTCGTCGTTGTACAAGAAGCACAAAGAATGGCCGGTGTTGGTGCAGTTGTTGCTTCTGATATTGCTGAAAATGTCATTTTATCATTGGACGCACCTATCGGACGTGTTGCTGCCCCAGATACAATTTATCCATGGGCTCAAGCTGAAAATGATTGGATTCCAAATGCCGATGATATTGAAGCTAAGGTACGTGATTTAGTAAATTACTAATTGAAAGCGAATTCAATTTAGTAAGTGAATTTAATCATTATTTTGTAAGAGAAAGGAAGTTGTCTCATGGCTTATCAGTTCAAGCTCCCAGAACTCGGAGAAGGAATGGCCGAAGGTGAAATTTCTTCATGGGATGTTAAAGAAGGAGACACCGTTAAGGAAGATGACGTTTTAGTTGAAATCCAAAACGATAAATCAGTCTCTGAATTACCTTCTCCAGTTGCCGGTACAATTAAGAAAATTCTAAAACAAGAGGGCGAAACCGCCGAAATTGGCGATGTCCTAGTTGAAATTGATGATGGATCACCAGATACTGGAGATTCAGGATCAAGTGAGGCTGCACCAGCAGAAGCACCTAAAGAAGAAGCAGCACCAGCTGCAGCTCCTGCAGCAGCTCCCGCACCAGCCGCAGCTGCACCAACCGGTGTTCCTGCAGCATCAGATCCTAACAAATTAGTTTTGGCAATGCCATCAGTTCGTCAATACGCTCGTGATAAGGGTGTGGATATTACCACTGTTACACCAACTGGTAACCACGGCCAAATCTTAAAAGCTGATATTGATGGTGCAGGTTCAGGCGCTACTGCTCCAGCAGCTGCAAGTGCATCCGCAGCTCCTGCAGCAACTGCTGCTCAACCAATCAAGCCTTACGTTTCAGCTACTCCAGAAGAGGAAACTCGTGAACCAATGTCAATGACTAGAAAAGCTATTGCTAAGGCAATGACGACTTCTAAGTTTACGGCACCTCACGTTACCTCATTTGATGATGTTGACGTAACTGCTTTGATGGCAAATCGTAAGAAGTATAAACAAACTGCCGCTGACCGCGACATTCACTTGACCTTCTTACCATACGTTGCAAAGGCACTTGTAGCCGTTTTGAAAGATTTCCCAGAATTGAATGCATCTATTGATGATTCAACCCAAGAAATTGTCTACAAGCATTATTACAATATCGGAATTGCAACGGACACACCACATGGTCTATACGTTCCTAATGTTAAGAACGCAGATTCAAAGGGTATGTTTGAAATTGCAAAAGAAATCACTGACAACACCCAAGCAGCACAAGATAACAAATTGAGTGCAAAGCAGATGTCTGGTGGTTCAATTACAATCAGTAACGTTGGATCAATTGGTGGTGGCTGGTTTACTCCAGTTATCAACTACCCTGAAGTTGCTATTTTAGGTGTTGGTAAGATTGCTAAAGAGCCAATTGTTAACGAAGATGGCGAAATTGTTGTCGGAAACATGTTGAAGCTTTCATTAAGCTATGATCACCGTTTGATTGATGGTGCTACTGCTCAACGTGCTTTAAACGAGTTAACTTCACTTCTTCATGATCCAGATATGTTATTAATGGAAGGATGATTTAAATATGGCTGATGCTGAGAAGAGGGACACCGTTATTATCGGAGCTGGCCCTGGTGGATACGTTGCAGCCATTCGTGCTGCAGAATTGGGTCAAAAAGTAACAATTGTCGAAAAATCGGAGACGCTCGGTGGTGTCTGTTTGAACGTGGGCTGTGTTCCTTCTAAGGCTTTGATTAATGCTGGTCACCGTTTACAAGAAGCAAACGATGCTTCAACATTTGGAATAACAACACAACCTGCCACAATTGATTTTGCTAAGACTCAGGAATGGAAACAAAAGAAAGTCGTTGATCGGATGACCAGCGGTGTCAAGATGCTTTTAAAGAAGCATAAGGTTGAAATCATTCAAGGTGAAGCCGTTCTTGACAGCGACACTCGACTTCGAGTAGTTTCTACTGGCCCTAAGCAGTTTATGAGTGCTGATGACGGTCTAACAATCGAATTCAAGGACTTGATTATCGCTACAGGTAGCCGTCCAATTGAAATTCCTGGATTTAAATTTAAGGATCGCGTTATCGATTCAACTGGTGGCTTAAGCTTACCTGAAATTCCAAAAGAATTTGTTGTAATCGGTGGTGGTTATGTAGGTACTGAATTAGCTGGTGCATATGCTAACCTTGGTTCTCACGTTACCATTCTTGAAGGAACTAACTCTATTCTTCCTAACTTCGATAAAGACATGGTTTCTATCGTTGTTAAGAGTTTAAAGAAGAAGGGTGTAGACATTGTTACCAATGCTATGGCCAAGAGTTCAGAACAAGATGCTAACAGTGTCACTGTGACTTATGAAGTCGATGGAAAGGCATCAACAGTTAAAGCAGATTACTGCATGGTTACTGTTGGACGTAAAGCCAATACTGATGATATCGGTCTTGAATTTACGAGTGCCAAGACGGATGATCACGGAATTGTTCAAACTGACATTCAAGGTCGTACAGATTCACCACACATTTTTGCAATTGGTGATATCGCATCTGGTCCTGCTTTGGCTCATAAAGCCTTTTTCCAAGGTAAAGTTGCCGCAGGTGCCATTTCAGGAAACAAGACTGCTAACGATTACGTTGGCGTTCCTGCCGTCTGCTTTGCAGATCCCGAATTAGCAACTGTTGGTTTAAGCCAAAGTGAAGCTAAAGATAAAGGTCTTGAAGTTTCTGCTGCCAAGTTCCCATTTGCTGGTAATGCACGTGCCGTTTCACTTGATCAACCAGATGGATTTGTTCGTTTGGTTACGACCAAAGATGAAAATACGCTTGTAGGTGCCCAAGTGGTTGGACCAGGCGCAAGTGACTTAATTGCTGAGCTGAGTTTAGCTGTTAACTCAGGTATGAATGCAGAGGATATCGCATTAACGATTCATCCACATCCAACCTTGAGTGAACCAATCCAAGAAGCAGCTGACATTGCTATTGGGTTCCCTACTCACATTTAAATGCCGAAAAACACATCTCGTAAAGGGGTGTGTTTTTTTTGCCTAAATTCCACAATCTTGCTATTCGCTGAAATAAATTTATAATTAAGAAATACAAAGCGTTTTCAAGTTTTGATTTGGAGGAAATTAAATGGCAGTTAAAATTGTGTTAGCTGGTGAATCAGACTATATCCGTAATTTTCTTAAGCTTGCTATAGGGGCGAAACTCCCACTAAATTTAGTGGTTTTACCTGACGATGAGGCAGATGTTGAGTCATTACAAGGCATTATTACTGCCAGTCAAGTGGTTGATCAGATTGACATTTCAATGGGTGCTACGGCGGATTTTTCTGATTCAAAAATTGCAATTATTTTCCAACGTAATTTACCTGAAAACGTTAAACTTGAGAGTTTTCCCAATGAACTTGAAGTTTTACAAAAGAATTTGCCTAAGTTTAGGCAAAGAATCAACGAGGCTATTGAAAACGGTTTTGGTGGGAAATTCATTATTTCTGGATTTTTAGATGAAATTCTGACTTACTTTGCATGGCGTTTTTCGGGAATGGATAAGACTAGTATTATTGGTGCTGGTGCCTACCCTCAAAGCTTACTGCTTCAGTCGCTTATTCAGGATCAGCTTGTGGTTGGAAAGCAAGATGTTAACGTTTCGGTGGTTGGCCGAGCAAGTGAGCCTTTGATTGCATGGAGTCGGACATATGTGGGGCCAACTCCGTTATTAATGTATTTGGCGAATGATGACTCTAATTTTAGTGCACAGGATCTGGCAGCTTTAGAGGCGGAGACGACGGCAATTGATTTAATTAATAACCAAACGCTTCAAGGTCTCGCGGTAATGGATATTTTAAGAGCAATCACTTTAAAGAAATCAGCTATCATGAGTGTTTCTAATATCCAAGAGGCTGAAAACCCCAGTGACTCATTTGCTTCCAGTACACCAGTATTAGTTGATCATCGAGGTGTAACCAAATTAACCGATTTAACATTATCTGAAAATGAACAATCCCAATATGAGCAAATTGAAAAGAAAATAAAAACATTAATAAATACGATTGAAAATGGTGGATTGGAGACCAAAGTGGATGAAAACTAATTATCAGTACCCACTCGAAGAAGATTGGGATAGTGCGGACATTATTGCGGTAACCAATTTGTACAGAAACGTTGAGGAAGCCTATGAAAACAATGCCGGAATTTTAAAAGACGACTTAATTAGCGCATATGCAAGGTTTAAACAGGTTGTACCTACTAAAGCACAAGAAAAGCAGCTGGACCGTAGCTTTGAACAAGTTAGTGGCGGCTATAGTATTTATCGGACGGTTAAAGAAGGTAAGCAGACGACTAAAAAAAGAGTGAAAATGTCTGGAGGCCATTGAATAAAATGGATAAGATAGAGATTGGTCGAATTAATCAGACTGTTAAGAAGTGGCTTCAGGCTGATTACGATTTAATTAATAAAATGATGCAGTCTAAATTAGATATTTCAACTAAAACTGGTCCGCGCGACTTAGTGACAAATGTGGATAAAGCAAGTGAGCGATTTCTAATTGATAAAATCCGTACTTTTGATCCTGACAGTAAAATTTTGGGTGAGGAAGGTCAAGGTGATCGGCTAACTTCGATGAAGGGCTCGGTTTGGATTATTGATCCGCTTGACGGAACGATGAACTTTGTCAAGCAGCGAGATCATTACGCAATTATGTTAGCTCTCTACCAAGACGGGCAGGGGATTTTGGGATATATATATGATGTGCCTAAAAATGTTTTGTATTCTGGAGGCCCCGCAATTGGTGTTTTTGCAAACGAACAAAAATTACAGAATCCGGAAAACGTGAATTTACGAAGTGGCTTATTTGGGGCGAGTGGTCCCCTTGTCATTGAAAATAAATTTGGGATGCAGTCAATTATAAGAAATAGTGCTGGGATGCGAATATACGGTTCAGCCGGGATTGAATTTATTCACGTGCTTCTTGGCAAAACAGTTGGATACATTTCATATTTAAAGCCGTGGGATGTTGCAGCAGGTAATATTTTGGCCAGCACTCTCGGACTAGTATGCACGAAGGTTGACGGAACGCCGTTAGATATGTTATCATCTAACCTTGTATTGGTAACGACAGAGAAAGCACAACAAGACATTCGAAAAATTGTAAAAGAGAACGTCTGACTGTGACAATTAGGTCACAGTTTTTTTATGCGAACTACTATGAATTACTGATCAAGTTCGTCTGTTAGTCAAATGAACGTAGTTGATTACTAAATTAGAGTTAGATAACGAAAGGAAGAACATTTTGAAAACCAGAGATGATATTCGTAACATTGCCATTATTGCCCACGTTGACCACGGTAAGACTACTTTAGTGAATGAGTTATTAAAGCAGTCAGATACCCTTGACGAGCATGTCCAGATTGAGGACCGTGCCCTTGATTCAAACGCCATTGAGCGTGAACGAGGCATCACGATTTTATCAAAGAACACAGCTGTCCGTTACGGTGATAAGCAAATTAATATTTTGGACACACCAGGACATGCCGACTTCGGTGGCGAAGTTGAACGAATCATGCGTATGGTTGATGGTGTTCTATTAGTTGTTGATGCTTTTGAAGGAACTATGCCACAAACTCGTTTTGTGCTTAAAAAAGCTTTGGACCAACATTTGACACCAATTGTTGTCATTAACAAGGTTGACCGTCCAGGTGCTCGTCCTTCAGAAGTTGTTGATGAAGTGCTTGATCTCTTTATTGAACTTGGTGCTGATGAAGACCAACTTGATTTCCCAGTTATTTATGCTTCAGCTATGAATGGAACTTCAAGTTATGATCCAGAATTGGATTCACAAGAACACACAATGAAGCCTGTCTTTGACACAATCATTAAGAGTATTCCATCACCCCTTGATAACGAAGATGAACCTCTTCAATTCCAAGTGGCAATGCTAGATTATAATGATTTCGTTGGTCGTGTTGGAATTGGCCGTATTTTCCGAGGCAAGATTAAGGTTGGAGACAACGTTACCTTGATGAAGCTTGACGGTTCAACAAAGAACTTCCGTGTAACGAAGCTTTTCGGTTACTTTGGATTAAAACGACTTGAAATTGATGAAGCTAAAGCCGGAGATTTAATTGCCATTTCAGGAATGGAAGACATTAACGTTGGTGAGACTGTTGTTGATCCTCAAACGCAAGAGGCATTGCCAGTACTTCGTATTGACGAGCCAACCCTTCAAATGACTTTCAGAACGAATGATTCACCATTTGCTGGTCGCGAAGGTAAGTTTGTTACTGGTCGCCAACTTGAAGATCGTCTAAAGCGTGAGTTGCAGACTGATGTATCACTTCGAGTTGAAGATACCAGTGAACCAGCTGCTTGGGTTGTATCAGGTCGTGGTGAGCTTCACCTTTCAATCTTGGTTGAAACCCTTCGTCGTGAAGGCTTTGAATTACAAGTATCTCGTCCAGAAGTTATTTACCGAGACGTTGAAGGTGTTAATAGTGAACCTTTTGAAGAGGTCCAAATTGATACACCAGAAGAATATACTGGTGGCGTTATTGATAGTCTTTCACAACGTAAAGGTGAAATGCAAAACATGGAATCAACTGAAAACGGACAAACTCGTTTGACATTCCTTGCACCTTCACGTGGATTAATTGGTTACTCAACCGAATTTATGTCAATGACTCGTGGATACGGAATCATGAACCATACATTTAAGAAATATGCACCAGTTATTAGAAACTGGCATCCTGGCCGTTCAAAGGGTACTTTGGTTTCTATGAATTCTGGTAAGGCTACTTTATACGCGATGATGGGTATTGAAAGTCGTGGTACATTGTTAATCGAACCTGGTACCGAAGTGTACGAAGGAATGATTGTCGGTGAAAATAGCCGTGAAAATGATATTACAGTTAATATCACAAAGGGTAAGAACTTAACCAACGTTCGTGCAGCTGGTTCTGATGATGCATCACGGATTAAGACTCCTACGCATCTTTCACTTGAAGAATCATTAGAGTTCTTGAATGATGATGAGTACTGTGAAGTAACACCTGAGAGTGTTCGTTTACGTAAGCAAACTCTTGATTCAAGTCTCCGAGAAAAGAATGCTAAGAAGAACCGATCAAGCTCTAAATAAGCTATAAAAGCCGCTGAATTTTTTCAGCGGCTTTTTAATTTGTTCTAAGATTGTCTCTTGAATTTTAAAAAAAGAAAATATGCAGTGTGATTATGATATAATAATGTCAATTAATTACAGTAGGGGCAAGCCTCATAATGTTGTGGATGAGTGAGTACGTATGAAAAAACTTAAATATTTAGACTATTTTATTTTTGTGCCATTTATTATCTTGTGTGCTATCGGAATAGTGATGGTATATTCTTCAAGTTCAAACATTGCAGTACAAAGTGGTGGAACACCACTGGGTTATTTAAAGCGACAATCGACATTTGTGATTATCGGACTTGGACTAGCATATGTCGTTTATCGATTAAATCTTGAGAGATTCAGAAAAGCCAAAACGCTATTCAGCATTTGGGTTGTTTTTATGGTCGTTCTGTTAGGGCTCTTATTCTTTGGAAAAACAGTTAACGGTGCGGCGGGATGGATTTCTTTTGGCTCGTTTAGTATTCAACCAGCTGAGTTTTCCAAGTATTTCTTAATTTTCTTAAATGCGTACTACGTGGCTAATGCCCGTAGACAATCAGAAATGCATTTATCAGTAAAAAATTGGTGGGATGAGTTAAAGGCGCCAATGATTTTAAGCATGCTACAAATTTTGCTGATTTTACTTCAACCTGATTTGGGTGGTGCGGTGATTAACTTTGCTGCAATAGCCGTTATTTGGTTGGCCAGTGGCATGGGAATAAAAAAGAGTGCTAGTTGGCTAATAGGGTCACTTATTGCGGTTTATTTCATCTTACTTCCTTTAGCCGGAATACTGGCAAATAGTGGAATTGTTAAGTCATACAAGTTACAACGGATTATTGCGTTTGAAAATCCATTTGCGCATGCTCAGACAGTCGGGCAACAATTAGTCAATTCATATTATGCTTTGAGCAATGGTGGATTGTTTGGTGTCGGCCTTGGCCGCTCAATTCAAAAAACTGGCTACCTGCCTGAACCCAACACTGATTTTATTATCGCAATAACTGCGGAAGAATTAGGTCTGTTATTCTGTCTTGCACTTATTTTATTACTGATGGTTATTATTGGAAGAGCGGTTTTAATTGGAATTCGTAGCAAAAACAATTTTTACTCACTTCTTTGCTATGGCATTGCTACTTATCTTTCCGTCCAAACGTTTTTCAATTTAGGTGGGGTATTGGGAATGTTACCAATTACTGGAGTAACCTTTCCATTTGTGAGTTATGGGGGCTCTAGTATGATTACAGCAAGTGTTGCAATTGGGACACTCTTGAATATTAGTGCGAAAGAAAAATATAATCGAGAATAAAAGGTGATTTTATGGATTTTAAAGTTGAACAAAGAGAAGAACTGATTGTTTATACGTATAATCTTAAGCAAATGCGCCAGTTAAAGCGATTTGGAGAAATTACGTATATTTCAAAACGAATGAGGTATGCTGTCATTTTTGTGCACCAAGAAAAAATTGCAGAAACAAAAAAGCAATTAGAACAACTCCATTTTGTGAAACGACTGGTCGAATCTCCACGAGCAGAATTGGATACTTGGTTTAGGAAACAAGATCGGAATGATCCGCTTAAAGCTGTTGATAATAGTTTAACGGAGGAAGATTAATGCGTGTAGTTGCAGGTCAATTTGGTGGTCGTCGATTAAAAGCAGTGCCAGGAACGAAAACTCGGCCAACAACCGATAAGATAAAAGAATCATTATTTAACATTATTGGCCCTTATTTTGAGGGTGGTAACAGTTTGGACCTATTTGCGGGTTCCGGTGGGTTAAGTATTGAGGCGGTCTCTAGAGGAATTGACATGGCCTATTTAGTGGATCGTCAGGGCCTAGCCATTAAAACAATTAAGCAAAATATTGAAGTCACGAAATCTCCTAATCAATTTTCAATTTTAAAGCGAGATGCTAATTTAGCATTGAAGCAATTCTCTAAGCAAAACATAAAATTTTCGCTTGTTTTCTTTGACCCGCCTTATAAAGAACAAAAAATAAGCGACCAAATGGCAAGCCTTAAAAAGTTAGACTTACTTAGTGATGACGCTATTATTGCTTGTGAAACTGATCAAGATGCCAAGCTTGGACAACAAGAAGGCTTCCGGTTGGTTGAAAAAAAAGATTATGGAATTACGGAAATTAATATTTATCGATTTGGCGAGGAGGAACACGGATGACAATAGCAGTGTATCCAGGAAGCTTTGATCCCATTACAAACGGACACTTAAATATCATTAAAAGAGCGAGCCAAATTTTTGATGAGGTAGTGGTAGTAGTTGGTACTAACACTTCAAAAAAATCACTTTTTTCAAGTGAGCAACGGCTTTCTTTTATTAAAGACAGTACAAAAGGGCTACCAAATGTCACTGCAAGAATTGAAACGGGTCTTACGGTCACCTTTTTGAAATCCATCAACGCCAAAATTATTATTCGAGGAATTCGAGATAATACTGATTTTGAGTTTGAAAAAAAGATTGCTGGAATGAATCAATATTTAGATAGTAACGTGGAGACACTATTTATGGTGGCTGATTCTAAGTATGATTTTGTTGCTTCTAGTTTGTTGAAGGAAGTTGCCCATTTCAACGGGAATTTAAGTGATCTAGTGCCACCAATTGTTGCAAGTGCCCTCGAAGCTGGTGAGCCAAATGAAAAATAATAAACATTTTATAAATCGGACGATCCTCGTCTCGGTTTTTTTATTAGCGCTCGTAATCGCTTTATTTTGGCCAATGTCTAAGTATATCGAGGCACCTGGATCAGCGGATGATTTGAGTTCATTTGTAAAGATTTCTAAGCATCCTGACAAGAATAAAGGTTCCTTTATGATTACATATGTCAGAATCTCAAAAGCCCGCCCGATTACGATGGCACTCGCAAAGCTTAAACCTGATTACTATTCAATTGAAAGCGAAGAGGCAGTTACCGGTGGGCAAACTGGTAAAACCTATGAGAAAGTTCAAAATTTTTACATGCAAAGTGCCATCAATCAGGCAATTGCAACCGCATATAAGGCGG
Source organism: Secundilactobacillus malefermentans DSM 5705 = KCTC 3548 (assembly GCF_001436395.1). GTDB lineage: Bacteria > Bacillota > Bacilli > Lactobacillales > Lactobacillaceae > Secundilactobacillus > Secundilactobacillus malefermentans. The sequence continues at coordinate 41,892 of NZ_AZGJ01000002.1, read as the reverse complement.
CAAACAAACAAGTTTCCAGAAAATATCTTGGAATTTACGTTTTAAATATTAGTAAAAATTCTAATTTTCGTTCAAAATTAAGCGTGGGAGACACTGTAACCAGAGTAAATAAACAACATTTCTCAAGTGCATATGGCTTTCAGAAGTACATTCGGAAACAAAAAGTAAATCAGAAAATGACAATTTCTTTTACACACAATGGCCACTCGCAGCAAGCAACCGGTAAGTTAATTGATATTGCAAAGGGAACTCCTGGAATTGGAATTACGCTCACTGATAATATAAAAGTTCATACTAAAATTCCGATAAAGGTTAACCCTGGGGATATTGGTGGGCCTTCAGGTGGATTAATGTTTAGCCTACAAATATACAGCCAGTTAACTGGGAAAAACATTAGGCATGGACAAAAAATAGCGGGTACTGGAACGATTAATCCTGATGGTTCAGTTGGCGAAATTGGCGGAATTGATAAGAAAATTATTGCCGCACATAAAGCAGGAGCAAAGATATTTTTCGCCCCTTACTTAAAGCCAAGCAAAGAAGTGCTCAAATATGAGCCAAATCATTTAACTAACTATGAACAGGCAAAAAAGACTGCTAAAAAATATGCGCCGGGGATGAAAGTAGTACCAGTACAAACCTTTAAGGATGCATTAGATTATTTAGAAAAATAAAAAATCAGTTAGAGAATAATCTAACTGATTTTTTTTCGACTATTTTTCGTACTTAACAGTGAAGGAGGTGGCAAGTTGGATAAGGTAAAGGAATTATATCAAGAATATCGGATTCAAATAATTGGCGGAATTATTGCAGTCCTTATTTTAGTAGCTATTAGTTTCTTCATGCTCAATCAAAAAGGGGGGACAGATAGCCCAACTTTGAATGGCACACAAACTGGCAATTCCATGGTAAGTCCTAGAAAAGTTAGTGGGTCATCAGCATCAACCCAGTCTAGTGGTTTTCAACAAACAGCCAGTTCAGACGGACATAAACAAATCTACATTGATGTTAAAGGCGCAGTCAAAAATCCAGGTGTCTACCAAGTGACGGCTAATATGCGGGTGAACGATGCAATTGATTTGGCTGGTGGCTTTAATAGGTCTGCCGATCAAAAGCACATAAATTTGGCACAATCCTTGACGGATCAGCAAGTAGTATACGTTCCAGTGAAGGGGGAGGTTAAAGGTGAACCGGGCGCAATGACGGGAACACCAGTTGAGAGTTCAAGTAGTAATCCCAGCGAGACTCCGAATTCTTCTAATGGCTCCCCGGATGCTGGAGGGGCTAAGGTTAATTTAAATCAGGCTGATGCATCGCAATTACAGGAGCTTTCGGGAATTGGAGAGAAAAAAGCAGAAGATATTATTCAATATCGCGAAGCACACGGAGAGTTTAAGAGCGTCAACGATTTGACAAAAATTAGCGGGTTTGGTGATAAAACAGTTGAAAAAATTTCAGAAACCGCGACTGTATAATTGTAAGATTTTAAGGTTAGAAATTTGCTATACTAGGAGGGAAAACTTTTAAAAGGAGATCTTTAATCTTGGATAAAAAAAGAATCCCTTGGAACCAATATTTTATGATACAAGCGGTCCTATTGGCTTCAAGAAGTACGTGCAATCGTCTTTCTGTTGGTGCAACCTTAGTCAGGGATCGACGAATTATTGCAGGCGGGTATAATGGCTCAGTTGCAGGAGATACACACTGTATTGATGAGGGTTGTTACTTGGTAGATGGCCACTGCATGAGAACCATTCACGCAGAAATGAATGCTATTTTGCAGTGTGCTAAGTTTGGTGAATCGACTGATGGGGCAGAAATATATGTCACTGATTTTCCATGCTTACAATGTACTAAAATGCTGTTACAGGCGGGGATTGTTAAAATTTACTATCTAAGAAATTATCATAATGATCCGTATGCTGAAAAACTGATTAAGCTTAAAAACGTTGCACTAGAAAAAGTATCGCTTACTTCCGATATTCTTGATGAAGCATCATTGGAAACTTATCTAACTGATTAATTATTGAACGTGGTTATTGGATATTTCCGGCAATTAATGTGAGTGGTTTGGCAATTTTTTGCTATGGAAATAAGGTTTTAGGCTTATGTGTACTAATATACTGGCTAATTAGGATTATTTATCTCAAAAACATTAAAATTTTAATCAGTTGTGTGATTGGATTTTTGATTTTCTCAGGGTACTTCTTTTGTTTTAATATCCGGCAGAATCAATCCCAAATTACGCCCGTTGAAAATGTTCGGGTAAGCTTGTTCGTTCAACCAGATAACGTAACGGTGGTTGGGAATCAACTTAGGTTGATGGGCAGACTTAGTAATGGCACCAAAATTTCAGCAATATATTTTAGTAACTCACCAAGTGAAATAAGGCGCTATAAAAGAATTAAAGTGCCTATTCTGTTTTCTGTAAAGGGTGATGTGGCGCTGCCCGTTCAAGCGACAAACGTAAATGAATTTGATCGGCGAAAATATGATGAACAAAATGGTATTTTAAATACGATCAAAATTAATCAGATTCTTAATATTCAATCTGCAAAAGCAACAAACATTATTCAAAGCGTGATTAATCAGTGCCACATTTGGCGATGTTTAGCTGTTTCTCAATCTCAAAGGCTACCTAAAGAATTAAAACTATATTTTCAAGGTCTGATTTTGGGTGCCAGAACTCAGGACTTTTATCAGCAATTAACTGGTGTTAAACAATTGGGACTCATTCATTTATTTAGCATCTCAGGTTTACACGTATCCATTTTTCTAATGCTGATTGAGAGACTGCTAACACTATTCCGTCGCTCAAAAAACTTGATTCAGTGGCTTTTAATCGTTGCTTTACCCCTATATTTCATATTTACGGGTGGCGCAACTGGCCTTTTAAGAGCAATAATAATGGCGGAGATGAGATTATTATTCTTAAAATTTGGGAAACAAATTTTACCAATGGACAATTTTGGTGTGACATTGATGATTTGTACGGCTATTCAACCTGCACTAATCATGCAAATGGGAAATCAGTTGAGTTTTGGGCTAGCTTTTTGTTTAATGTTTGTTAGCCATGAAAAATTCTGGGTACAAACATTTTTAATGAACCTGATAAGCTTACCCTTCATTTTGTTCCATATTTTTGAATGGCATGTTTTGTCCTTACTAGCCAATCTACTAATTTTACCGTTCTTTAGTGCCTTCATTTTTCCATTAACATTTATGGGCGGTATATTGGGCTTAAAGTTTACGTTCATTGGACAAATTGCCAATTTGCTAATTGGAATATTTAACGCAGGTTTAAATAATGTTGCAAAACTTCCAGGCCTCATTACTTTTGGTAAGCCTGCACTTGGAGGACTGGCTTTTGTTTTTATTGCGACGCTAATTTTGATTGGTCAAAAGGAAAAAAGTTTAGGTTTATTGAGCACAATATTAGTTGTATATCTAGGAATGTTTGGGATGATTCATTTACCAATCCATGGAGAGGTTACCTACTTTGATATTGGACAGGGTGATTGCTTTTTAGTGAGGGAACCGTTTAACCGCAGCGTCTCAATGATTGATACGGGTGGACGACTGGCTTTCGGAAATTCGAAGTTTAAGGAAACCACAAAAGCGAGAAGTCGAGCAGAAACAATTACGATTAATTATTTAAAAAGTAAAGGAATTTCACATTTAAATGGGTTATATTTAAGTCATAAAGACGCGGATCATACTGGGGATGCGCCAGTTGTATTGGCTAACTTGAACGTTGATAACTTGTATGTTCCACTGGGTATGCAGAAAAATCCGGCCTTTATTAATAAAGTTAAAAATTTCATTTCCTTAAGCAATATTAAACCTTTACGCGCCGGTAGTATTCCCAACAAATCTCCCTTTGAAGTATTGCATCCGTTTCACTCTGGAATTGGCGAAAATGGTGATTCCATGGCTTTGACCTGCTGGCTAGGAAAAAAGCGGTGGCTGTTTACGGGTGATTTGGATAGGCAAGGGGAGAGAGATATTATTGAGCAATACCCGACACTTAAGGTGGATGTTTTAAAATTAGGCCATCATGGTAGTAAGACAGCCTCAGATCCAAAGGTACTCAAGCAAATATCGCCAAAATTAGGAATAATATCTGCTGGGAGAGAAAATCGGTACGGACATCCTAATGAAGAAACACTACAAACGTTAAAAAAACAGGGGATCCCATATTTTAATACACAAACAGATGGTATGATTTCATATGTATTTGAAGGAAACCATATTGGAAAATGGCATACCTTTTTAAGGAGGAACTGATGACTTTTGATGAGTTTTTAAAACAAATTGATTCAAATAAAATTAAGAATGTTGCTTTAGTTCTTGGTGATCAGTCTTATTTACAGCAAAAAATTAAAAAGAATTTAAAGACCCTTATTCCAGCGGACGAGCTTACCATGAATTTTGCCAGTTATGACATGGAAACGACTTCCATTTCCCAGGCAATTTCGGATGCCTCATCAGCACCTTTTTTTGGAGAGAAAAGACTGGTTTTTGTTAATAACCCATATTTCTTTACGGGATCAACTCACAAAGGAAGCAAAGTTAATCATAACTTAGATGATCTACTCGATTACTTACAGCATCCTGAGCCAAGTACTATCCTAGTTTTCTTTGCACCATATGATAAGCTTGATTCTCGCAAAAAAATTTCAAAGCAATTAAAATCTGTTGCAGAAATAATTGATATCAGCAATCTAAAAGAGCCACAAATTAAACGAATAATAAAGAACGAACTTGAACAGGATAATTTTCAAATTAAGCCATCTGCAGAGCAGTTACTTCTCGAAAGAACTAATGGTGATTTAACGTTGATCATGAATGAATTGCCAAAATTAAAGCTTTATTGCCATTCCTCAAAGTTAGTTGATGATGATGCAGTGAGGGGACTCGTTACGAAAACGCTAGACCAGAACGTATTTGATTTGGTAGGAGCAGTGCTGAGTCAAAATACTGCACGCGCAATCAGACTATATCAGGAACTATTACTTTCAAAGGTGGAACCGTTACAAATAAATGCCATATTGGTGAGCCAGTTTCGATTATTGTTACAGGTGCAGATACTTACGCGACATGGCTATAGTCAGGGAACGTTAGCAAGTACGTTAAAGGTCCATCCATATAGAGTCAAACTATCACTGCAAACAGTTAAGCATTTCAATGTTTTATTATTGCAAAAAGCCTATCTTGGATTAATTGATGTTGAAAAGAAATTAAAATCAACAACTCAGGATCCCGAAACATTGTTTGAATTATTTATGGTACAGTTTACAGATGAGGTTATGACGGCATAAAAAAAGCTCTGATCATTTGATCAGAGCTTTTTTTATTTACTTAGCAACTTTAGCAAGTCGAGCAGCCATACGTGATTTATCACGTGAAGCCTTGTTCTTTTTGATTAGGCCCTTTGAAGCAGCATGATCAACAGCACTTGAAGCAGCACGGTACAATTCTGTAACGTTGTCGCTTCCAGCAGTAACTGCTTTTTCAAATTGCTTAACAGTCGTTCTCATTACGCTAAGTTGTGGCGCATTACGTTTGTTAGCCTTAACGTTAGTGCGTGCACGTTCAATCGCAGATTTAATAATTGGCATTAATTTCACCTCCAACAAGTAGAAAACCGTTGCCTGGTTATCGATTTTTTTCAACGTATGTAATTATACAGAATAGAATCACCGATTGCAACACTTCTCCCTTTTAATGTAAAGGTTTTTTACTTGATAGTAAAGTCAAAAGTTAAAATATCTTGCATGTCTTTGATGGCTAAGATATAATAGAAAAAGTGTGATAACTATCCCTAACTTAGTTTAACGGACACTCACAGCCGTTTTACTCAGTGAAGGGGACAAAAAAATTTGAAAGGTGGGTATTACACAATGGCAATTACTCAAACGCAAAAAAACGAAATTATTAAAAAGTATGCACGACATGATGGAGACACTGGTTCAGCAGAAGTTCAAATCGCTGTTTTAACAGCCGACATTACTGAAATCAACACTCATATGCAAACTCATAGAAAAGACTTCCATTCACAACGTGGATTGATGAAGAAGATTGGTCACCGTCGTAACTTACTTGCTTACTTACGTGGCAAGGATGTTCAACGTTACCATGATCTTATTAATAGCTTAGGATTACGTCGTTAATTCTATTCTAAGAGTCCTCAATTAGAGGGCTTTTTTTTATCCCATCAAGTCACAAAAAACACCATTATATATTGTATTTCTCTAAAATATGGTACACTGTATTCAGTTTAAATAAGATCGTTTCCAAGAAATTGGATGAAGGTAGCAGGTCGATAATTCTAGCAATTGCTTAATTATCCCCGAATGATAGTTATTAGACGAAAATACAGTTCGTATGAGGTGAATTATGAGTAGTAAAATTAAAATTAGCCCGTTTGGTGGCGTACGTGAGAACGGCAAAAATATGTATGTTGTTGACATTAATGATGGTATCTATATTTTGGATTGTGGACTTCAGTACCCGGAAAATGAATTATTGGGAATTGATATTGTGATTCCTGATTTTTCTTATCTTGAGGAAAATAAAGATCGAATCGTCGGCGTGTTCTTAACCCATGGCCATGCAGATGCAATTGGGGCACTTCCATACTTTTTAAATAAATTCAATGTGCCAGTTTTTGGCTCAAAAATGACAATCGAATTAGCCAAGTTGTCTGTGGAAAGCAATGAAACAACCAAAAAGTTCTCTGATTTTCACGTTGTAGATGCAAATGCTGAAATTGATTTTGGAGATGTGAAGGTTTCGTTTTTCCGAACAACCCATTCTGTTCCTGGATCAATGGGAATTGTTTTGGATACTGATGAAGGAGAAATTGTCTATACTGGGGACTTTAAGTTTGACCAGACAGCAGGTCGTGATTTTCAAACAGATTACGGTCGATTAGCTGAAATTGGTCAAAAGGGTGTATTGGCGCTTTTAAGTGACTCTGCTAATGCGGAAAATCCAGCTGAAACAACCAATGAACGTGATATAGCTAAATATGTTGAAGAAACTTTTAGATATCATGAAGGACGTATTATTGTTGCCAGTGTAGCCTCCAATATTCTCCGAATCCAACAGGTCTTTAATGCGGCTGCTAATACAAATCGTAGAGTTTTATTAACAGGCCATGACTTAGAAAAAATAGTAAACACCGCTTTACGTTTAAATAAGTTGATATTACCTGTTGATAATCTATTAGTTGAGGAAGCAGACCTAGATAAATTAGCGCCTGAAGAAACGATTATATTGCAGACAGGAAAAATGGGTGAACCAATAAAAGCTCTCCAAAGAATGGCTAATCAACAGGAGAAGGGACCCCAGATTCAAGCAGGGGATTTAGTCTTTATTACGACAACACCTTCACATGCAATGGAGACAACTGTTGCTAAAACGCGGGATATGATTTACCGTGCTGGTGCAGAAGTGATTTCTATCTCTGATGAGCTAAATTCTTCAGGACACGCTAGTAAGAATGATCTACAACTTTTGATTAATATCTTGAAGCCCAAGTATTTAGTTCCTATTCAAGGTGAATATCGTTTATTGGAAGCAAATTCGGAAGCTGCACAAGAAGTTGGCATCAAAAATGAAAACATTTTCATGACTGCTAAGGGTGACGTTATCACATATGATGATGGCGAAATGCATTTAGGCAGTAGTATTAACGTTGGCAATACGATGATTGATGGTATTGGTGTTGGTGATATTGGAAATATTGTATTGCGTGATCGAAAAGTGCTTTCGGAAGATGGCATATTTGTTGCTGTTGTGACAATTGATCGAAAGAAAAAGAAAATTATTTCAGAACCAAAGATTACGTCGAGAGGTTTTGTTTATGTAAAAGCTAACAAAAACCTCATGCATGAAAGTTCGGACATCATTAAGAAAGTAGTCCAAGCAAATCTAGATCATAAAGAATTTGATTGGGGACATTTAAAACAAGATGTTAGAGAAAATTTAAATCACTACTTGTTTGACCAAACAAAACGTCATCCGGTTATTTTGCCCGTTATCATGGAAGTAAATCAACATCATCGCAGTAAAACAACTAAGGAACACGAAAACACAGCTGCAGTAGAAAACAAAAAAGATGAATCTAAATAAGATGGAACCGGAGTAATCACGCTTCGGTTCTTTTTGTAGGTGGAGAATTATCATGAATGAAGAACTTTTGAACGGCGCAAAAGAGGCACTTGCAAGTGAAAAGTATCATCAAGCAGTTTTGAAATTTGAGGAGCTATACAAAGAGTCCCCCACAGAGGAGCTCAACATTTATCTAAGTAATGCTTATTACCTCGATAATCAGTTTGTGGCAGCCGAAAGAATAGTTTTAGAATCAATTGAAGCTTATTTAGCTGAAGAACCGTTATTTAACTTCTTTCAAAATGTATTAATAAAAAACGATTCTTTTATTCTGCTTCGAGAAATAATTGGTACAGCAGATTTTCCTGGTGAGTATAAAGAGAGAGTTTTAGAGAAAATTTCATCTGCTGAAATTGGCAGTTCATCGAATATGGCAGAGACTAACAAAAAAATAGCCAACCAATTCTATCATATGGCTGATGAGCCGATTTCAGTCCAAATTGCACGCTTTCAAACCGCAAAAAAATTACCGCTATTATTGTGGCTAAAAAGCGCTAGGTTTTTATTGTTAGATCCATTTATTCATCCAATTATTCGTTCAAGCGTATTAGAGTCTATGCAAAAGATGAGACTGCAAGAAAAAGTAAATATGTATTGGCTAGATGAAAAAGAGCATCCGCTTAACACCGGAGACTTGCTACCTATCCAGCAAACTAAGAGTTATATAGAAACTAATCAGATTCTTAATGAAGAAGTTGATGTAAACGATCCGATTTTGGGTGAACAGCTGCATGAGGAATTAAGGTTGCAGCTCATGTACCTTTATCCCTTTGCCGAAAACGTCATTACCAATTCGACGCTTTGGATTCAAGTTCTATCTAGTTCATATACTGAAGTGACGATTGATGAAGAAAACGAACAAATAAAAGCAATAATAAAATGGCAAAATAAAATGCAAAAATATACAAAAAGTATGATTCAATCGTTTAAAAATTCAGAATAGATTTTTAAAAATTAATTTTTAATCTGAAAATTCCTGCAATTTTTATAGATATTAAGCAGATAAATGCTCTTTTACTTGGTTTGTTTTGCTAAATTTCAGGAAAAATGCGTAAATTCGCTTTTTTTGGTTTACAAAACTCGATTCAGTCTATATAATACTTTAAGGATTCTTCTAGAGACACGTCATTTTGTCTTTTTGTGAAGAAGTAGTATAATTATACTCAAAGGATTGCCAGCACCATGGCTTTGGTGCTGAGATTATTCTTGCGATAAAAACAGGAGGTTTCATTAATGGCAAAAGAAACATATGACAGAAGTAAGCCCCATGTAAATATTGGTACAATTGGCCATATTGACCATGGTAAGACTACTTTAACTGCAGCTATTACTAAAGTTTTAGCTGCCAAAGGTTTGGCTAAGGCCGAAGATTACGCTGATATTGATAAGGCACCTGAGGAACGTGAACGTGGAATAACGATCAATACTGCTCACGTTGAGTACTCAACTGAAAAACGTCACTATGCTCATATTGACGCTCCAGGACATGCTGATTACATCAAGAACATGATCACTGGTGCCGCTCAAATGGACGGTGCTATCTTAGTTGTTGCTGCAACCGACGGCCCAATGCCACAAACTCGTGAGCATATCCTATTGGCTCGCCAAGTTGGTGTTGAATATCTTATTGTCTTCCTTAACAAGACCGATTTAGTTGATGATGATGAATTAATCGACTTAGTTGAAATGGAAGTCCGTGAGTTACTTTCAGAATACGATTATCCTGGTGACGATATTCCAGTTATTCGTGGTTCTGCACTTAAAGCTCTTGAAGGCGATCCAGAACAAGAAAAAGTTATCCTTCACTTGATGGATGTTGTTGATGAATATATCCCAACTCCAAAACGTGATAACGACAAACCTTTCTTGATGCCTGTTGAAGACGTATTTACGATCACTGGTCGTGGTACTGTTGCTTCAGGTCGTATCGATCGTGGTACTATCAAGGTCGGTGAAGAAGTCGAAATCGTTGGTTTACAAGAAGAAGTTCTTAAGAGTACCGTAACTGGTCTTGAAATGTTCCGTAAGACTTTGGAATTTGGTGAAGCCGGCGATAACGTTGGTGTCCTTCTTCGTGGTATTAACCGTGAACAAGTTGTTCGTGGCCAAGTACTTGCAAAGCCAGGTTCGATTCAAACTCATAAGAAGTTTAAGTCTGAAGTTTATATCCTTTCTAAAGAGGAAGGTGGCCGTCATACGCCATTCTTCTCTAACTACCGTCCTCAATTCTACTTCCATACCACTGATATCACTGGTGTTATCGAATTAGCTAACGGTGTTGAAATGGTTATGCCTGGCGATAACGTAACTTTCGAAGTTGACTTAATCGCTCCAGCTGCCATTGAAAAGGGTACTAAGTTTACTGTTCGTGAAGGTGGCCATACTGTTGGTGCCGGAGTCGTTTCAGAAATTCTTGACTAAAACTCTTTAGTTTTAGGCCTAAAAGAAGAACTCGAAAAGTTAAACTTTTCGAGTTCTTTTTTCATGATTGTGTTTTTTGAGTATGAATTTTGGATAACTTTACCGTTAGAATGCGGTTATTGCTGGAAAGTAATTTACTTTTTGACTTGGATACGTTAAACTAAAATTTGTATGCAATTAATAGAATTGTAATTAAATAACATGAGGTTTCGGAGGAAATATAATGACTGCAAAATGGGAAAAGAAAGAAGCTAATCAAGGCGAATTAACATTCGAGATTGGCTCTGAGCAAATCAAAAAAGGTATTGATCAAGCTTTTGATCGAACAAAGAAGAATCTTTCAGTACCTGGATTCCGTAAGGGTAAGGTTCCTCGTCAAATTTTCAACCAAATGTATGGTGAAGAAGCTTTATACCAGGATGCTTTAAACATCGTTTTACCAGAAGCATATGAGCAAGCTATCAAAGAAACTGAAATCGACCCAGTAGACCAACCACAAGTTGACGTTGAGTCAATGGAAAAAGGCAAGCCTTGGGTTCTTAAAGCTGTTGTTACCGTTAAACCTGATGTAAAATTAGGCGATTACGAAGGCTTAAGTGTTCCAAAGCAAAACACACGTGTCTACCAAAAAGATGTTGATGCAGAAATTGAAAAGCGTCGCCAACAACAAGCAGAATTAGTCTTGAAAGAAGACGAAGCTGCCAAGAAGGGTGATACTGTTACAATCGACTTTGATGGTTCAGTTGATGGCAAGTCATTTGATGGCGGTAAGGCTGACAACTACGCCTTAGAACTTGGTTCTAACTCATTTATTCCAGGCTTTGAAGACCAATTAATTGGTCACAAGGCTGGTGAGGATGTTGATGTAAAAGTAACATTCCCTAAGGATTATCAAGCCGAAGACCTACAAGGTAAAGAAGCTACCTTTAAGACAACGATTCACGAAGTTAAGGAGAAGCAATTACCTGAACTTGATGATGAATTTGCTAAAGATGTTGATGAAGAGGTAGATAGTCTTGAAGAATTAAAGACTAAGATTAAAGATGAACTTAAGGATCAAAAGACTAAGGAAGCCCACGATGCTATTGAAGATGCTGCAATTACTGCAGCTGTTGACAATGCTGAAGTTAAGGATATTCCAGAAGCCATGATGCAAGAAGATATCCAACGTCAAACTGACCAATACCTTGCTAACATGCAACAACAAGGAATTGATCCTAAGACATATTACCAAATCACTGGGACAACAGAAGCTGATTTACGTAAGCAATTTGAAAATGATGCAGAACGTCGAGTAAAGACTAACCTTGTATTAGAGGCTGTTGTTGAAGATCAAAAGATTGAACCAACAGAAGACGATATTAAGGCTGAAGTGAAAGACTTGGCTGGCCAATATGGCATGGAAGAGAGTGCTGTACGTAGTGCACTTTCTGATGACATGCTACAGCACGACATTGCAGTTAAAAAGGCTGTTGATTTAATTGCTGATTCTGCAAAACAAGATGCAAAAAAAGACGAAAAGAAAGCTGACAATAAATAATTTTTAATTATTGATGAGGCTTTTATAGAAGACCTGTGAGAGCTAATTTATTTCTTTCATGGGTCTTTGTTGTATAATTTAATCATGAAGAGAAGCCTTTAGATGTTACTTTTTGATGATTGTGTTATATTGTTTATTCGTGAGGGTTCATAAAATTCATAATAGAAGGAGTGAGTTGCTTGTTTGAAAATACCGATACGAATGGTCCAGTGAATTGTTCTTTTTGTGGCAAGTCACAAGATCAAGTAAAAAAAATTGTTGCAGGTCCAGGCGTTTATATCTGTAACGAATGTATCGATTTATGTAAAGAAATTATCGATGAAGAATTTAGTAATGAAGAAGCTGCTGATTTCAAGGTACCAACTCCTCAAGAAATCGTTGACTCATTAAATGATTACGTAATTGGGCAAGAGGAAGCAAAGCGGACGCTCTCTGTTGCTGTATATAATCATTACAAACGAATTAATCAGTTAAACAAAGAAGAAGACGAAGATGGGCCAGAATTACAAAAAAGTAATATTAGCATGATTGGACCAACTGGTTCTGGTAAAACATTTTTAGCTCAGACCTTAGCTAAAATCTTAAACGTTCCTTTTGCAATTGCAGATGCAACAACACTTACTGAAGCTGGTTATGTTGGTGAAGACGTTGAGAATATTTTATTGAAACTACTTCAAAGTGCGGATTATGATGTTGAACGAGCTGAAAAAGGAATCGTTTATATTGATGAAATCGATAAGATTGCGAAGAAGGCCGAGAATGTTTCTATCACCCGAGATGTTTCTGGTGAAGGAGTTCAACAAGCTTTACTGAAGATCCTTGAAGGAACAACTGCTAATGTACCACCGCAGGGCGGACGAAAGCATCCACAACAGGAGTTTATTCAAATCGACACAACGAATATCTTGTTTATTGTGGGTGGTGCATTTGATGGAATTGAAACAATTGTTAAGAACCGATTAGGTGACAAAACAATTGGTTTCGGAACTGATTCAGCACGTAACAAAATTAACGAAAATCAGAGCTTTATGCAGCAAGTTGTCCCAGAAGACTTACTGGAATTTGGTTTGATTCCAGAATTTATTGGTCGTTTACCAATTCTAACGGCTTTAGAGAAGCTTTCTGAGGATGATTTGGTACGAATCCTTACAGAGCCTAAGAATGCTTTAGTAAAGCAATATACGAAGCTGATTGCACTTGACGGCGTTGAGCTAGAGTTCAAGAAAGAAAGCTTGCGCGAAATGGCAAAGTTAGCCATTGATCGTGATACTGGTGCTCGTGGTTTACGTTCTATTATTGAAGATGTTATGCGAGACATTATGTTTGATATACCAGGACGAGATGATATTAAGAAAGTCATTATTACACCAAAAACTGTTACGGAAAAGGCTGAGCCAGAGATTGTTTTGAAGAATCAAAAGGCTTCATAGCCCAATAATTAAGTCGGAATATTCTATTTCGGCTTTTTTTATTTGTCCGACGGTATGGTAGAATGGTATGAGGGAAAATGAAAGGACGCAAATGATGGAAGTAAATAACGTTGAACTCGTAATGAGTGCTGTATCACCAACTCAATATCCAACAACAGGTTATCCTGAAATTGCACTAGTCGGTCGATCAAATGTTGGGAAATCTTCATTGACTAACGTTTTGATAAACAGAAGAAGTTACGCACGGACATCTAGCCAGCCCGGTAAAACTCAAACTTTGAATTTTTATAAAGTTGAGGAAGACCTGTACTTTGTGGATGTACCAGGGTATGGCTATGCCAAGGTATCAAGGCAAGAACGAGAAAAATGGGGAGAAATGATTGAAACCTATTTAACTCAGCGTGAACAATTAAAAGGAGTTATCTCGTTAGTTGATGCACGACACGAGCCCTCTCAAGAAGACGTGCAAATGTATCAGTGGTTGAGCTACTATGAAATTCCAATCTTAGTTGTTGCCACTAAAAGCGACAAGATTGTGCGAGGCAAATGGAACAAACAAGAAAGTATCATAAAAAAGAAACTCGAATTTGATAAAAAAGATTCATTTATTATGTTTTCTGCTCAAACTAAAATGGGTAAGGAAGATATATGGAAATGGATTGAGACACAAGCATTTGGAGGTAACGAAGTTGGAATTTAATGATTATCAAAAGGCGGCTAATCGTACGCTTTATGGAAATGAACAAGTTTTAACTAACTGTGCTTTGGGTTTATCAAGTGAGGTTGGCGAGGTCGTTGATCTAGTTAGACAATATACCTTCTATAGTCAAAACTTGGATAAAAAAGCGTTGACGAAGGAAATGGGTGACGTGATGTGGTATCTTTCCCAAGTTGCGGAATGGGCAGATATTCCATTTGATAATGTCGCAAAAGATAACATTGAACGCTTAAATAAGCGTTATCCAAACGGATTTCAACAACAAAACTAAGAAGTAAAAACAGCTATCCTCGATGAGGATAGCTGTTTTTTGGGCTAAATTAACCAAAATATTCCGAATTTATGAATATATCTATGAATATTGCGGTTTTTTATGTATAAAGCTTGCATAGTATGTATAATAATGATATTCTCTTTTTATTATCAAATTCATTAAAAAATAATTAGAGAATGAGGGAATCAAAATGGAAGAGAATAAAAAGGTTGTTTTGGCATATTCTGGTGGACTAGATACTTCAGTCGCAGTGGCCTGGCTTAAAGATAAAGGCTATGACGTTATTGCTTGTTGTATTGACGTTGGAGAAGGAAAAGATCTCGACTTTATCAAACAAAAGGCTCTAAACGTAGGTGCAGTTGAAGCTTATGCGATTGACACATTGGATGAATTCGCTGAAAACTATGCCTTAGTCGCTTTGCAAGGTCATACTTATTACGAAGGCTCATATCCATTGATTTCGGCTTTATCTCGTCCTTTAATTAGTAAAAAATTGGTCGAAGTAGCTCATGAGCACGATGCAATTGCGGTTGCACACGGTTGCACGGGTAAAGGGAATGATCAGGTTCGTTTTGAAGTTGCTATTCATGCACTGGATCCTAGTCTTGAAGTATTATCACCAGTGAGAGATTGGCACTGGTCACGTGAAGAGGAAATAAAGTACGCTAAAGATAATAACATTCCGATTCCAATTGACTTAGACTCACCGTATTCAATTGATGCAAATATTTGGGGACGTGCAAACGAAGCGGGTGTGCTTGAGGATCCATGGGCAACAGCTCCAGAAGATGCTTATGCGATGACTAATCCCTTAGAAGAGACACCAAATGAGCCTGAGGTTGTTGAAATTGATTTTAAAAAGGGCGTTCCCGTTACCCTAGATCATCAAGAAATGAAATTAGCTGATATTATTCAAAAATTAAATAAAATTGCTGGCAAACATGGAATTGGCCGAATCGATCATATTGAAAATCGATTAGTAGGAATCAAATCTCGTGAAATTTACGAAGCTCCCGCTGCAACGGTTTTAATTAAGGCCCATAAAGAACTTGAAGACATGACATTTGAACGGGATTTAGCTCATTTTAAGCCAGTCATTGAAAAACAACTGACTGAACTTATCTATAATGCCTTATGGTTTTCACCACTAATGGACAGCTTATTGGCCTTCTTAAAACAAAGCCAAGAATCGGTCAATGGGACAATTAAGTTACAATTATTTAAGGGAAACGTGACCGTCTTGGGACGTAAATCTGACAACTCACTTTATGATAAAAATCTTGCCACTTATACCTCAGCTGATTCATTTGATCAAGAGGCAGCTAAAGGCTTCGTAAAGCTTTGGGGATTACCAACTCAAGTTTATTCACAAGTAAACATTAAAAATAAACAAAAAGCATTCCTAAACCAAATTGCACATGAAAAAACAGCAGAAAAAGTTTTAGTTTCCGGTCAAGAAAAGGACGAGAAGGTAAAGTATGAGCACTAAATTATGGGGTGGTCGTTTTCAAGAAGAAAGTGCCAGTTGGGTAAACGATTTTGGTGCTTCAATTAATTTCGATCAATTAATGGCGGATGAAGATGTTGAAGGGTCACTGGCTCACGTTAAAATGCTTGGTAAAACAGGAATTTTGCCTGATTCAGATGTTCAGCAAATTATTGTAGGTCTTGAAGGCATCCAAAGCGATTTACATGCCGGTAAGATTGAATTCTCAACTGTTAACGAAGATGTCCACATGAACATTGAATCGATTTTAACGGACAGAATTGGTCCGGTTGCAGGCAAAATTCACACAGCCCGCTCTCGCAACGATCAGGTTGCGACGGATTTTCATTTGTATTTAAAGAACCGATTACCAAAAATTATCGATGAAATTGGCATGGTTCAGAGTACGTTAGTTAAGCTAGCTGAAGAAAATGTTGAGACTATTATGCCGGGTTATACCCACTTGCAACATGCCCAACCAATTTCTTATGGCCATTATTTAATGGCATATTATCAAATGCTAAAGCGAGATAAAGAGCGATTTACTTTTAATGAAGAACATACAGACATGTTGCCATTAGGTGCTGCAGCGCTGGCAGGCACAACTTTTCCGATTGATCGTCAGTTTGTTGCCAGAGAATTGGGATTTAGTAAAGTATATGCAAATTCCCTAGATGCAGTATCAGATAGAGATTTTGCCTTAGAATTCTTAAGTAATGCTTCAATCTTAATGATGCATTTATCACGATTCTGTGAGGAGCTTAGTATGTGGGTGAGCTATGAATTTAACTACATTGAGCTCAGTGACGCTTTCACAACCGGAAGTTCAATCATGCCTCAAAAGAAGAATCCAGATATGGCAGAGCTTATTCGTGGTAAGAGTGGTCGAGTATATGGCCACTTGATGGGTCTCCTTGCGACAATGAAATCTTTGCCACTTGCTTATAACAAGGATCTTCAGGAAGATAAAGAGGGAACTTTTGACACAATCAAGACGATTCTACCATCCTTAAAAGTCCTGAACGGAATGTTGAAATCGTTAAAGGTAAATAAGGACAAGATGCATGCGGCAGTTGAAAATGACTTCTCTAACGCGACGGAGTTAGCTGATTATTTGGCAACAAAGGGGATTCCATTTAGGGAAGCGCACAAAATTGTTGGTGAATTAGTCCTTAAGGGAATTCAAAACCATCAAAACTTACAAGACATTTCATTGACGGATTATAAAAAAATAAATCCAAAAATTGACCAGCAAGTGTATGAAGTTTTGAAACCAACCATTGCGGTAGAACGCCGTCATTCTGAAGGTGGAACTGGATTTGATCAGGTTAAGAAACAAATTGAATTAGCGAAAGTAGAATTAAATCAATAAAAAATAAGGGCTAAGGCAAGCACTGAGCTTATCCTAGTCCTTATTTTATTTAACCATTTTTCGAAAATTAACTAATTATTTATGAAAATGATCGTCCCGATCAAGTAATGGCTTAGCCTTTTTGAGGTCCTTATGTGCTTCATCGTGCTTTAGAAATTTATCACGTTTAGCGTCTTTTGGATCCATTCGAGCAAATTTTCCAAACATAGCGTCTAAGTCATCTTGACGTTTAACTTTAATAGCCATTTCTCCATCTCCTTACTTTGACGCTATCATAGCAGAAAAAATGTTGTTTGTCATATGGTTTGCCATCTGAGTCAGAATCTTATAAAACATTGAAATATTGCTATCAGGAAAATTGAAAAATAAAGAGGAATAGAATAATGAAGGAACTAAAACAGTTATTAATAATGATGGCAATGGTCATAGTGGGAATTACTGCAATGTCTATGGCGCCAAGTAGCGTTCATGCTGCGACGGATAATTCACTTGCAGCAGTACAAAAAAAGGGAACTTTGGTATTAGCGACGAGCCCTGATTATCCGCCATATGAGTTTCAGGTTAATCAAAAAGGTAAGAGCAAAATAGTAGGGATGGATGTCTCAATCGCAAAGAAAATAGCGAAAGACATCCACGTCAAACTAGTGATTAAGAGTATGACGTTTGATTCGTTGCTGGTTGCCCTTGAAACCGGTAAAGCGGATATGGTTTTGGGAGGAATGAATCCAACCCCATCTCGTCGACAAAGCGTTGATTTCTCAGACATTTATTATATGGGTGGGCAAGACTTCCTTATTAATAAAGCGGATGCAAGCAAATATCCAAATCAAAAATCGTTAGCAAACCAAAAAATTGGGGCTCAAACGGGGACACTACAATATAATTTGGCAAAAAAATATATCCCTGGAGTTACGATTAAGGGAATGGATAAAGGAACAGATTTGGTATTAGCACTTAAAACGCATAAATTGGAAGCAGTAGGGATGGAAAAGCCAACGGCAGAGGCATACGCCAAGAACGATTCCAGCGTTATTGCGATTCACTCTTCCTATAAGTTAGATAAAAATAGTACGGGTTCCGCCATTGCGTTTAGAAAAGGTTCTGATAGTCTAGTTGCGGCCGCAAACAAAAGTATTCGCGAAATAAAGAAAGATGATCTAATTAATAAGGTTTATTTGAATCAAGCTGGAAAATATTTGAAAGTTAATACTGCGAACACCTCAATGGGCCATTACTGGAAGTATTTCGCAGAGGGGGTTGAATATACCCTAATCATAGCAGCTGTTTCAGGAATCATTGGTGTTTTATTGGGAGTTATTTTAGCCTTAATGCGACTTGCCAACAATAAACTATTGAAGGGAATTGCAGTGGGGTATATTGAATTTGTTCGTGGGACACCACTTATGGTTCAAGTCTTGTTCGTCTACTTTGGTGTTGGGGTTATCATCAATTTACCTGCACTCGTTTCAGGAATAATAGCAGTTTCCCTAAACAGTGGAGCGTATATAGCTGAAATTATTAGAGGTGGAATTGACTCAGTTTCTAAGGGGCAAGACGAGGCAGCAAAAAGTCTGGGATTGTCGAAGACGGATATCATGCGTTCCGTTATTTTACCTCAGGCACTTAAAAATATTTGGCCAGCGTTGGGGAACGAATTTATTTCGCTTATCAAGGAAAGCTCGATTGTGTCGATTATTGGGGTTACTGATTTAATTTATCAGCTAAATATCGTGCGTGCAGACACTTATCGTGGTGTTATGCCAGTGTTTGTAGCGATGGTTCTGTACTTTATTTTAACGTTCGGACTAACCAGAATTTTGAATCATTTTGAAGGGAGGATGCAACATGACTCATAATGCGGTAATTGAAGTAAAAGATTTAGCGAAAAAGTATGGGAAAAATGACGTTTTAAAGAATATTTCCGAGGAAGTTCATGATGGACAAGTTATCTGTGTGATTGGTCCTTCTGGGGCAGGGAAAAGTACGTTCCTTCGTTGCCTGAATAAGTTAGAGTCGCCAACAAAGGGCCAGATTAAGTTTAATGGGACCGAAATAACGACGCTATCTGAAAAAGAACTAAGTACGGTGCGTGAAAAAATGGGAATGGTTTTTCAAAATTTTAATTTATTTCCGAACATGACGGTCATTCAGAATTTAGTACTCGCCCCAATTAAGGTTAAAAAAATGAGCAGCCAAGACGCTGAAAAAGAGGCCCGTTCATTACTCAAACGGGTTGGCCTAGAAGAAAAAGCAAATGCATATCCTGATAGTCTCTCTGGAGGTCAGCAACAGCGGGTAGCAATTGCCCGGGCACTGGCAATGAATCCACAAGTAATGCTTTTTGATGAGCCCACTAGCGCTTTGGACCCAGAGATGGTTGGAGAAGTACTTGCAGTGATGAAAGAGCTGGCCGAAGAAGGAATGACAATGGTCGTTGTGACCCATGAAATGGGATTTGCTAAGCAGGTGGCAGATGAAATTTGGTTTATGGCGGACGGTTATATTCAAGAACAAGGGACGCCGACTGAAGTATTTGATCATCCTAAAACTGACCGAGCAAAAGATTTTATTAGTAAGATTATTAATAGTTAGTAGTGGCATAAAGGGTCGGAATAATATTATTCCGATTCCTTTTTGATTCAAGATGTGATAATTGAACCAAACGTTTATTCGGGTTATAATCAAATAGCTGAATTTAAAGACTATAGGGGGGATTTTGATGGCTTCAGAGCATATTGAACATAAGCTAGCACTACTTCCTGGACTTCCTGGTTGTTATTTGATGAAGAACATAAATGGCAAAATTATTTACGTTGGGAAGGCAAAAAATTTAAAGAATCGGGTGCGGTCCTATTTTAAAAGTCATCATGATGGGAAAACAGCCCATTTGGTGTCTGAAATAGCTGATTTTGAAACGATTATTACCTCCACTGATAAAGAAGCCTTTCTTCTTGAAATTACATTAATTCAAAAACATCAACCACATTACAATATTAAACTCAAACAGGGAACTGGATACCCATATATTAAAATTACGAATGAACGTGATCCTCAATTGAAGATTGTTAGTAGCGTTCGTAAAGATGGTGGGTTTTACTTTGGACCTTATCCAAATGTTTATGCAGCTGAAGAAACGTTACACTTCCTTGAAAAAGTTTATCCGTTGCGACGTTGTAATGGTTACCAGCATCGTCCTTGTCTTTACTATCACATGGGACAATGTCTGGGGGCTTGCTTTAAAGAGGTCCCAGTTGAGGAATATGAAGAGCAAATAAAGAAAATAAAATCTTTCTTAAATGGTAATGTCGCAGATGTAAAGAAAGATTTGAAAATAAGAATGGATAAAGCAGCGCAAAGCATGGAATTTGAACGAGCAGCAGAATTGCGCGATCAGATTCACTACATCGAAGTCACTGTTGAAAAGCAAAAAATTATTTCAAATGACCGAACACCGAGAGATATTTTTAACTTCTACTTTGATAAAGGGTGGCTTTCAATTCAGGTATTCTTTATTCGCCAGTCGCGCCTAATGAAACGTGAAAAACGGCTATTCCCAGTTGTTAACGATGCTATTGAGGAAATGACCACTTTTATCCTTCAATTTTATAATCGGAAAAATAATGTGTTACCACGAGAGATACTGGTTCCAAAAGAAATTCCCCACGAAATTCTAAGTGATATTTTACAGTTACCAGTTAGAACTCCAGTCAGGGGAGAAAAGCGATCATTGCTAGAAATGGCCGGTAAGAACTCCAGACTCGTGCTAGAAGAGAAGTTTCGTTTACTGGAACTTGATGAGCAGAAAACGGTTGGCGCAATGGAAGAGATTACTAAGGCACTAGGAATTGCGCCTGGCCATAAAATTGAGGCGTTTGATCATTCTCATATTCAAGGTGCTGATTTAGTATCCGCGATGGTCGTCTTTATTGATGGACAACCTAATAAAAGCTTGTATCGTAAATATAAATTGCGAACGGTGGATCACGCCGATGAAGCTGCCAGTACACGTGAAGTCATTCGACGGCGTTACACACGTTTACTGAAGGAGCACGCTAAGATGCCAGACCTCGTTTTGATGGATGGTGGCGATATTCAACTTAATGCGGCAAAAGATGTGATGGAAAATGAACTGGGCTTAGATATCCCAGTTGCTGCAATGGTTAAAAATGATAAACATAAAACAGCAGATTTACTTGCAAGTGAAGGTGATACGCCGCTTCATTTGGATCCAAAATCTCAAGGGTTCTATTTGCTTCAAAGAATTCAGGATGAGGTTCATCGATTTGCAATAACATTTCATCGGCAAGTTCATTCAAAGCATTCTTTGAGCTCTAGACTGGATGATATTCCAGGAGTTGGCCCAAAAACGAGAAATAAATTGCTTAGAAAATTTGGATCAATCAAAAAAATTGCTGAAGCCGCTCCTGATGAATTAAAAGAACTTGGTATTTCAACCACAGTTGTCGACACCATCAAAGTAACGCTAAAGCAGAATGAAACCAGCCAATAACCAACTATGAAGCAGTTGGAGAACATGTTATAATCTTGGGGATAACAACTTCGGAAAAAGGAAAAACGTCAGATAGAGAATGAGGAATATAAATGTTTGTAGATCAAGTAACAATAAACGTAAAAGCTGGTAATGGCGGCAACGGAATGGTTGCCTTTAGACGAGAAAAGTACGTTCCAAATGGTGGCCCAGCCGGTGGCGATGGCGGCCGTGGCGGCAACGTTGTCTTTAGAGCAGACGAGGGGCTAAGAACCCTGATGGACTTTAGATATAATCAAAAATTTAAAGCTAATAGTGGAACCAATGGTGGTATAAAAGGGATGACAGGCGCAGGAGCCGATGATCGGATTATTCGTGTCCCTCAAGGAACAACTGTAATCGATGAAGAAACCAACGCTGTTATCGGTGACTTGGTAGATTCTAATGATCAGATTATTGTGGCCGCAGGTGGTCGCGGTGGAAGAGGTAATATTCGATTTGCCTCACCAAAGAATCCGGCACCTGAGTTTGCAGAAAATGGTGAACCAGGAGTAGAACGTCGAGTTAAACTTGAACTTAAAATGTTGGCCGATGTTGGGTTGATTGGATTCCCATCGGTTGGAAAGTCGACGTTACTGTCAGTTATTACAAGTGCAAGGCCTAAGATCGGAGAATATCACTTTACGACATTAGTCCCTAACTTAGGGATGGTAAAGCTTGATGATGGCCGTGATTTTGCTGTTGCAGATTTGCCCGGTCTGATTGAAGGGGCTGCAGATGGTGTTGGCCTAGGAATTCAATTCTTGCGTCATATTGAACGAACTCGTGTGTTGCTTCATTTAATTGACATGAGTGGGGCAGAAGATCGCGATCCATTTGATGACTTTCACAAAATTAACGATGAGTTAAGGAAGTATGATGAAGGCCTTCTTGATAGACCACAAATTATTGTGGCGACAAAGATGGATATTCCAGAGGCTGCGGAAAATTTAGAAGAGTTCAAAAAGCAGCTTGCGGAAGATACAACATTACCAAATCAACCGCAAATCTTTGCCATATCGGCTGTGACTCATAGCGGACTGAAGCAATTAATTATTCAAACTGTTGAGTTATTGGATAAGACGCCTCAATTCCCAGTTAAGGGTCTTGATGATTTGGAGACAGAAGAAGATGTTATTCCTGAGAACGTTCCAGATTTTGAAATTAATCAAGATGAAGATGGAACCTGGGTATTAACTGGTCAGCGAATTGAGAAATTATTCCAAATGACAGATTTAAACCATGAGGCTAGTTTAACTAGATTCTCAAGGCAGATGCGTGGAATGGGTATCGATGATGAACTGCAAGAAATGGGTGCAAAAAATGGTGATCTTGTTCAAATTGAAGATTTCACTTTTGAGTACGTGGAATAGAGTTGTCATTGGCAAATAGGGGCCGATAAAAAGGGGAAGTTTTAATGGAAAAGACAAATGAGCGACGACTTAAAAATAGTCGTTACATCACTGGCTTTGATGGTATTAGGACGCTGGCGGTAATTGGTGTCATTGTCTATCATTTGCTACCGTACCGACTTCAAGGGGGATATCTAGGAGTACCCATTTTCTTTGTGGTATCTGGATACTTGATTACGGATTTACTTTTACAAGAATATGAACAAAACCGACGAATTGATTTAGTGGGTTTTTATGAACGGCGATTAAAGCGGTTGTATCCGGCACTGGTTGCAATGGTTTTAGCAACTGCCGCGTATATTACGCTGTTTCAGCGAAGTCTTCTGACCGGGTTAAAAGATATCATTTGGACTAATTTCCTGTACATTTATAATTGGTGGGAAATTGGTCACGGACAGTCCTATTTTGATAGATTTAATGGTGAGTCTCCGTTTACTCATTTATGGTCACTTTCGATTGAAGGCCAATTCTACTTTATTTGGCCACTGCTCTTAATTGGACTGCTTGCACTCGTTAAGCAACGAAAGCAGATTTTTCAAATTTTACTTTCATTAGCAATTTTGTCCGGAATTTTGATGGCAGCTTTAACAATCGGCGGTGCATCATCCAATCGGGTTTATTACGGGACTGATACTAGATTATTTGCTGTTCTGTTTGGTGTTGCGCTTGCGTTTGTTTGGCCGGCTACTAAGTTAAAACCAGTCATCTCGCAAAGGTTGCGATTTACATTAAACGGTGTGGGCGTGGCTAGTCTAATCATTATTATTGCGATGTTTTTCTTAATGTCAGGTCAAAGCCGATTCACCTATGTTGGTGGGATGTTCCTTTTCACTATTTTCTCAACGATTTTAGTTGCCACAATCGCCCATCCGGGTGCGGATATGAATCGATTATTTTCCAATCCCGTTTTCAGTTGGGTAGGAAAGCGGAGCTATGGTATTTATTTGTATCAATTTCCAATTATGATTTTTTACGAAGCCAAAATGACTAATATTGCAGCTCATCCACTTTTTCACGCGGCTATCGAAGTTATTTTAATTTTAGTAGCAAGTGATCTTTCATATCGATATCTAGAAGGGCCACTTCGAAAGTATCACTATCGTCATATAGGTACTTCGATTCGAAGGTTTGTTAAGAAGCAGTCTCCGTATGGATGGAAACGTCTATGGTTGGTTCCCGCTATCTTAATCCTAATTGTTGCCATGACGGGTGCTGTGACGAAGCCAAGTCGAGCAAATCAAGGCGATTTGGCACTTCAAAAGAAAATTGCTACCAACACAAAAGCTGCCAATGCACGCAATAAAGCAATCAAGAAAAAACAAGCCGAATCTAAAAGCTCCTCACAAGCAACTGAAAAGCTGGAATCTAAAAAAACTGCCAGTCTAACTGGTGAGGAAAAAGCAATTGCAACGGATTATCAACTATCTAAAACTGAATTGGACAAGGCTAAAGTTATGAAAGTGACAGCAGTGGGTGATTCAATTTTGGCGGATAATTCAGCAGATTTGCAACGGATTTTTCCACAAATGATTATTTCTGCAAAAGTTGGACGTCAAATTTGGGATGCTCCCGATGTTATTAAGGGGCTGGCTGCGAAAGGTCAGTTAAATGATACGGTTCTGATTAATCTAGGTACGAACAGCCCAATGTCTGATGATCAACTGGATGACGTTATGAAGGCAATTGGTCCTAAACGGCATGTCTATTGGATTAATACGCATGTGCCAACGCGAAATTGGGAACGTGAAGTTAATCAAAAACTGCAGGAAGCGCCTGCACACTATGATAATTTGAAGATTATTGATTGGCATTCAATTAGTAAAAATCAAAGTAAATGGTTCTATGATGACCACGTTCACCCTAATCCGACGGGTAACAAATATTTGGCTGGTTTAGTTGCTAGATCAATGACAAAAACTGAGAAATAAAAAAAGACAAAATCTTCCTGTGCAGGTCGATTTTGTCTTTTTATTATTCCAATTGTAATTGAAGAGTTGCTGGTGTTTTAGCAATTTGGGAACCGGTAGAATTATATCCACCAGAAAAACTGATTGAAACGGGATTAAGCTTTTTCAAACGATCATTAGGTAGCAGTGCCATGGCAAAAAAACTTTTTGATGAATTCGCCTTGATTTGTTGGCCGGCACTTGAATCACTCAGTCCAGACGCAGAACTAACTGTTCCTGCATTATTAAACTTAATTCGACTGACACCATCTATTAAAATAGGTTTGTTTAAATAATTAGTGACCGTGAATTTTAGCTGAAGCGTGGTATAAGAAGATCCTATCTTTACGGTAGAAAAGGCAGTTTCTGCTGCATCGACTGCTCGACTAGTAGTCGCTTTATTCTGATAAATTTTATGGTTGGTCAGTTCATATTTAATTTGCTTATTTTGGGTGATTAAATGACTCGTTTTACTGCTTTTTAGGGTGAGCTTAGTTCCTAACGAATCATAACTAAATTGATTAATTTTAGTCAATTTACCACTCTTAACGTATTGTTCACTCTTTTTATCCTTTGATGGAACGGAAAAGTTGGCTTGAGTCTCGTTCTTCGAAGCTTGAAGTTTACTTGATTCGCTTGCTTTAGAGGATTCGGAAGTTTTTACTGAATTGTGACTGCTATCATTCTCTGATGGTTTGCTCGTAGATTGACATCCTGCCAAAAGGAGTAATGGCAGCAATATTGCGGTTACTAAAAACTTTTTATTCATGGATGGTCTCCTAATTAATGATAATTTTATTTCCTTCAATTTTGAATCCATAAACCCGAGTCGGCGAATCTTTTTTTACAAAAATACTAAGAGATTCGGACAATTCTTTCGTGATATTAAGTAATGAGGTTAAGGATAGCGGTTCTTTGTCACCACCTAAGAGTACCAGAGTATTTTTATTTAGGAAAGTATCGACAACCGGTAATTGTTTACCGAGATACTCGACGTATATTAGTAGGTCAGGTCTTAGATCAGAGCTCATTATTCGAAAGTCTGAAAGCTGCATTTTATCCTCAATTCCGCGATTAATAAATCGCAATTTCCTATATGTATGCTACAATTGATAAGGCAAAAATGAAAGTAAAATTTAAATGGATTAATTATAAAAGTAGACTATTAAGTTAGAAAAGGATAACAATATGCAATTAGAATTCTTAGGAACTGGTGCAGGTGTACCAGGAAAGTTTAGAAACGTTTCAAGTCTTGCTTTAAAGCTCCTGGAAGAGCGGAACTCAGTGTGGCTCTTCGATTGTGGAGAAGGGACACAACAGCAAATACTTCGAACAACATTAAAACCGAGAAAGATTGATAAAATATTTATCTCACATTTGCATGGGGATCATATTTTTGGATTACCTGGCTTGTTAAGTAGCCGCTCATTTCAAGGTGGAGAAACACCGTTAACGATATACGGACCAAAAGGAATTAAAAATTTTGTCATGACGAGTTTACACGTCACAGAAACAAAACTGTCCTATTTTATTAAGTTTGAAGAGTTAGAAAAGCCTGGGGAAATTTATGATGATGATAAATTTACCGTCTATATGGCACCTTTAGATCATAAGATAGATTGTTTTGGCTACCGAGTTGTTGAAAAAGATCATCCAGGTGAGCTAATGGCAGATAAGGTAAAGGCAGCCAACGTTCCCTTTGGACCACTTTACGGTCGACTTAAGAAAGGGGAAACGGTTGAACTCCCTGATGGTCGCGTTTTAGATGGTCAAGATTTTATTGGTAACGCACAAAAAGGCCGAATTATTACCGTTATTAGTGATACGAGAAAAACGGCTAATATTGCAGAGCTTGCGACTAATGCTGATGTATTAGTTCATGAAAGTACTTTTGGAAAAGGTGAGGGCAACTTGGCCTATAACTATTATCATTCAACTAACATCCAAGCTGCTCAAGTTGCGAAGAAGGTGGGCGTTAAGAAACTTTTACTAACGCACATTTCAGCAAGATATACCTCTAAAATGGCGCATGAACTTGAAAAAGAAGCCAAAAAGGTATTTTCAGACACTAAAGTTGTGAAGGATTTTGATGAGATAGAAGTTCCATTTGATAAATCTAGACATTAATGGGAACAACTCGCAAAAAATCGTCATTGAGAGTAGGGAGCGTTTGGTCAATTGATAAAATCACAATATAAATGGAATGTTAAAAATGTTGATCAACCATCTGATGAAGCAAAAAAATTAGGTCAGGAATTAGAACTTGATCCGATTATTTGCCAAATATTAATTAATAGAGGCTATGAAGATGCAGATTCAATTCAAAACTTTTTGAATCCGAATCCTGATCAATTAGCTGATCCTTTATTAATGCATGATATGCAACGTGGAATTGATCGTATTGAGGAAGCTGTTTCAAACAGCGAAAAAATAACCGTTTACGGGGACTATGATGCTGATGGCGTCACTAGCACCGCCATTATGTATGAGGCATTGGACCAGCTTGGCGCTGAGGTTGAGTTTTATATTCCAAATCGATTTAGTGATGGTTATGGGCCAAACGTCGAAGCCTTAAAAAAAATAATCGAGAACGGGACAACTTTAATTATTACAGTAGATAATGGGGTTTCTGGTAATGAAGCCATCGCCGCCGCCAATAAGTTGAACTGTGATGTTGTTGTAACCGATCATCACGAATTACCTGAACAACTACCAGATGCTTACGCGATTATTCACCCCAGATTTCCAGGAAGTAACTATCCATTTGGGGGCCTTTCAGGGGCAGGTGTTGCGTTTAAAGTGGTGACCGCACTTCTACAAGAGATACCACAGGACGCACTTGATTTAGTGGCAATTGGGACAGTTGCTGATTTAGTGCCAATGACTGGAGAAAATCGAGTACTCGTTTATTATGGGTTACAAGCAATTTCGCAAACTGCCAGGTTAGGGTTATCAGCTTTGATTAAAGAAGCCAAAATTAATCCTGAAGAACTTGATGAGCAAAGTATTGGATTTGGCATCGCACCAAGACTGAACGCGTTAGGTCGACTAAATGATGCTGCACCAGCGGTTGAGCTCCTAACAACGGTTGATGAAGATCGAGCAACAGAACTCGCTCGAGATGTTGAAAGCCAAAATAAAGAACGACAGGAATTAGTTAAACAAATCAGTTTAGAAGCTGAAGCGCAGGCTGACACAGAAACTAATCGTAACAGCCAAACGTTAATTATTGATGGTAATAATTGGCATGAAGGTGTTTTAGGAATAGTTGCGAGTCGTATCGTTGAAAAAACGGGAAAACCGACCATTGTTTTAAATCGTGATTCTACAACCGGACGGGCCAAGGGATCGGGGAGAAGCGTTGATGGCTTCGATCTTTTTTCTGCTTTAGATGGACATCGTGATTTAATGGTCAATTTTGGTGGTCATGCGATGGCCGTGGGAATGACCACGACTATTGATAACATTAATCAAGTTCGAGAGGCACTTGAGCAAGAAGCCGACAAGCAAAAATTAAGTGAGCAAGAAAGGTCGCAAGTTAAGGTTGCAGCTACGCTAAATTTAGCCGATACAACAATGGACTTTTTCCACTTGATGAAGCGACTTGCACCGTTTGGAACTGATAACCTTGAACCACTTTTTCGATTTGACCCAGACAGTATTTCTGGCGTAAAGGTAATGGGTGCAGATAAAACGCATTTACGTTTTAAATTAGGACAGAATGGGAAATCCTTAGACGCCATTGCGTTTGGAAAAGGATCGCTTGCAAAAGACATTCAGAATGGCCCGAATGACACTGAAATTATTGGTTGCCTAGATCTTAACGTTTGGAAAGGTAGATCTACCCTACAAGTAATGGTAAAGGATGTTCTTGTGAGTGGGACTCAGCTCTTTATTAAACGAACGAATCAATTAAACCAACAAATGTTTCAAAAACCTGGTGTTTACCTCTTTTTCCATAAGAAAATAATGACCCAATTGCTTCCGTTTATAGGAGAGAATGCCCAAGGTATCCTTTTTGAAGATTTTTCAATCCAGCAAGTTAATCCGGAAACGGTTATCTATATTGTTGATTGTCCAGATACAATTGAAGACCTAGGGGGCATTCTTAAACAAGTAAAACCTAGCAAAATTGTGCTGTATTTGTACAAAAAGCAGCCTATTTCGCTTTTGGGGATGCCAGAACGCGCTCAGTATGCTAAACTGTTTAAGTTCGTGGAAACACACAGAAATGTTGATATTGCCCATCAAATGGATGAATTGGCAAAGTATTTAGAAATTAATCGGAACGTATTAGTATTTATGATACAAGTTTTCTTTGAGGTAGGGTTCGTTCAGGTTAGTCAAGGCCTAATGAGTGGCGCTGCTAAACCAAGTAGAGTCGATTTAGCAGCTGCTCCAAGCTATCAATTAAGAGAACAACAAATTGAAACAGAAGAAAAACTACTGCTAAGTAATGCAAATGAGCTAAAAGTTTGGTTGCAAACGCAGCTAGTTTAACGAATTAAAGGAGTTGCTATTTAATGGCATTGGATTTAACCAAATATATTGCGAGTGTACCTGATTACCCAGAAAAGGGCGTTATTTTTCGAGATATTTCACCTTTGATGGCTGATGGCGCGGCTTACCGTGAAGCAACGGATAAGTTGGTCGATTATGCAAAGGATAAAGGTGCTGAAATGGTTGTTGGCCCAGAAGCGAGAGGCTTTATTGTTGGTTGTCCAATTGCCTATGAACTTGGTATTGGCTTCGCACCCGCTCGTAAACAGGGAAAGCTACCTCGAGAGACCGTGAAAGCAACGTATGATCTTGAGTATGGTACTTCAGCTCTTTATCTGCATAAAGATGCTATCAAGCCAGGTCAAAAGGTCCTAGTAACTGATGATTTGTTGGCTACTGGTGGCACAATCAGTGCAACCATTAAACTGGTTGAGGAATTGGGTGGCATTGTTGTTGGAACCGCCTTTATCATTGAATTAAAGGATCTGCATGGTCGTGAAAAGATAAGCGATTACGATATTTTTAGTTTGATGGAATATTAATAATAAAGCGTACTATTTTTGTTAAGTCCAACTTGGCAGAAGTTGTCAAAATTGCTATACTTAATAAGTACGCTACTTATGGAGAGTTGGCAGAGTGGTAATGCAACGGACTCGAAATCCGTCGAACCGGCTTATACCGGCGCGCAGGTTCAAATCCTGTACTCTCCTTACTAAAAAGGGCCTATTAAAGTATGATTATCATACTTTAATAGGCCCTTTTGTTTTATATAAATTTAACTGCAGTTCCATAAGCGGCGACTGATTGCATGTCAGTACCAATTGATCCAGAGTCAAAGCGCATCATAACGACGGCATCGCCGCCCATGTCAGCCGCATTTTTCCTTAAGCGGTCAATCGCAATGTCTCGAGATTCGGTTAGCATGTTGGTGTAATCTTTAATTTCACCGCCAACGACGTTCTTCAATCCAGCACCAATATTCCTAAAAACATTTTTGGATTGGGTTGTAAGGCCAAATACCTCGCCGATGACCTCATATTCTTTACCAGGGATGTGTTCTGTCGTAGTGATTAGTATTTCAGTCATTATGATCTCCTCCTTGTAGTCAGCCATTAAAGCCATCGAAAATTATTTTATCCGTCTAGGCTTTAAATTAAATAAAATTGAAAAGAATAACGTACTTAATATTGTAATCAAACTGAATCGGAAAAGTTTCATTAGAAAACCACCTCATTAAATTATAATATTTTTCCGGTTTCAACTTCATAATACGCTAAAAAAAGAGAAAATTCCAAAAGTTGTGAAAACGTTTTTTCGGGGTTGCGGTGCACTTGAAAAAAAGCACTTTCCCAGTTTAATAGGATTCGTAATTTAAAAATAAAGGCCTTTTTCACTTTAGCGTTTTTTTCCGCATTTGGCCGTTTTTTTCTCATTTGCTTATCCCATGGGAGAGTAAGGATTGTTAGACTCGATTAAAAAACGATTAAAACGAAAGTGAACTTGGAAGCGTTTGTAAGACAACTTGAAAGGGTTTGCAAGAGCACTTTGTTTTTTTGTTCTCATTCATTAGTATAGATTGTAATAAAGCAGAAGGAGTGAACCTATTTGTCCTCATTTTCGAGAACAATTCAGACCCATTTAAGATCGTTAGAAGCATGTAATAAGTTTTTGAAAGAGGAGAATCAAGCAATTTTTAGAGTAAAAGTGATAAATAGTCGAAATAAGGAGGAAATTATGTTGGTAAATGATGGTATGAAATTATTAAAAGAAATGTTGATGAGTGATGGGGAATTACATATTGAGGTGACAATTGAAGGAATAGGCTTGCTCATTAAGAAGGAGTACGCAATAGTCGAGGGTGAATGTAAAATGGTTGATTTTAAAGGGTGGATTGGTGACGAACGTCTTGAATTTGAGGATTTAATGACCACACTGGATGACCAACTACAAATGAACATCAAATTAAAAAAGCCTGGCGTTATCTTTCCAAACTTATTCATCGCATTATAAAAAGCCCTCATCATAATGACGAAGGCTTAAAGCGCGAAAGAGATAATAATCTGTAAAATTCCAAATATGATTAACCACCAATGCGATTTGAGCAATAGCGGTTTTGCGTACCAGGAAACCAGTAACAATATGACAGAGACGAAAGCAAGAAAAATATGGGATAAGAAGAAAATAGCGACCACTGTTGCACCCAATAAAACAATTGATGTGATTGAGATGGACTGTGTTTTTTTCGTAAAATATGGTTCTAAGAAAAAGGCCGTTAGAAACCAAAAAGCAATGAAACTCGTGAACAGTGCATTTGGAAAATAATGATATTGACCATAATAGATGGTAATTGGCACAACAGCTACGACTAAAAGTGAGATAGTAAGTAGGCCAAAATAATTTTGCAGTTGTAATTGCGGGATGCACGAGGCGAATAGCCCGATAATTAGCAAAAGTAGTAACCCAAAGATTGGGAATGTTAACTTTTCAATATCAAGAATAATCGGAATCAAACCGATGATTCCAATCGGCAAGATTAAATTTGAAGAGAAATTAGTATCCATGATAAAAGCAATCAAGAAAGCACTGATCAGACTAAAGGTCATGAGCGATACCGTACGGGTTGTGAGGGAAGATAGAGGATTTGCACCTGTAAATCGAGAAATAATTAACCACCATGCTGTCGTTTCAAGAAAACAGTAGATGAGCATTTCTCGAAGTTTCTTTTGTTTATTTAGTGATCCAAGGTTAAATTTCACTATTAAATTACTCCATAACTTTTAGAATTATAGGCATTATTATAACGCATTTTTTTATTGGTGATAAAGGATTATCCTGTTTAGAAAAATTCGCCGTTACATCAGGGTATTAATTGTGCTAAGATTGTAAAGTTATGAGTTTTCCATTCCCGATAGGATTCACTTCATGTGAAGAAGCCTTGTAACCGTATTTAATCCATAGGGGGAATTTTAAAGTGCAAGAAAAACATTTATTTACTTCAGAATCTGTATCAGAAGGGCATCCCGATAAAATCGCTGATCAAATCAGTGATGCAATCCTAGATGCGATGCTTGAACAAGACCCTGATGCGCGGGTTGCCTGTGAAACTTCAGTTACGACGGGTCTCGTACTCGTTTTTGGTGAAATTTCAACAAAGGCATATGTCGACATTCAACATGTTGTTCGTCAAACCATTAAGAGTATTGGTTACACAGATGGTCGGTATGGCTTTGACGGCGATAACTGTGCCGTTATGGTTGCGATTGACGAGCAGTCACCGGATATTGCTCAAGGAGTTGATGATTCTCTGGAGACTCGTAAGGGTGATGAGGATCCACTTGACCAAATTGGTGCCGGAGATCAGGGTATGATGTTCGGTTATGCAATTGATGAGACACCTGAACTGATGCCACTTCCAATTTCATTAAGCCACCGGTTGATGAGAAAAATTGCTGCGTTACGAAAAGATGGTGTTATCAGTTACTTACGGCCAGATGCTAAGGCTGAAGTGACGGTTGAGTATGATGATGATAATCAACCAATTAGAGTAGACACCGTTGTTCTTAGTACCCAACATGATCCAGATGTTGAGTTAAGCACAATTCGAAAAGACGTTATCGATCAAGTCGTTAAAGCTGTTATTCCAGCTAAGTTACTTGATGATAAAACAAAATTTTTCATTAACCCAACTGGTCGTTTTGTGATTGGTGGACCACAAGGTGATGCAGGCCTAACCGGCCGTAAAATCATCGTGGATACCTACGGCGGTTACGCACGTCATGGTGGTGGTGCTTTCTCAGGAAAGGATGCCACTAAAGTAGACCGTTCAGCTAGTTATGCTGCTCGCTACATTGCAAAAAACATTGTTGCTGCAGGATTGGCTCACCAAGTTGAAGTTCAATTAGCATATGCAATTGGTGTGGCACAACCAGTTTCTATTTCTGTTAATACGTTTGAAACTGGAAACGTTTCGGAAGTTAAGCTAACGAGTGCTATTCGTCAAATTTTTGATCTTCGTCCAGCAGGAATTATTAAAATGCTTGATTTGAAGCGCCCAATCTATAAGCAAACTGCTGCATATGGTCATTTTGGCCGTACAGATATTGATTTGCCTTGGGAACATTTGGATAAGGTTGATGAATTAAAGAAGTTTTTCGATAGAAACTAAAAAAGGACAGCGATAAATTTTGTTTTCTGACAAAATTGTCACTGTTTTTTATTGAGATGAAACACGGAGGTGAAATTTTGGAAAAGAAGAGTAATGTCGTCATTGTGACAATTGCCGTTTTTGTGGCTTCATTCATGTCTGCAATTGAGGGGACCATTGTTTCAACCGCAATGCCAACGATTGTTGGTGATTTGCATGGTGTTTCAATCATGAACTGGATTTTCTCTATCTATCTACTGACAAACGCAATTGCTACACCGATATACGGAAAACTCTCAGATACAATTGGGCGGAAAAAAGTGTTGGTCTTTGGGCTCTCAGTATTTATCATAGGGTCAACTCTCTCCGGTTTATCTGAAAGCATGGGAACGCTTATTATGTGGCGGGCAGTACAAGGGATAGGTGCTGGTGCTATTATGCCAGTGACGTTTACGATTATTGCTGATATTTATCCATTCGAAAAGCGCGCCAAAGTTCTTGGCTTTAACGGAGCCTCATGGGGAATTGCATCTATTGTAGCGCCGTTAATTGGAGGGTTCATTGTTGATCAGTTAACGTGGCACTGGATTTTCTTTATCAACGTTCCAATTGGCATTATTGTCATTGCATTAATTATTATTTTTCATCACGAAACCTTTGTCCCTCGAAAAACAAAGATGGATTATCAAGGGAGTTTATGGCTATCAGTTACCTTGTTAGCAATTATGTATATTTTTCAAATGCTCAGTGAAACGACCATAAACTGGTTCATGGTGGTCGGGACTTTTGTGTTAGCAATTATAACTGGCTATTTATTTATTCGTCGAGAGAAACGAGTTAGCTATCCGATCATTCCTCTTGAACTATTTAAGGACAGAACATTTGTCACTCAAAATTTGGTTGCGGCGCTGATTAGTGGTTATCTTATTGGTTTTGATGTTTACATTCCAATGTGGGCTCAGGGAATCAAAGGTTTGCCAGCTACGATTGCCGGATTTGCTTTAGCGCCTAGCTCAATTATGTGGATGGTGGGGTCCTTTATTGCAGGAAAACTGTTATTGAGTTTGACCCCCAAACGAGTGGTGATGATTAGTCTGACGATTATTTTAATTGGATCTGCTATTTTTGCGCTCTTTCCATATTCAACAGGATTTGGCTGGTTCTACTTAGTCGCCGCAATTTGCGGAACTGGGTTTGGAATTACGATTACAACAACAACGGTTACTGTTCAAAATGAAGTTTCCGCCAAGGACATTGGAATCGCAACTTCATTAAATACGCTTAGTCGAACACTTGGACAAACGCTGATGGTTTCCGTATTTGGAATTGTGTTGAATGTGACCATGGCGAAGGGCGTTAATTCGCATCAATCGACATCCATGTCAATGATGAATAAGTTAATTAATCCTAAAACTGCAACAGATCTTCAGGAAAAACTTTTACCAATTCTACGACATATTTTGTATCAAGGAATTCATTATGTCTTTATTTTGGGAGTTTGTTTGATTCTGATTGCATTTGTAACCAACTGGTTTGATCGACCAGAAATAAAGCAAGATAAGTTAGAGTAGACATAAAAAGGCTTGGCATATTGTAAAATGTGCTAAGCCTTTTGCTTTGTCTGATTAGTAATCCTTAATTAGCGTGAAACTTGGTAAAATTCAAATTTTATTATTTCCATTTGATACCATAGAAAAAAGTTTGAGAAAGGGTTAAAAAAAAGTAACCCAGTAAGAATCCGGCCAATACATCACTTGGATAGTGAACGCCAACATAAATTCGGCTCATTCCAATGATGAGTATCCATATGCATAGGACGAAGATAAGCGGAATTTGAATTTTCTTTGACCTTATCAAATGGCGAATCAGTAGGATAAGGGTTCCAAAGGTTAACATTGCAGTGATTGAATGGCCGCTTGGAAAACTGTATGAAGTTAAATGTAAAAAAGGATTTTCATCCGGACGTGGTCGTTTTACGATTTCTTTGATAATCGAATTTCCCAGGCCGCCCAACAGTAAAACATTAACAAGCAAAAAAGTGGCGTACCGGTAGTTTTTAAAAATTGACGCAATGACGACGATCGCAAACGTCAGAATACCAGCTGGGGTCTGGTTACCAGTTTTAGTCACAAAAATGCCTAGTTGCTTATACGAGTTAAATTCAGGTGCTCGCACATGATTAATAATCCAAGAGTCAAAGACTGAAATCCAATATTGATGCTTACTGACGGCCACCGCTATGATGCAGAACAATAATAATGAAATGATGGCGAACAACCAGCGAATACCGGAAACTTTCCATTCAGTTGTTAGTGAGTTTGATTGCAAAAGGAGTCCTCCCATTCATAAACTAGTCATAGTATAGCACGAAGAAAGTGCCAAATTATCTTGAGCTACCTTGCTTTTTGAGGATAGCTTTGGTAGCATTAGGACATCTTATAAAATTTTAATCTTTAGAGGAATAGTAGGCAAATGATTGCGTTCAGAAACTAAGTGGTTGCTGTGAACTTAGCCCATTCATTAACCGAACTCACCTTGATTGATTTCTGGTTGAATTGTAGTAGATCAGGACGTTTAGTTCGCGTTACGAATTTAAGAGCCCATTTTTTGGGAATCGTAGGTGGTACCGCGGCTAGTTCGTCCTACAAGGAGTGATAACTTCTTGTAGGCTTTTTTTGTATAAATTAAAAAAATTATTTTTATTATTTTGAGAGGGAGCGTTTAAATTTGGCTTATAATCACGAGGTTATTGAACGAAAGTGGCAACACTATTGGAAGGAAAACAAAACTTTCAAGACGTATGATGATTCATCAAAAAAGAAGTTTTACGCACTTGATATGTTTCCTTATCCATCTGGTCAAGGATTACACGTTGGTCACCCTGAAGGTTATACGGCGACTGACATTGTTTCTCGAATGAAACGCATGCAAGGCTATAACGTGCTTCATCCAATGGGTTGGGATGCGTTTGGATTACCTGCTGAACAATATGCGCTCAAAACTGGGCATAATCCTAAGGACTTTACAGCTCAAAATATTAAAACATTTAAACGCCAAATTAAATCACTTGGTTTTTCATACGATTGGGATCGTGAAATTAATACCACGGATCCATCGTACTATAAATGGACGCAATGGATTTTCGAGCAACTTTATAAAAAAGGGTTAGCATACGAAGATAAAATTATGGTTAACTGGGCACCTGACTTCATGGGCGGTACGGTAGTTGCTAATGAAGAGGTTATTGACGGTAAAACAGAACGAGGCGGTTATCCCGTATACCGAGTGCCAATGCGACAATGGGTTTTACGGATTACTGCTTATGCTGACCGACTGATTGATGATCTAGATGATTTGGATTGGCCTGAAAGTATTAAAGAACAACAACGTAATTGGATTGGCCGTTCTGAAGGAGCTAGCGTTTTCTTCAATGTGGCGGGCAGTGATGATCAAAAGATTGAGGTCTTTACGACTAGACCCGATACGTTATTTGGTGCTTCTTACATGGTTTTAGCACCGGAACATGAGTTAGTTGACGAAATTACAACTGACGAACAGCGTGAAGCGGTGAATGCCTATAAGCAACAAATTGAAAGTAAGTCTGATCTTGAACGAACTGATTTAAATAAAAATAAATCAGGTGTATTTACGGGTGCGTATGGGATTAATCCAATTAATGGCAAACAAGTTCCAATTTGGATTGGTGATTACGTACTTGCCTCATATGGGACGGGTGCAATCATGGCCGTGCCTGCTCATGATGAACGAGATTATGATTTTGCCAAGAAATTTGAGTTACCAATTCTTCCAGTTATTGAAGGCGGCGATGTTGCAAACGAAGCTTATACTGGCGATGGTGTGCATATAAACTCCGACTTTTTGAATGGTTTAGGCAAGAAAGAAGCCGTTTCAAAGGCAATCGATTGGTTAGAGTCTCATAATGTTGGTAAGAAAAAGGTTAACTTCCGTCTAAGAGACTGGATTTTCTCTCGACAACGATACTGGGGTGAGCCAATTCCTGTTATTCATTGGGAGGATGGCGAAACAACACTAATTCCAGAAGATGAATTACCGTTGAAATTACCCGCAACTCATCAATTAGAGCCTTCAGGGACCGGTGAGAGCCCATTAGCTAATTTGGATGACTGGGTTAATGTTGTGGATGAGAATGGCCGTAAGGGGAAGCGAGAAACAAATACAATGCCACAATGGGCTGGTAGCTCATGGTACTTCCTCCGCTATATCGATCCACATAATGACAAAGCTGTCGCTGACCCAGAAAAATTAAAGTATTGGTTACCGGTAGATCTTTATATTGGTGGTGCCGAGCACGCCGTCTTACATTTACTTTACGCGAGATTCTGGCACAAAGTCCTTTATGATTTGGGTGTTGTTCCAACTAAGGAACCATTCCACAAGCTTGTTAACCAAGGAATGATTTTGGGAACTAATCACGAAAAGATGTCTAAATCTAAAGGAAACGTCATCAACCCTGATGAAATTGTAAACGCATATGGTGCAGATACTTTA
This sequence comes from Secundilactobacillus malefermentans DSM 5705 = KCTC 3548, assembly GCF_001436395.1. Classification (GTDB taxonomy): domain Bacteria; phylum Bacillota; class Bacilli; order Lactobacillales; family Lactobacillaceae; genus Secundilactobacillus; species Secundilactobacillus malefermentans. The sequence continues at coordinate 3,413 of NZ_AZGJ01000002.1, read as the reverse complement.
CGTATTTACGAAATGTTTATGGGCCCGTTGGATGCTTCTAAGCCATGGAGTACTGAGGGAATTTCTGGTGCGCATAAATGGTTGGACCGCGTTTGGCGACTTATGATCGATGATAATAATCATCTTCGCGACCGCGTAACAACGGTGAATGATCATAAACTCGATAAAATTTATAATGAAACAGTTAAAATCGTGACTGACGATATGACCAATTTAAGGTTTAATGTTGCCATTTCACAGATGATGGTCTTTGTAAACGAGGCGTATAAAGCTGACAACTTGCCAATCATCTATATGGAGGGATTGGTAAAGATGCTTTCGCCAATTGCCCCACATATTACTGAAGAGCTATGGCAACTATTGGGACACACTGAAACAATCACGTATGCCCAATGGCCTACGTTTGATGAGTCTAAATTAGTTGTGGATGAAGTAGAGCTGGCCGTTCAAGTTAACGGAAAAGTTCGTTCTCATATCAAGGTAGCAACTAAGGCAACAAAGGATGAAATTGAAAAGATCGCCTTGGCAGATGAAAATGTTAAGATGCACTTACAAGATGTTACGGTTCGAAAAGTGATTGTTATTCCAAATAAAATTGTGAATATTGTGGTTGGTTAACCACAAAAAAAGCTTGAGACTATTTGGTCTCAAGCTTTTCCTTTTTCCATAGGAAGGAAATTAATCCTCTATTAACATCAAAGTTGTTTTTGTGTAATTTGCTATGCTGTGCATTTTCGCCAACGACTTTTAGTTCTTTATATTTCGCAATTCGTCCACGTAATAGAAAGCCAAGTGATCTTGCCGACGTGATTGTGACGACGCCATCAGAGTTAGAGCCGTTTTCCAAATTTCCATAGATATTTAAAACGCGAATATTTCGGGGAATATTTTTTCTCAATCGAAGGAGTCGACGGTATTCCGGATGAACAATCTTTGGACGGCCATTTGCTAAAAGTGCATTTTCATTAGGCTTGTCTTCCCAAAGATTGCTAAGTGGCGCAGTTTGTGGTTGATTTAGCTTATGATTATTGATGATGCCGTCATATGGACCTGCAATTAAGACCAGTTTATTGGGCTTGGGAAGGTTGGGGTTTTTACCATTCAGCAAGCAATAGTATAGAAGGGCATAACTCCCCATTGAATGGCCAACGGCATTAAATCGCTTGATATGGTACCTATTTTTTAAGGACTTAATAACAGATTTAATCCAAGCGGCATCTTTGAACTCGCCAGCCCGATTGTTATCGAATACAATTTCAATGATTGGGTTTTTGACGTGTTGATGATAGTGTCCGATGTAGTTAAGTTTACCGTTGGGCTTAACATGAATGATTAATTCAGTTTTTGCCACGCCAATTTTTTCAGCAGTTTTAACCATTTGTGATTCTGATTTTAAGCTTCCAGTCCATCCGTGAACAAAGAGCGTTGGGGTAGAATTGAAGGAATAAGTTTTCTTAAGTTTCGCTTTTTTTAAATGAATTGTGTTGATACCAAGAACAATCGACACAATTACAACTAGTATTAATAGGGATAGCCAAATTTTACGTCTCAATTGAAATCAAACCGACCTTACTTTTTTAATTTTATATGTATTGCACCCATGATAGCAGACTCGATTTTGAGAAGCTAGTTAAGCTTTTCTAATTGTCGTTGCTAAGTCTTTAAATTCATATTAGAATAGTTAAGATTGATTAATAGAAAGTAGGGTACAAAATGTCTGAGAGTTCAAATCAAGACACTACCAGCAAACCAACTGTTGATGCACAACGACAAATGGTCAATGGCTCCGCCTGGATGACAGCGGGAAGCATTCTATCACGAATACTTGGTGCAATTTACATTATTCCTTGGGGTATTTGGTTTGGTAGCCTCTTCTTTCAAGGTAACGCGCTATTTGCAAAGGGTTATAATATTTACAGTTTCTTTCTAATTGCGGCGATTGCTGGAATCCCATCAGCAATAGCAAAGCAAGTTGCACATTATAATGCACTAAATGAATATGGGGTTGGCGTTCGACTTTACAAGCTTGGGCTAGTATTGGCTGCTGCAACGGGAATCGTTTGTGCCTTGTTACTTTATTTTGGCGCACCCATATTTGCTGGAGACGATAAAAATGTCATTCCGGTTCTTCATTCTCTAGCTTGGGCAGTCTTGATCATTCCAACCATGAGTCTGACTAGGGGCTATTTTCAGGGATATCAGCAAATGGCACCATCTGCGATTTCTCAATTTGTTGAGCAATTAGCACGGGTTATCTACATGTTAGTGACGGCGTTCGTTATTATGCGCGTCATGCACGGTAGCTGGGTAACTGCTGTTTCTCAATCAACATTTGCAGCATTTGTTGGCGCTGTAGCCGGGCTACTCATTCTTGGCGTTTATTACTTACGAAGACGTGATGAATTCCAAGAACTAGTAAGAAACAGTAGCAACGAAATTATTGTTCCAGCAAAGCAGCTTTACCGTGAAATATTACAGCAGGCGGTTCCGTTTATTATCTTGGGAGCTGGAATTACAATTTTTCAACTGATTGATCAATTTACCTTTTTTAGGATTATGAGATTAGCTGCAAATTATTCGCAAGTTTATTTAAATGATTTATTTGCCATGTTCGCTGCTAATTCAAATAAATTGATTATGATTACAGTTTCCTTATCCTCAGCGTTGGCAATAACTGCTGTTCCGTTACTGTCGGAAGCGTATACCAAAAAAGATCACGGTGAAATCAGCCGACAAATTACAAACGTTTTTTTGATGCTTGAATTCATCATGTTGCCGAGCGCCTTAGGAATGTCCGCGATTGCGGGGCCGTTGAATACCGTTTTTTACGGCCATCAACAAGCACAATTGGCAACACAAATTCTGGAATTTTCATCATACGTTTCGATTATTTTAGGACTTTTTACGGTGACTTCCGCTATTATGCAGGGAATTTCACAGAATAAACGGGCCGTCAGATACTTTCTAGTTGGAACGGTTGTTAAGTTTATTGTTCAAGTGCCGGCTGTTTACTATTTGGGTAGTTTTGGCCCATTAGTCGCAACGGCTGCTGGATTTATCGTTGCAAATTATCTCATCATTCGATCACTGAATCGTCAATTTGGCTTAAATTATCATGCAATTAGTCGAGACACAAACAGGGTACTCTTGTATTCGTTATTAACGTTTGCGGTTGCTTGGGTAATGACCAGACTTTTGGAAATCTTAGTTAACTGGTTGGGATTAGGCAGTGGTAAAGTCATTAGTTTAATTGTGGTACTGATTGCCGCAGCAATTGGTGGCTACGTCTACGTTTATTTGGCTCTCCATTCAAGATTAGCCGATCGCGTTATGGGGTCACGGGTGGGCCGGTTAAGAACCTTATTTAAAATAAAATAAAAAATACCGTTCAGTGCACTAGGCCCTGTCAAGTT
>NZ_AZGJ01000019.1 GCF_001436395.1 Secundilactobacillus malefermentans DSM 5705 = KCTC 3548 | reverse complement strand
GCACTTGATTTGACAATTGAGGCAAAAAATAAAATTAAAAAAACTATGATAATTCCAAGAATTAAATAGAATATCAGCCAATTTAGTCGATGCTTGAGCCTTGCCACTTTCGTTTCAGTCAGTTCCTGATGGGCACGAAATGATTCACTAGTAGGGTCATCTCGATGCGTTCTCGCATATTCTTTTTCGACTTGAATTCTCTTTCGATCTCGTTCTTGAAAACTTTCACTTTCTTTTTCTTGTTGTTTTCGGTACTGAGCCCTCGTTAAACCAGATTTATCATCATGTTGTTCAGCCAACACCTTCACCTACTTTTGTGACAATGCAAAGTACCAAATTGCCATAATCGTTTTAGCATCTTCAATCTTACCTTGTTTGATAAGGTCTTGCGCCTCATCCAATGAGTAAGATTCCAACTTTAAGATTTCGCCATCATCTCTAGGAAGTTCATTTGAAACGGGTGTCAGATTTGAAGCCCAATATAGCATCATTTTTTCATCTGAAAAACCAACAGAGGAATAAAAATGCGTAATCAACTTCAAGTTACCAGGTTTCACCCTAATTTCTTCATTCAGCTCACGAATGGTAGCATGTTCAGCATCATTATTATCTCGTTCATCAAGTTTTCCAGCAGGAATCTCCAGCGTTTCCTTGCTGATTGGTGCGCGCCACTGCCTGACCAAAATAATTTTATTATCGTCTGTGATTGCTAGAACACCAACGGCCCCTGAATGATGAACAACTTCTCGAAATCCTTTTTCACCATTAGGTAAGAGGACCGTTTGTTTTTCAACATTAATAATTGCACCATCGTATATTGGTTTATTTCCAATTACTTTTTCTTCTAAATTCATTTTGACTCTCCACTTCAAATTCTTAGTAATATTAGTGTAACGGTATTCCCATTTCTTTGCAATTTAGGTGTCCTAATTCTCGTCTATGATGGTCACCTTAGCAGCTTGTGGTCCCTTAAGGCCATCTACGACGACGCAACTGACGTGTTGTCCCGCTTTAATCTCTCGGTAGCCACTTCCCTCAATCGCTGTGTAGTGGACAAATAGACTGTCATTTCCGGGGATTGAAATGAAGCCAAACCCAGTTTGGGCATTATAACTTTTAACAACTCCTGTAATCATGTCCTTCACTCCTTTATCTTTGATTCATTATGTCACGAAAAAGGACTCAAGACAAAGAAATCCATGTCTTGAGTCCAATTATTAGGCATTTTTATTCTTCGAATCCGTCTTTTGCAGTTTCTGGAAAATCAGCTCTGACTATTGCCGCACATCGTTCACAGAAATGTGGGTAATCTGGATCCTGTCCAACATCCGTTTTAGTTAATCGACAACGGTCACAAACGTCACCTGGAGCCGGCTTAACAGTTAACGAAATTTCATTGTTGAAGTTTTCAGCATCAGCTGGCGCTTCATCAAGATTCTTCACGTTCAGTTCAGAAACCATCAATATTTGACGGACATCTGTATCCAACTCGTCAAATAATCTCTTAGTACCTTCACTGGCGTAAATCGTCAAGCTAGCATCTAGTGACTTACCAATGAGTTTTTGATCTCGTGCCTCTTCTAACACCTTAAGCACGTGACCACGCAATTTCATAAATTGTTCCCAATTTGACTTAACGGTTTCTTCGTTAGACAAATGAGTAGGCTCAGGCATTTCAGAAAGTTGAACGAACGCTTCAGACTCATCCAAGAATTCCCAAATTTCTTCAGTCGTATGCGGCAGAATTGGGGTTAACAATTTGACTAAGGAAACAAGCACTTTATAAAAGACTGTTTGCATTGAGCGTCGAGTCTGGCTGTCCACTGAATCAATATACAAAAGATCTTTTGCAAAATCTAAGTAAAATGCAGATAGGTCAGTAATCACAAAGTTCATCAGCTTCTTATAAATGTTTAGGAAATCAAATTTCTCGTAATCAGCCTCAACTTCTGAAATAAAATCATTCAGCTTAATCAGCATAAATTTGTCTGCAGATTCCAAATCATCGTCTGCGACAGCATTTGTTTTTGGATCAAAGTCCGACGTATTTGCGAGCAAATAACGCAGCGTGTTTCGGAGCTTTTTATATGAATCCGAAATTTTTGCAAATGCATCCATCGATACTCGAACGTCCGCAGATGAATCAACAGAAGAAACCCATAGGCGAATAATCTCTGCACCCATTCGTTTGATAACTTCTGCTGGTGCAATGGTATTTCCAAGTGATTTACTCATTTTATGACCCTGACTATCTAAAGTAAATCCTTGAGAAAGAAGCTTCTTATAAGGCGCTTTACCTGAAAAGGCGACACTCGTAATCAAACTTGAGTTAAACCAGCCTCGGTATTGGTCTGATCCTTCAAGGTATAGGTCTGCTGGATAATCTAAATTATCTCGTTCGGCAAGAACACCTTGATGAGATGAACCTGAGTCAAACCAAACATCCATAATATCGGTTTCTTTAGTGAACTTTCCATTTGGTGAATGATCAGATTTAAAGTTATCAGGGAGTAGATCCTTTGCCTCTCTATCAAACCAAACATCTGATCCATATTGCTCAAATAAGTCAGCTACATGATTAATTGTTTCTGGGGTGATAATAGCCTCCCCATCTTCGCCATAAAAAATTGGAAGCGGAACGCCCCAAACCCGTTGTCGAGAAATAACCCAGTCGCCACGATCTTTAATCATGTTATAAAGGCGACGTTTCCCCCAACCTGGGAAGAATTCAACATCATCGATAGCGCCAAGAATTTCATCCTTGATTTTATCAACTGATGCAAACCATTGAGGTGTAGCTCGGAAAATAACTGGCTTCTTTGTCCGCCAATCAAATGGGTAACTATGTTCATATGGCATATAGTCAAGTAATAAATTTTGTTCTTTGAGCTTATCTAGTGCAATCTGATTAGCATCATCGTAGAAGACCCCTTCAAAATCTTTACCGGCTTCTGCGGTCATGAATCCTTTATCATCCACTGGAACAAGGACATCTAGACCATACTTCATTCCAACTTGCCAGTCATCCATACCAAATCCTGGAGCAGTGTGCACAAGGCCAGTTCCTGCTTCAAGCGTCACAAAATTACCTAACATCGTGACTAACTTACGTTCTGGGTAAAATGGATGTTGACAGAGAACTCGATCTAACTGAGATCCCTTCAACGTTTTGACTGTTTGAATGTCCTTCCAGCCAAATTTTTCAGCTGCCTCTGAAACCAATTCAGTTGCAATCACGAATTGACGTTCATCTTCATCATGTTTAACAACGGAATAATCAAAATTAGCATCAACTGTAATTCCTTCTGAAGCGGGAATTGTCCAAGGGGTCGTCGTCCAAACGACTAAGTAAGTCACCTCGTTATCAAGGATTCCTTTACCGTCAACAACTTTTTCGCCATAAAAAGCAGAAGGTGAAGTTACATCGTGATACTCCACTTCAGCCTCAGCCATTGCTGATTCAGAAGACCATGACCAGAAAACGGGTTTCTTTCCCTTGTAAATTAAACCTTTCTTTGCCATTTCGCCAAATACTCGAATTTCTTGTGCTTCAAATTCTGGCTTTAATGTCAAATAAGGATTGTCCCATTCGCCGGCAACACCAAGCCGCTTAAACTCTTCACGTTGACGGTCTACTTGTTCCAACGCATACTTTCGGCAAAGTTGACGGAATTCAGTAGTCGACATTTTTTTACGGTCGTAACCCATTTTAGTTAATTGTTGCTCAATGGGTAGTCCATGAGTATCCCAGCCAGGAACGTATGGTGCTCGGTAGCCACTCATCGACTTATAACGAACAATAAAGTCTTTTGAAATCTTGTTTAAGGCATGACCCATATGGATATCGCCATTTGCATATGGAGGGCCATCATGAAGAATAAAGGTTGGCTTTCCCTCATTAATTTTTTGTCTCAATTGATAGACGTTATTATCTTCCCACGCCTTTTGACGCTCTACTTCCTTCACGGGCAAATTGCCACGCATCTTAAACTTGGTTTTTCCAAGATTTAAAGTATCTTTTACATGCATGTAACATCCTCCTCATATTTACCGTTAGTTTCATCATCTGAAACGGTGAAATGAACCCACTAGCATTAGTTAGCTCATTTCACCGTTCCAAAGGACACAAAAAGACCTCATCCCAAGGGACGAAGTCTTCGCGGTACCACCCAAATTCAGAATACAAGTATTCTCTTAAAAGTGATAACGGAACTACCGGTTTAATCTATTTCATTCAATTAAACACTCAGAGATGATTAACCATTAATAAATTTCCTATCGACCTTACACCACTCGCCGACTCGCTTTAGGATTTATTAATAATTACTATTCTCTTCAATGTATTATTAACTCATTATTTATTGGAATCTTTAATTGCTTCATCTTTATCCTTAGTTGCTTGTGTATCATCATCAGGAAAAATGACAACAGTTTGCTGATTTTGCTCAGCTGCTACTGGTTGATCAGCATCAATAATTTCGCCTTCACTCGCAGAAGCTTTATCTGAGTCTACGCCAGAATTCTCACTACTGTCAAGTTGATCATCCATTAATTTGCGAATCTCATTATATGAAGTTGGAACTCCTTCTTGTAAGAGGTCATCCCAATCTTTACTCTTAGTAACCTCAAGTTGGCTTTCAAGCATAACTTGTAATCGTTGACGGAAAACGCGCGTACTTTTCTTTAAGTCGTCTGTTTCAACCGCTAGCTGTTGCGCACGCTTTGCCGCTTGATTCAAGGTATCATTTGCCTTATCAGAAGCTTCAGACACAATATCGGATGCTTGTTTTTGAGCTTCCTGGGTGATGATTTCGGCTTCACGCTGAGAATTAGCCCGAACCCGATCAGCTGCTTCCTGTGCCACAATGATAGATTGATTTAAAGAATCTTTCAAATCGTTAAAATACTTTAGTTTTTCCTGACTTGCATCAAGATTTTCAGTCAATTCTTTATTTTCTTTCAGGGTAATTTGGTAATCCTTAATGACCTTATCAAGAAAGTCATTGACCTCATCTATGTTATATCCCCGCATTTTTGTCGAGAATTCTTTATCATGAATATCCATTGGACTAAGTACCATAACTAATTCCTCCCAGTTACCTTTATTTTCTCAAAACAGCCAGTGTAACCCTGGTTTTCTCTTTCTTGGTTTGACCATCTAAACTGATCAACTTGATTCGACCAAAACCTCTGATTGAAACAATGTCAGCGATTGCTAACTCATAATCGGGTTTATTTGATTCAGCCCAATTAACACGAACTTTTCCTGCTTCTACAAGTGCCTTTGATCGATGCCTTGAAAGATGAAAAGCAGTCGCGACAATACTATCTAATCTAATAGATGAAAGTGTTGCCCCCTCCTCTTCCCATTCATTGAGGGGTTCAACTGCTTCGCTATTCTCTTTCGGCGTCAAGTGAACCTTTATTTTACCAATCTGATCAACCTGGTTTTCAAAATACGACGTTATTCCCGTTTCAACGAAAAATTGCCATCTTTCTCCATCCGTAATGATATCCCCAATTACTTCTCTATCAACGCCAATATTGGCTAAAGTTCCCAAAACTTGACTATGATGAAGATCGGCAAATTTCGTTGGATAAATGATTTCAAAAAGTGTCACTTCAAAATCAGTTTTTTTCGGTTCGAAGTACTCGGGATAAATCAAAACTCGATTTAATTCTGCGCCTGGATAACCACCATATGGTTGCATCTTAACGTTATCATTTCCATTCACAATCGTTGTTAGTATAAAAACTTGTCGTGGATTTAAAAAATGTGTTAAGACCGGTCGATACTCTTCACTGGCTTCATTTATTAAGTCGGTTGCTGTCTCAATGAATGCTTCTTCATCCCTTCGAAAGTGCTGTGCCAAATTACTCTCCAAAACGATTCTCCTTTACCGTGGTTATAGATAAATCCCAAAGAACCTGGCAATTAATCGAATTCCATCTTGTACTAAGAACAAGACAATTAAGGCAACAACTGGTGCAAATCCGACCATGCCTATTCGAGCAAAGTTAAACCAGCGTTGAAAAGGTTCAACGATTCGTCCTAAGAATCTACCAAGTGCTGAGCTATAAGCTCCTGGAAACCAGCTTAATAATGCATAAATAACAATCGCCCAGGTGTAAATATTAATTAATTGAATAATTCCAGATAAAATCCAGCCAATAATTTCGATTAATGGTCACTCCCTACGTTTTATTTAAATTGGTTATCTAAACTTGAGGTTAGATTACCAGAAATTTCAAAATTATGTGGTGTACAAAGGAATATTTGATCCCCTATTCGCTCGATATCTCCATTGATGGCAAAAACTGTTCCAGTTAAAAAATCAACAATTCGTTTTGCTTGATCTTCTTCTACTCTGGAAAAATTAATGATTGCAGCTTCATTTTTAATAAGTTGCTTAGCAATTTCTTTAACATCCGAATAAATCCGTGGCTCAAACAAAGCAATTTTGCTAGAACCAGCTTTTGGTGAGTTAATTGAAACAACATTCGACTTAACATTAGTTGAATCAAATGAACGATTAAATGAATTTTCTTCATACTCCTCATCATTATCGACATTATCTTCATCCATTCCGAAGAATTTACTAAAACTAAATTTTGCAGCCATTGGTTTTCGCTCCCTTCAACGGTTAAACGTTGCTCTGATCATTCTGTATGATTTGCCAAAAGGCAGTCGCACGAAATGAGTTACCATTCCAAACTAACTGCCTTCTATTGGTCTTTATTTCGACGATGTTTAAAGAATGGTGGTGTATCCAAATTATTTGAATCGTCTTGTTCTGTTGGCGTTTCTTTTGCAGAATCGTTATTTCCAAATATGTTAAAGTCTGGTTTCTTCACGCCACTAAATTCATCATCCTGCTTTGGCTGTGGGCGATTGGTATTAGCTGGTTCATGACGCATATCCCAGTTACCAAATGGATCTCGTGATTCTTCTGATTCCGTTGCCTTATTATCAGGAGTCGAAACTGAACTGTCAGTATGACGTGCCGTCCGAGTTTGATGGTTAGCACGTTCTTCCCTCTTTTTATCAATTCCAGTTGCAATAACGGTTACCCGAACTTCATCACCAAGGTTTTCATCAATCGATGTTCCAAAAAGAATATTAACATCGCTCGTTGCAGCACTTGAGACGATTTCTGAAGCAGCCTGTGTTTCATAAAGTGAAAGATCTGGTCCACCTGTAATATTCAATAGCACTTGCTCGGCGCCATCGATAGAAACCTCTAATAAAGGTGAAGAAATTGCTTTTTTGGTTGCTTCTTCAGTTCTATTTTCGCCATTTGCTGAACCAATTCCCATTAAAGCTGATCCTTGATTGCTCATAACGGTCTTAACATCAGCAAAGTCTAAGTTAACATATCCTGGACTCGTAATTAAGTCTGAAATACTTTGTACACCTTGTCTAACAACATTGTCGGCTTCTTGGAATGCTTCCATCATTGGTGTCTTCTTGTCAACAATTTCAAGTAATCGATTGTTAGCGATAATAATGAGTGTATCAACATTTTCCTTAAGTGCAGCAACACCTTCAGCAGCGTAACGTGATCGCTTAGGTCCTTCAAAACTAAACGGACGGGTAACAACCCCAACCGTTAATGCACCTTGATCCTTGGCAATTTTTGCAACAAGTGGTGCTGCTCCATTACCAGTTCCACCACCCATTCCGGCAGTGACGAAAACCATATCTGCACCTTGAAGTGCTTCTGTAATAGCTTCTTCGCTTTCTTGCGCTGCTTTAGCACCAACATCTGGATCCGAGCCTGCACCTAATCCACGTGTCAATTTCGGTCCAAGTTGAATTTTTGTTTCAGCATTTGAAGACTCAAGTGCTTGAACGTCAGTGTTAGCAACGATAAATTCGACACCCTTAACGTCTTCTGCAATCATTCGGTTAACGGCATTACTACCACCGCCACCAACACCGATAACTTTAATTGTTGCGCCGTGGTTTTGCGTTGAGTCTAATGAAAATTCCATTTAAAATCCCTCCGTTATTGAATACTAGTCAAAGAAATCACTGAAGAAACTCTTGATTCCTTGCCCACGCTTCTTTTTTGATTTTTTAGGTTGCTGTTCTCTATCACGATTTGACGCTGTCCGCCGTTTATTACTTTGATTTGAGGATTCAAATTGACTTTCATTAGCGTTAAATTGAATGTCTCCAGTACTATTTGCAGCAGATTTAACCAGTAAGTCAATTTCACTCATCTGCCCTCTATATGTCACAAGTGAAAGTACTTGGACAAAGGAAGGATGGCGGAGTCCCATTTGATCAGGAATGTAGGTTCTAACCGTTACCCCAAAAGTATCGGCCGCCAAATCCGCAATTCCTGGCAATGCTGCAACGCCACCAATAAGTACAATTCCCCCAGGTAGCTTTAATGCATTGATTGAATCAAGATGTTGTTTAAGATTACTGAAGATTTGTCCAACCCTGGCTTCAACTATTTCAGCTAAATACCGTTCTGATATTTGAGTTGGCTGTGATTGACCCACAACTTCAACTGGAAATTCATTATCATCAGAGGCCTGAAGAGAATCAGCATACCCGTAATCACGTTTTATTTTTTCTGCGTTATCCAGGGACGTATTAAGCACAACGGAGATGTCGCGCGTAATGTAGGCGCCCCCTTCATCATCTGTATATGTATACTTTAATCTATGATCATGAATAACGGCTGCTGTGGACTCGCCCCCACCTAAATCAATTAGAATGGTACCAAAGTCCTGCTCACCATCACTCATAACAGTCTTTCCTTGAGCCAATGGACTTACTAGCATGGTTTCGATTGATAAACCTGCTTGTTCAACCGCTTTTCTAGTGTTATGAATAATTGTCTTAGCACCAGTAAAGAGCATCCCACGCATCTCTAATCGTACACCAACCATCGATCGTGGATCTTTTATTCCATCAAAGCCATCAACAACAAATTCTTCAGCTTGAAGGTCAATGACTTCACGTTCAGGAGGCAAATTTTGTGTTAAGGCAGATAATGCAACACTTTGCACATCCTGATCCGTAATTTCTCTTGCTTGTTCATCAATTGTAATCATCCCGTTGCAAGGCTCCATGCTAAGCATATTTGCCGGAATACCAACTACAACGTTTTGAATTTGAATACTTGCTTTTTCTTCTGCTTGACGCACGGCACTTTTAATTGCTTCCACCGCTTTATCGATGTCGACAATCACACCGCGACTAAGCCCTTCTGAACGCTCATTTCCTACTCCGATAACATTCATTTGCCCTTTGACATTTTCAGCCACAATGACTTTTATCGAGGTAGTCCCTATATCAAGTCCAACAAACATACCTGAATTATCCATACCAACAGGATCCTCCTAAAATGTTTTCCATGCATAAAATAACGCATACATTTATTTTTTAGTTTACCACATTTAGTACGCGTTTAGAAAGGCATTCGCCGATTATTGCGCGTTTCTTAACAATAGTTGTTGTCATTTAAATGGGTATGAGTATGCACCCACTTCTAAATTGATAACCCCATTCTGTTTCATTTTACTTGAAATGCTTTCGTAAAATGCCATTTTCTTCGCCAAAGTTGTGAGGGTTGCGTAGACCTCATTCCCGTCGTTCATGAATAAGTGGACCCGATCTGGATTAGATTTTGAAGGAGAGAAGCGCACCTCTGAGATATTTTGCTGAACTGTTTTATTCAGATGATTATATTGCTGAACCATTTTCTGAGTTGTTTTGACAGTTTTGAAGTGGCTAAAAATAGGATAGTGGGCCATTGGCTGCTTTTTCCCATGGTGACTGATTACGCCGCTTTCAAGAATAACGTAGTACCGTTGCTTCTTTACCAAAAATGCTGCCGTTTTATATTCAGCAATCTTAACCGTAACTCGATTCAAGTGGCTCAATGAAACCTTAACTGATTTTACCTTAACGTTTGCTCCCCTAGCAGTAGATTGAATCTCCTTTTGACGTCCAAGAACAGAAAAGACCGAATCACCCTTCGCTAAATTCATGCTGGTGAGTACTTCCTGATTAGACAAAGATCGATTACCGTTAATGTTAATTTTTTGAATGTGGCTCAATGGAGAAATTAGATAAATGACAAATAAAAGTGCTAAGCCAAAAGCCAAAACCAAGCTACCCATTTTCAAAATAAGCTTTTGATTTTGTTGTTTACGTAATTTTGAAAGCTTCTTCCCAATTCGCTTAGGCCTAAGCTTAGTAAACAGACTACTTTGTGCTCGTTCTCGCTTTTTTTGAGCCTCTTGGTATCTCTGCCAAGGGGTCAATTCCTCATCGCTCTTTTTTCCCATTTCGTCACCCCCTACTATGTGAAATTGGACTTATTATTTTGAGATACTCTCGACAACTTGTAACATTTGATCGGCAGCGTCTGGCACACCCATTTTCTTTGAAGCAGCTGCCATTTTTTCTCGGATTTCAGCGTCATGCATCAACTCATCAACCTCATTTAATAACGATTCACCGTTTAAATTTTCTTCGGTCAACATTCTTGCAGCACCAGCATCAACCATGCTCATCGCATTTTTCGTTTGATGATTTGCAGTGACGTATGGGCTGGGGATAAGAACTGCTGGAACACCTAACGCGGTAATTTCAGCCAGACTAGTTGCACCGGCGCGGCTGACGATTAAATCAACTTTGGGTAAAATTTCTGGCATTCGATCGATATACGGTTTAACTGTCACATTTTTGCCTAATTTTAAACTGTTTAATTGACTCATTACGCCATCGTACCGCTTAGGACCAGTCACAAAGACAACTTGGTAATCACGCTTATTAAATTCAGCCATTGCAGCAACAACCGACTGATTAATTTTCAAAGCACCCTGACTGCCACCAAAAATCAAAGTCGTTGGCTTGTCATCACTTAGACCCATGCTCGACCATTTGAAGTTGCTAACGGTTTCGGCAACTTCTTGAGCACGAGGATTTCCAGTTTTGATTACCTTATTTTCTGGAAATTGACTTCTGGCAGCCTCAAAATTAATAGCTATTTTATCAACAAATCTACTCAAGAATTTATTGGTGATACCTACAACGCTATTTTGTTCGTGGATTAGTGTAGGCACTTTTAGACGAGTGGCTGCATAAACAACAGCTCCCGAAACGTATCCACCTGTTCCGACAACAACGTCTGGTTTAAATTCCTTAATCATTTTTTTGGCAATTCGAACACTCTTTAAAAATAAATAAATGGTTTTAAAGTTTTCCAGTGACAGTGAACGTTTAAACCCCTGAATTTCCATTGATTTAAAATCAATCCCCTGCTTAGGAACTATTTGACTTTCAAGTCCACGATTCGATCCAACATAAAGAACAGCAGAGTCTGGCTCGTGTTTTTTTAAGTCCTTTATCAACGCTAGGGCAGGATAGATATGACCACCCGTTCCGCCTCCAGAAACCATTAATCGCATTATTTTTCTTCCTTCTCTCCGGTTAATTCTTCCACAGCTTCAATGAATTCATCACCGCGAACTTCAAAATTAGGATACTGATCCCAACTAGCATTTGCAGGCGATAGCAAAATAATGTCACCAGAATCACTAAGCTCAAAGGCTTTAGGAACACCATCCTTAACATTTTTGGCAAAGACAATACTCTTAACTCCAGCTTTTTTGGCGGCATCCTCCAATAATTTATCAGTTTGACCAAAAAGGACAATCCCTTTCACATGTTCCTTAAAGGATGGGACAAGTTTATCAAATACATACCCACGATCCAAGCCTCCAGCTAGTAAAATAACTGGTTGCTTGAATCCTTTCAAAGCCATCTCAGTCGCTTCTATATCAGTTGCTTTTGAATCATTGTAGTATTGTCGTCCCTCAGCAGTCAGTACGTACTGGGTACGATGCCGAACGCCACCAAATGTAGTTAAGACGTGTTTGATTGCAGTATTCGTTTTGCCTTCGATTTTAGCGACGGCAATGGCTGCTAACGCATTTTCAACATTATGATCTCCAGGTACCTTTATTTCATCAGCCATCATGATGAAATCATCCCGCCAATACAGTTTGCCGGACTTTTCATAGGCTCCTGTTTCGTCAACGTCTAGTCGAGAAAAGGGAATAACCTTCGCTTTCGTTTGCTTACTTAAATCTCGCCATTCTTTGTTATCAAAATTCACGACAAAATAATCTTGATCCGTTTGATTCATCGTAATACGCATTTTTGCTCTAACATAGTTTTCGCGAGTTTTATGGTAGTCCAAATGGTTAGAAAAAATATTCGTCAAGACTGCAATATGAGGGTGAAACTGTGTAATGCCTAATAACATAAAACTAGAAACTTCCAAGACCAGAGAATCTGCCTTTGTAACTTTTTGGGCTACTTGACTGGCAGGAATACCAATATTCCCAGCATCATAACTCTGGCCAGTTGTTCGTTCCTGATTTAACATTTTTGTTATCATCGTTGTTGTTGTTGTCTTTCCATTACTGCCAGTAACAGCAACCAACTGTGCTTCTGAAACTTCACTAGCCAGCTCAATTTCAGTAATAATAGGAATCTTGCGTTCCAAAGCACCCTTCACAATAGGATTATCATAGGGAATTCCAGGGTTCTTTACAATTAAAGTAAATCCCTCATCTAATAAAGATAATGGATGACTGCCGGAAATAACTTTAATCCCCTCTGATAATAGCTTTTGAGCATCTACACTATCATCAAAATTTTGTTTGTCGTTCACGGTAACATAGGCACCAAGTTTTTTTAATAATTTAGCAGCATTAAAGCCACTTTTTGCAAGTCCTAACACTAAAACCTTTTTTCCCTCATACTTTTTGACAATTTTCATTCCAATTCGCTCCAAACTACATATTTAAATCATGCTAAACACACCTGTAACTGCCACAATTAGACCGATTATC
Organism: Secundilactobacillus malefermentans DSM 5705 = KCTC 3548; assembly: GCF_001436395.1. Lineage (GTDB taxonomy): Bacteria > Bacillota > Bacilli > Lactobacillales > Lactobacillaceae > Secundilactobacillus > Secundilactobacillus malefermentans. Next base: position 23,397 of record NZ_AZGJ01000019.1, on the reverse strand, counting down.
CAAAAAATAATGTCTATTTTCCATTCGCTCCAACCTTTCATCTCAAAGTGATGATGAATTGGGCTCATCAAGAAAATTCGTTTACCCGTTAGCTTGAAACTAGCCACTTGCAAAATAACACTCATGGTTTCAATAACAAAGATTAAGCCAATCCATAGCAACGAAAGTTCATGGTGCAACGCGATTGAAACAGCCGCAAGGGATCCACCAAGTGCTAGTGAACCCATATCACCCATGAAAATTTTGGCTGGTTTATGGTTGAAGATAAGGAAACCTAGTAATCCACCAACGACTGCCCCACAAAATACTAAAACATCGCCTTGATGTTGAACATAGGCAACTACGCCATACGCCGCAAATGCAATAGATGCTAGTCCGGCAACTAAGCCATCAAGCCCGTCAGTTAAATTAACCGCATTTGAAAATCCAACTAACCAAAAGATAACAAATAGCGCAAACCACCAGTGTAAATGAATAGTCGGTCCAAGGGGATTATGAAGTTCAAACGGTAATTGTTCATGTGCATAGACACCAACAAAAACGAGTGCCCCCACGATCTGTCCCAAGAGCTTTTGCCAAGCCTTCATTCCCTCATTCTGGCGTTTGAACAGTTTTATAGAATCGTCCCACATTCCCAAGAGTCCATATAACACAAGGATAAACAATAGAACCAACATTATTGGTGAAAGTCGATGTGTTGAAAAAATACCAAAGATTAGACTAGATATCACAATTGCAATGATAAATAGCAGGCCACCCATTGTTGGGGTTCCTGATTTTTTTTCGTGCCAATTTGGTCCTTCTTCTCTAATCATTTGGCCTTCATGCCGGCTTCTAAAGTAATGAATAAGACTCGGCATAAAAATAACGGTTATTAAGAAACTACCAATTAATGGTGCTAACCAATCCATGTACTGAATATTTGTCATAAGTTTTCCAATCCAATCCTAATTACTTGATCCAAGCTTTACTTTCAGCGTTGTACCAGAATTAACAGCCTTACCGCTTGTGATATTTTGTTTCGTCACGTAACCGGAACCAGTTGTCTCTAATTTAATATTAAGCATTTTAGCAATTTTGACAACATCTGCTCGCGACCAGCCCTTCAAACTTGGCATTAAGTTTTCACCCGATGTTGCTAAAATAATTCGCTGATTATCATAAAGGGTCGTGCCTGAGTTAGGTGACTGAGCCGTAATCTTGTCCGTTGTGCCAAGCGTTGTAACTCGATACCCTTTCTTTGTTAACTTCGCTGCTTCTGTTGTTGCAGAATTTCCAGTAAGATCCGTCATCTTTGTAGATTTCGTACTACTGGTCTGCGTTTTATCATCTTGTAGCGCTCTCGTGATGAGCGGCTTAAAAATTTGAGCCATTAATTGAGTTGCTGTTTTTGATCCCAAAGTAGGCTGCTTCATCGTAATATACAAGACATATTTCGGATTCTTGGCAGGCGCCATCCCCGCTACTGAATAGAGGTAACTGTTGTCTCCACTCAAATAACCAGATGAACCCCCACTAACTTGTGCAGTACCTGTTTTGGCAGCAACTTTAACCCCACTAATTTTAAAATCAGAGCCTATTCCATAGCTTTTGTAGACAACGTCCTCCATGTGCTTTCGCACCGCTTTAGCGGTTGCAGCACTCACAGGCTCGCCAACTACTTTTTTCTTATTTTTTTGAATCACTTTATTCGTATTTGGATTAACAACCTTATCGATAAAGTATGGCTGTAACATTTTCCCGTTATTACTAATTGCAGACAAGGCTCTCATCATCTGAAATACAGTCACTTGAATACCCTGACCAAACGATGTATCAGCCTGTTCAATTGCTTTTGAAAATTGAATACTCCCGGATGATTCACCAGCAAGCCCACTATCTGTGCTCTTTAAGAATTTAAACCGGTTAATATATTTTTTCCACGTCTTCGCGCCCATCTGTTCTTCCAAATGAGTCATCGCAACATTACTCGAAAGGGCAAATCCCTTGTTGTAGGTAATCCGACCCCAACCACTGGTTTGCCAGTCTGGCACGGTAATGCCATCAACAGTTGTTTTACCAGAAAGATAAGTGGAAGTTCCATTATAATTGCCACTATCAATAGAAGCACCCATGGTAAATATTTTCATAGTTGATCCAGGTTCATAGGAATCTTGGACCAACGTATCTCGCCACATCTTGTCTAGTCCTTTACCCGTCATCGGATTATAGGTTGGACGTTGACTAGCGGCCAAAATAGCACCAGTTTTCGCATTCATTAGGACCGCATTCATAGACGCCGGATGTGCCTCAGCATTCACTGCAGACATTTCCGTCTCAAGTAATGTTTGTAGTCTACTATCAAGTGTCGTGTAGACGTCATCGCCATTTGTCGCTTTTTTCTTTTTAGCCGCCGTTCCGGAAACCTGATACCCATAATTATCCTTTTGCACGGTGCTAATCCCATCAGTACCCGTCAATTGTTTATTCAACATTTTTTCAATTCCCATATTTCCAACCATCGATTTAGTTGAATCACTCGGAACCGTCACGTTACCGATCAAGTGGGAAGCAAAAACTCCATTAGGGTAAAGACGTGATTGTCGCTGAATAAAATTAATACCCGTTAAATGAGCTGCTTTTATTTTATTACGAGTTGTTAATGAAATACTCTGTCCTGCAGCACCAAATTCCACCTGAAAACTCTTTGAATTTAGCTGTTTAAGAACCTTTTCCTTACTAATGGATAAGTACTTCGATAGAACTTCGGCCGTTTTATTTTTATTCGTTACATAGAGAGGCTTTCCGTTAATCGATTCCTGCTTCTTATTCAATACAGCATAAATTGAATAAGTACTGGTATCTTCAGCAATTGGGTCATTATTTGCATCATAAATAGTCCCCCGACTTGCCTTAACCGTCTGAGTTTCTGTATAAAGCTTTTTAGTTCGTGCGCTCAAATTAACGTTCTGAACATTTTTACCTATTGAAATATAAGAAAAACGGATAATGATTAGCCCAAATAACACTAAGAAAACAAAGAAAAGAACAATCCCAAACTTTTTTCTGTTTTTTTGTGATTGGTTGCTAGTCACCATCCGTTTCGGTGATTTGTTCATTTATCAACATTCCTTATTTTATCGTTTGAAAGTGTTAAGCCACTTTTTTTAGCAATTTTGTCTAAGCGACTTCTACTAAGAAGCTCATTCGCCTCTTGACGATGATTTGTATTGTCGCTTTTCAGTTGCGTTACGCGAGTCTGCAAATCTTGCAACTGATGCTGAGTAGCGGACACTCCAATTGTAACATTAATTGTCCAAATCATCATTACGACTATTACAACTCCACAAACTGTCATCAAACACTTTTCAAACTTTGAAACGGGTAGGCTCTTTGGAAGAACCTTTACTCGTGGATTATGTAGTGGGCGCTGTTGCGGCGCTATTGGTTGTGGTACTTCTGATTGGTATTCTTCTGCTAAACTATTTTGCGACATCTCGACCATCCCTATCCTAAAAAAGTATTAGCTCTCTTTCTCAATGATTCGCAATTTTGCGCTATGTGCTCTGTGATTAACTTCAAGCTCCTCGTCACTTGGAACAATCGGCTTTCTATTAATCAACTTGAAATGCGGTTGCATTTCTTGTGGTATTACAGGCAATCCTGCCGGTAATTCCCCTACTTCAGTCTTCTCTTTAAACATCGTCTTTACTAACCGATCCTCAAGAGACTGAAATGTGATAACGCTAATTCTGCCCTTAACCGCAATTATCTCTAATGCCTGCTCAATTGAATCCTCTAATGCCCCTAATTCATCATTAACCGAAATTCGAATTGCTTGGAAAGTCTTCTTAGCTGGGTGCCCCCCATGGCGCCTTGCAGCTGCTGGAATTCCTTCTTTAATAATTTCAACTAATTCACCGGTCGTATCGATTGGCTTGTTACTGCGATGCCGTTCGATTGCTCTAGCAATTGATTTTGCGAATTTTTCTTCCCCGTATCTAAATAAAATTCTGATTAGGTCTTGATATGACCAATTATTCACAACTTGCCAAGCGTCTAATTTAGCGGATTGATCCATCCTCATATCTAAAGGTGCATCATGTTGATAGCTAAATCCCCGATCTGCAACATCAAACTGTGGAGATGACACTCCTAAATCGTACAGAATACCATCAACGTGCTCAACACCCAAATCAGCTAATCGAGCTTTAATCTCTCGAAAGTTCGCTTTAACAAAGGTCAGCGTTCCTTTATCGACATATTCTTTCAAATTGGTTTGATTATAATCTATCGCTGTTTGATCTTGATCGAACGCATATAAGTGTCCAGAATCAAGCGCTTCCAGAATTTTGCCACTGTGACCGCCACCCCCGAGGGTACAATCAACGTAAATTCCATCTGGTTTTATATCTAGGCCACTAACAGCTTCGTTAAGAAGAACTGTCTGATGATTAAATTCTGCCATTAACTATACCTCCTTTGGCCGCATCTATTAGAGATCGAAATCAACTAAATTCTCAGCAATATCGTCGTAATTTTCCTCTGCTGTCTCAGAAAAATCATTCCATCGATCTTCACTCCATATTTCGAAGCGGTTTGCCACACCGACGATGACGCATTGTTTCTTAATCTCTGCGTGATTAATGAGTTGACTGGGTAAATTAATTCGCCCTTGCTTATCAAACTGACAAGCCGTTGCTGCTGAATAGAAGAACCTGACAAACGAACGTGCATCCCGTTTATTCATTGGTAATTCCTTTAGCTTTTGCTGTAGGACAGCCCATTCGGCCATTGGATAACCAAACAAACAGCCATCCATTCCTCGGGTAATAACAAATTCGTCTCCTAATTGCTCCCGAAATTTAACGGGAATTATTAGTCGACCCTTTGAGTCAATTGAATGTTCAAATTCACCCATAAACATTGCTATCACCCCTATTCATCAGCTATGCGTCAAGTTTACCATAATCCCCCACTTTCTACCACATGATTTCCCATTTTTCTAGAATCTTAAAAAAATAGTTTTCATTTCTTTTGTAAAGCGCTTCCAATTACTGGCATATAAGTCATCCTCTAGTAAGGAAGATTGTGGGGAAAATATTTCGAAAATGTCAAAAATCAGCAAAAATTTTAAAAAATACCGGGTGCCCAACTATCGTTGGACACCCGGTATTTAAAAACCCTAAATGACTCTAAAACCCACCCCCACAATATACACGATCAATAAATATAATCCAGTTAAACGCCACAACCCTCTAAAATACAATCGGTACAATAAAACCCGATTTTTTAACCCCACAACTAGTAGAAAAATCACACACAATAGTAACCATCCAAACAACAGCCACAAATATAAAAAATGGAACGGCTTAACCGCTTCCAAAGAAACGAACAAGAGAAAGGGAACAAACACATCAAACGCCCCCACCCTCCGCGACCAAAACCGACGAAATTTACGTCTTAACCACACAATTAAAATATAAATTAAAATAAGGACCATTATTTGAAAAATCCAACTTTGAAAGAACTGACCCAATGCCACACTCCCCCTCAACACTTAACCTCATTATAAAATACCAATTAAAGAGACACCAGCAATAAAAAAGCAAAATTTAAAATTGCAATATTTCGTTAAGCAAGTTACACTAAAAAAAGTAAATTTTTTTGAAAAGCGGTGTAATTAATGAGAAAGAAAAAAACAACTTTCCAAATCGTCACGATGATCTTCGTTTGGATCATGATCATCGCAACGTTAGGGTCACTAATTTTTTCAGCCCTTTCATCGATTGGCCTACTGGGCAGCAGTTACTAAAATTAAAGTTACCAAAAAGATCCCCATTCAATTTGCAAAAATTGAATGGGGATCTTTTAGTTTATTCTTCTTCGTTATTTTTCTGCTTATAAACTTGGCGTGGTTTACTGCCCTCTTGTGGTCCAATAAAACCACCCTGCTCAAGATCATCAATCATCCTTGCTGCACGATTATAACCAATTCTAAAGTGACGCTGTAACAGTGACGTACTTGCCTTTTGTTGATCCACAACAAAGTTTAGCGCATCATCGAACAAATCATCCTCAGAGTTTTGCAGGTCCTCACTTTTAATTTCTTCATCCGACACAATCATAGAGTCATCATAGTCTGCTTCTTGCTCATTTTTAATAAAGGCAACTACACTCGCAACATCGTTATCAGATATAAAAGCGCCTTGAACTCGCACCGGTGTATTCTGATCAATTGGCAAATATAGCATATCCCCCCGACCAAGTAACTTTTCTGCACCATTTGAATCCAGAATTGTCCTTGAATCGATCCCACTTGAAACTGCAAACGCAATTCGTGAAGGTACATTAGCCTTAATCAAACCAGTAATAACATCAACAGAAGGCCGTTGTGTGGCAAGAATCATGTGTACTCCTGCCGCTCGACCCATTTGTGCCAAACGGATAATCGCATCTTCCACTTCATTTGAAACAGTCATCATTAAATCAGCTAATTCATCAACGATAACAACGATATATGGCAAACTAGGGAGCTTAGGATTATTCGTTTGGTTAAATTCAGCTACATGCTTGTTATAACCCTTAATATTTCGTTGACCATATTGAGAAAATAATTCATATCGTCTTTCCATTTCCGAAACAACTTTATGAAGTGCTCGCGCTGCCTTCTTAGGCTCAGAAACAACGGGGGTCAGCAAGTGGGGAATGCCATTATAAACACTTAATTCCACTTTTTTTGGATCAATCAGCATCATTTTAACCTGGCTTGGCTTGGCTTTCATCAAAATACTCGTGATGATGCCATTAATAGAAACTGATTTACCACTACCAGTAGAACCAGCAATCAGCAAATGTGGCATCTTCGTCAAATCAGCCGTAACAACTTTGCCAGTCACGTCTCGTCCTAACGGAACTTCAAGTAACCCCTGCTTTTGACTCACAATTGATTCCGTAATATCCCGAAATGAAACAGTCGAAATTTTTCTGTTAGGAACTTCAATTCCAATCAGTGACTTACCCGGAATTGGTGCCTCAATCCGAATATCTTTTGCAGCCAAAGCCAATGCTAAATCATCCGCCAAATTGACGATTCTCGAAACTTTAACCCCAATTGCCGGATGTAATTCATACTCGGTCACCGATGGACCCAAGCTAACATTTTTCACTTCAGCTTCAACACCAAAGCTTTCCAGGGTCTTCTTTAAAACTTTCGTATTCTTGTCAATCGCATTGTATTCATCAGATTGGTCCGTCTGAGGAATCGCCGTCAGCAAATCAGCAGTTGGCAGCTGGTAATTAGATTCGTCAGTATTTGATTCATTATCAATTTTTGGTTCGGAATCATCCGTCTTAGTAGTCGGTTTATCGGTTTTCACTAGGTTATTTTGCTGCTTAACTAATTTGCCCTTAGATATTTCCTGATTAGCTACCGTAATCTTATAGTTTGGCTCAGAATCCTCTAAACTTCCCTTTTCTTTTACTTCGGGTTCACTATTCTTAGCGGGAGTTGTCTCAGGCTTCGTCGCTGTAATTTTGGGGGACTTAGTAATAATCTTACTCGTCGTCACTTTGGATGCTTTTCCGCCAACAACCTTAGTTGCTCCTTGAATAAATTGTCCAATCGCACGACCAATTAATTGTAAACCGTTCCCAATGCTTGCGAACACTTTTGATACTGGAATCTTAAAAGCAATCACAACTCCTGCCACCACGAGCAGGATGGCTATTAGCTGCGATCCCAAGATAGCCACTAAGAAATTAGTTACCGCCAACATGTAGGCACCAATCATCCCTCCACCGACAGCCGTCATCACACTTTGTTGCGCAAAATCTGCCTTTAAAAGCGCCCAAGTTACTTGAACGAAGTTGACGTGCTGATTTCTCACTAAGAATAGTGCACACGCCATCCATAAAATAATTCCAAGATATGCTAAGCCGCCTCCTAGCCAATAACGCAGCGAAAGCTTCGGCCCTTTGCCAGTGAATAACAAATAAACCGCATAAACGGCAAGTAAAATGAGTAAAAGACGATAGGTGTCGCCAACAAAAAGACGGAAGAAGTTAGCAAAAAACGTGCCGACCATTCCTAAATTTAAATAGGAAAAGAAGGCAATGAGCAAAAAGACTGCTCCCGATATTTGCCACTCATATTTCGTCTGTTTGAGTCGTTTTTGTTTAGCTGATACCCGCTTTTTTGTCTTTTTAGGTTTGCTGACTCGTTTTGTCTGCTTTGCCAAAATTTAAGTACTCCCCCAACTTTGCTATTTTAACTTGTCATTCTTATACAAATGAGATTGTTCCAGATGATTAAAGTTTTGTTGACGCATTGCCTCATAAATCACAATTGCCGCTGAATTTGATAAATTTAATGCGCGAATATTTGAATCATCCTGGGGAATCCGAATTGCCTTTTCAGGATATTGACGCATAAACGGCTCAGGAAGTCCCGTCGTTTCTTTACCAAACAAGAAATAGTATTCAGAATTACTATCCGTATAATCTGGATCAACATAAGTTTGATTTGCAAATTTTGAAACTAAGAATAACTTACCATTTGAAGGTAATTGATTCATAAACTCCGGTAAATTCTTATGGGTGTTAATTTGAACTTTTTCCCAATAATCTAGTCCGGCTCTCTTCATGTGCTTATCATCCAACGAAAAGCCAAGTGGTTTAATTAAGTCTAAAACGGTGTCAGTTCCTGCACATGTTCGGGCAATATTTCCTGTATTTGCAGGCATCAATGGTTCGAACAATACAATATGATTTGTCATTTTTTCTCCTCTTAAAACATTATTACTTTATCATAGCACCTTTAAAAAAGGTTTTGCAAGACAACAAAAAAACGCAACTCCTCGGTGTGGGCACGGCGAGGAACTGCGTTAATGAAGTGCAAATTGCCAGTTACTAACGGGAAAACCGATATTAACTGCCAAACGATTTCTCACTAGTAATATAACACTTCCATGTTGGATATGCAATAATTTGTGAAAAATACATAATAGTGTTCAGCGCTTACGCCTCAACGCTTAACAGCGTAACGTCTACTGTAATTTCATTAATAGGCATTTCCCTGACAACGTCAAGTCGACTTTCATCTACGCCCCAACTTAACGGCGTCATCGACAACAAATCCGCAAATTGGGCGGGCAATATTGGCATTTGATAAACAATCCGTTTGGCTTCCGCGTTTGGATAATGCTGCATAAACAAATCCACCACATTATCATTGCTATATGAGCGATGTTTGCTTTCCTTATCATAGAGTAATTGTCTTAATTCAATTAAATAGTTTGAATTAGGAACCACTTTTAATAGCTGTCCCCCATTTGCAAGTACGCGATTAAATTCGCTATAAGCAGACGGTGAAAAAATATCAATGATGGTGTCAAAGCTTTGGTCATTAAACGGAAGTCTCGCCAAATCAGCCACACACCAAAATGCGTTTGACTCTAACTGAGTTGCTAAGTTGATACCAGGTTTTGATATATCAAAGCCAACCGCAACATCATCTGACTGATGACGCTCATTTAATACTTTAACGAGTGGTGTTCCCTCTCCACTCCCTATATCGAGAATTCTCGCGCCAGTTTTTGGCATTCTACGGATTATTTCTTCAAGAAATCCATCAAATAATCCCGCAGTCAAAATTCGTCTTCTGGCACTTAACATACTGGCGTCATATTCACTCGACACATCGTGATTCAAAAAAAAGAGCGTTCCCTTTTTCGATAAATCTAATTCATGTCCATTTGAACATTTAATTCCATGGCCAACCACTTCCGAATACGGTAGCTGACACACTGGACACCTGAACAAATCAAGTTGGTCTTGTAAGAACGCTGTCGATCGATCAATTTTTTTCAAGCTAACTCTCCTTAATGTGATTCTGAATCAATTTCTTCAAGATATAACCCAGAATACCGTTTGTACCACAAAAAGATTTGGGTTACAAAAACCCGAATAACTGCGTACCCAGGAATGCCTAAAATAACTCCCAAAACGCCAAACAACTTACCAGAAGCCAATAAGACAAATATGATTGTAACTGGATGAATTTTTAAACTGTTCCCTAAGACTAATGGTGAGATAAAGCGCCCTTCCAACGTTTGTTCTATCCCAAATACAATAATAACTTTTATCAGCATTAGTGGTGAAATGAAGGCGCCAACGACCAGTGCCGGCACTAAGGCAAGAAATGAGCCAATGTACGGAACCAGATTTAGAACACCTGCTGAAATTGCTAGTAAAAGTGCAAACTTAAGTCCGATAATCCAGTAACCGATTAAAAACATGACGCCAACACAAAATGCCACGATTAATTGTCCTCTAACGTAATTACTAACCTGACTATTCATTTCTTTAATTACTTCGGATATAGACTTTCTGGCTTTTGTTGGAAAAAAATGGACTAAGTAGGCTGGCAATTTATGCCCGTCTTTTAGCAAATAAAATAGGATAAACGGTGCAGTTATAATTGAAACGGCAATTGTCGTGACCCTTGAAACAAAGCCGCCAACTGAGTTTAATGTTTGATTAAAGAAGGAGGACATTGCCTTTGAATACTGTTCAGAGGCCTGCTTGTTAAAGTTATCCAGCTGATCTCTGAATGAATCAAAGTGCGGACTATTTGAAAACTTGGTTGATTCCTCAACGACCTTATTCCAGTAGTCAGGCCAATTTGCGAGTAAGCTCATAATTTGCTGTTGAATTATAGGAATAATTGCAACGATACCCCAAACTATTAAGCCTAGCACCACGATAAAAATTGCTGAAATACTCCAGACTCGCTTAATTTTAAATCGATTTTCAACTCGATCAACAATTGGATTTAACAGATAATAAAATACCCCTGCTATAATTATTGGCGTCCCAATAATTCCAAATAACGTTTTTATTGGGTAGAAAAGCCATTGAACTTTACTTAGTACAAATAAAATTAGTAGAATCAGTAAAATAACCGTCAATGAAGAAACCAGCCGATTATTCACCACCCAGTTGTAAAACCAGGAGTGTTTCGCACCTTCTTTATTGGTCAAGGCAATTCCTCCTAACTAGTCATATGACTTGTAGTACTGTTATAATCATTGTAGCATAGTCAATTGTCGAACAAACAGAATATGTAAATGAGGGGATATGAAATAGTGCAAATTAATGAAATTATCGTTCAAAATTACGCTGAGGTAACTGCTGCCGTTCAGCAAAATGCTAAAAGGCTCCTGCTAGTTTCTGACCTAGCACTAGGTGGAACCACTCCTAGCTATGGCACAATTGCTGAGGCGACACGGTATGCCCACGACCACAACGTCTCGATATCAATCTTGGTTAGACCCAGAAGTGGAAGTGCGGACTATAACGATGCCGAAATTAAAATTATGGATACAGATTTACTTGAAATTCAGAAGTTAGGCTCCGATGGCGTCGTTTTCGGCGTCTTGACCCAATCCGGCAACCTTGATGAAGACGCAATGGCTAACTTGGTCGCTGCGGCTGGTGGTATGGCATTAGGCTTCACAACTGGTCTAAGCCGACCAACCGCCCCAATTGAAGACGAGGCCGTTTTGTGGCTAAGTGATAATGATTTTACCCGGTACTATGCCCCAATGGCGTCTGAGAGAGAACTAACGACGGAAACTATCAGCTCATTGATGAACGCCAACCAAAAACTCAGTGAACGCAACATTCAGTTAATTCCTACAAATTTCCACTCAAAAGCGGAAATGACGACATTGACAGACAAAACTAACATTAGTCAGACGGCAATTCTGCCATCTCAAATTTAAAACGACTGCATTAGCAGTCGTTTTTTTATACTTCCGATTCTTTTGTAATAAGTGTCGCCATGTCAACAGGAATTGGCGCAACACACTTGATGACTTGTTTACTAAATGGATTATAAAAAGTAACCGATAGACAATGCAACGCTTGGCGCTTAATCCAGGGATTTGAGGTGGATCCATATAGCCAATCACCAATTAATGGATGACCAATTGATTGCATATGAACCCGAATTTGATGTGTCCGCCCTGTGTGTAGCTGCAACCTTAACAACGTTGCTGCTGGCATTTGCTTAATACGCCAATACTCAGTAATTGATTTTTTCCCTTCACTTACTACCTGGCGCTTAATAAATGAATTTGGTGCTCGACCAATTGAAGTATTGATAATATCGTGATTCTTTTTTAGCTGACCCTCTACTACTGCGAGATACGTCTTTTTTAATTGATGCTTTTTTAGTTGAAGATCCAATACTGAATGAGCTAAATGATGTTTAGCAAATAACACCACTCCGCTTGTTTCTCTATCCAATCTGGTTACGATATGCGTCACTTGATTTTCGTAAGCTTGCCTAACATAGTATCCCTTCACACGGTTAACCAACGTATCCCTAGCGTAAATGTGTGAAGGGACTGATGCCACGCTTGCTGGCTTATTTACTACCAAGAAATGCTCATCTTCAAACAGAATATCAAGCGGCAAATCAGACGGCGAAATAACGTCATTAGCAGGCTCTGGCGGGAGGACCATTCGAACCCAGTCACCCTTTTGAAGCGATTCATTGACCCGCCGCTCAACTCCATTTACTTCAACTAAACCGCCGTGATACTTTATTTCTTTTAACAGGGATCGAGTCACCCCGTTTTCTGCTAAAAGGGTTCTAACCTTTATTGGTTCCGTACTTTCATTATGCCAATTAAACTCAGTCATGTTGTTCCTCACCAATAAAGGACCCACTGACTCGTTTCCAAAATTGTGTATGTCGATACTGCGCAAATGAAATTCGTTGCTGAGAAATCCGATAAGAAATCGATTTAATTGGTCGATCAGAAATTGTCAGTTGATCACAAGTGACAACGTCATTATCACCAGTTTCTGGCTCAACCCTTAGCCACTCGTCTTCCGGTAAAATAAGTGGTGATCCAATTGTTCTAAACACCCGATTATTAATAGAGGCTATTTCTGTTACTTGAATCGCATCAAATTTTGGATTAATGATGGCTCCACCAACTGACTTATTATAGGCCGTAGACCCTGTTGGCGTCGAAATACATAGGCCGTCTCCACGAAAACTTTCAAAGAATTCACCTTTGATAAAAATATTTGCTTGCATCGTATTGGTTGGTCGTTTAATTGTTGATTCGTTTAACGCCAAAATTGAATCCGATTGATTATCATTTAAATAATCAACTTTTACATCTAATAACGGATAGCTCACACTCTGACCATCATCGTGAACTAAACTATTAATGAGTTCCTTCACCTCATAATCACGCCAGTCAGTATAAAATCCAAGGTGTCCCGTGTGAATACCGACAAACCGAATTTGTTTTAGTCGGTCAATATAGTGATGAAAAGCTGATAGGAGCGTCCCATCGCCGCCAACTGTAATGACAATATCCGGATTCAGGCCGTCAATTACAAGATCAGTTTTATTAATTAGGTCATATAAAGCAGCTGACACTTTTCTAGAAGCGTCGCCCTTATTACTAAATATTGCAATTCTCATCTAATCATCCTTATTTTGCTCATTACGCCGCTTAACGACTTCTCCTTTGCCATAGGAGAAAAGGTGCTGAGCCTCTTGAATTTCTTCACGAATTTCAGACATCTCGGTATCTAATTTGAACGCAGCTTCTGCAGCACGATGTAGGCGTCCATTGAGTTCCTCAGGAAATTCTCCTTGATACTTATAATTCAAAGAGTGTTCAATCGTTGCCCAAAAGTTCATGGCCAATGTTCTAATTTGAATTTCCGCTAAAATGCGTTTTTCACCAGTAATTAATTGAACTGGATATTCAATTACAATATGATACGAGCGATAACCACTAGGCTTCTCGTTGTGTATGTAATCTCGCTCCTCCAGAATCTTTAGATCCGTTCGTTTTCTGAGTAAATCAACCACTTGATAAATGTCTTCGACAAATTGGCACATAATTCTTAGACCCGCAATGTCTTCCATATCTTGTTCCAAACGATCCTCAGAAACATGTCGTCGCTGCATCTTTTCCTGAATACTATCAACTGGTTTTACTCTGCCAGTCACAAACTCAATTGGTGCTCGTTCATTTTGATTTTGAAATTGCTCTCTAATGCCACGCAATTTTATTTTTAATTCATTTACCGCCTGTTTATATGGCAGTAATTCTTGATTCCAATCCTTAATCACTTTCTCACCCCATTACGTCAGATTTGACGTCTTAATGCCTTCTCAATTTTATCATAAAATTTCAATTCTGGACCAAACCATTGCTTTCATTCCTTGATAAGTCAAAATTCTTTACTGCGCACACGAATTAGGGCATTATAAGGGTGCAAATCAGTGAAAGTTAATTTATTGCTATTTTTCATAAAATCAATTATTCTGAATACATTGTTTTTTCTTACATATCAAATTTGTGGGTCCCTACCCATAGGAGGAAGTATTTTGCTAGAAGTTTATTTATTTGTAAATCCGCTTGGCGGCAAGTGTATGTCGTCTGAGCAAAATATCATCAAGCTGGCTAACGAATTGCCCGACCAACTATCCTATCAATTTGTTCCGATGTTAAGCATGCAGCTGAACGATTCCCCTATTGGCTCGAATACCGTTAGTTTAACGGATCGAAACCAGACCTTTGCGCAGCACTATCAGACCGTCTTAGATTATAAAGCAGCACTGTTTCAAGGAAAAAAGCGTGGACGTCAATTCCTGCTTGAACTCCAAGGTGCTCTGTTAAAGGCTGGTCAACAATATAGTGATTCGCTTGTTCAAGGAGTCGCAAAAACAGTTAATCTTGACTTAGAAATGTTTCTTGAAGATCGTCAGTCAAATTTAGCAAAACGGGCATTTAAAGCAGATCAACGACTTGCAGCTGAAATGAAGGTTGAACATGCCTCCACGGCCGTTATCTATAATGCCTTATCTGATGAATCGGGTTTAAGAGTGGACGATGTTAGTTATCCGGTTTTACGAGAAGTTTGTGAAAGACAGGGCTTCACGCCAACTTCTAGCATTCAAACACCAACATCAAATTTTGATAACCATCCCCACTTACGAGTATTGTAATTTACAATAGCGAACCAGTCACCTTCTAGGTGAGTCGGTTCGCTATTTTTTTAGTTATTTTCAATTATTTTTTCAAACTCGTCTAATCGTTTTTCGAACGTGTCGAATGCCTTTTCCAAATATGTCGACTGGGTCATATTCACACCAGCTGATTTCATTACTTCAATTGGATAATTGGCGCTTCCGGCTGACAAATAATTTAGATATTCTTGAACATTCTCCTTGGATCCATGCGTAATCCCATTTGCCAAAGTTGTTGCCGCTGCAAATCCAGTGGCGTATTGGTAAACGTAAAAATTATAATAGAAATGGGGAATTCTGGACCATTCTAATCCAATTTGTGGATCTCGAGAGACTTCATTTCCATAATACCGTGCATTTAAATCACCATAGTATTTAGTCATCATGTCCGATGTTAACGGATTTCCCTGGGCATCGGCTTCATGAATAAATTGTTCAAATTCTGCAAATTGCGTTTGGCGGAAAATGGTTCCCTTAAATCCATCTAAATAATAATTTAATATATAGGCTCGGATTTTTGGATCATCATACTTGTTTAATAAATAATCAGTTAAAATATTTTCATTGGTCGTTGACGCAATTTCTGCAACAAAGATCGAATAGTCCCCATACTGGTAAGGTTGATTATGATGCGTATACCAGCTGTGCATGCTATGACCCATTTCATGGACTAAAGTATAAAGATTATCTAAATCATTTTGCCAATTTAAGAGCATATATGGGGCTGTATCATAGGCACCAGAAGAATAGGCCCCACTCCGTTTACCCTTGTTTTCAACAACATCAATCCAACGAGATGAAAAGGCCTCCTCTACGTGAGAAATATAATCCTTACCAAAGACACTCAACGCGTCGAGTGCAGTTGCCTTTGCCTCCTCATAAGTGTATGAAAGGCTTGGCTCTCCAGTAATTGGCGTATACATGTCATACATATGCAACTCTTTTAAATTTAAAATTCGCTTACGTAGTGCAACGTATCTGTGTAGTAAAGGCAAGTGTGCGTCAACCGTTTTTACTAGGGTATCAAAAACTGATTCAGGTATTTGGTTTTGACTCAGTGCCTGGTCTTTGGCACTTACATATTTATGGCTCTTAGCCATAAAATTATGGGCTTTAACCTCTCCGGACAAGGTTGAAGCCAATGTATTTTTAAATTGTCCATAGACTTCATATAGACGTTCAAAAGCTTGCTTACGAACTGCCCGATCGGTCGATTTAATTAATGTATCATAAATCCCTTGTGACAGTTGAACTTCATCCCCACTTTCATCGAAAACTACTGGAAATGTTAAATCAGAATCGTTTATGATACCAAAAGTTCGAGAAGAACTGGAAAAAATATTTTCTGCACCAGCTAATAGTTTTTCTTCATCTGCAGACAGAACGTGATTCCTTTGCATGTTTATCACATCAAAATAATGTTGATACTTTTGTAACTCAGAATTATTGTGAATCATGGAAAGCAATTGTTGCTCCGGAATTGCTAATAGTTCTGGTTCAAACCATGCAGTACTTGCTGAAAAATCAGAAACCAGGGTCTCTGCCCCACTGTTTAGTGCCTGATTTTCCGAATTTGAGGTATCAACATCGCTTTTTAACTCGGTGTACACATAAAGCTTCTCAAGCTTCCGATCAGTTGCTAAAATGGCCTCTAATGCGTTTAAGAGAGAAGTCGAATCATTTATTAAAGTACCCTTCAATTTTGCTAAAACCGGTAACTCACTTTGCACTTCCTTAAAAGCTAACTCGAATTCATCACTACTTGCATAAATCTTGCTAAGATCCCAGGTTAACGTTTGAGCAACCTCGTTTCTTTTTGGTAACTGTTTTACCATGTCGATTCCTCCAATTATCAGTTTTCTGTTACCGTTATCATACTACATTGCACTTTTATTTTTAATTTTTAACATCAAATTTTGTATTAACATCATATAAAATTTCTTATAGAACTCGTCATACCATTTTTCAGCGTTCGGTATTTGCAAAAAGTTATAGGGGCCGCCCAATAAATCAGTTATTCGCCGACAAATGTTCAAGTAATCCTTGGGTAACAGTTCATTATGATAATCAGCCTGTATCGTAACAATTACTAATTTTTCCCAGATAATGTTTGATTGACGAAAAAGTGGTTTCATTTGTAAATCTTGAAAAAGCCAACGTGGAATTTGCATTAATGAGCTTCCTCTAACATAGCAATAGTTTTGCCAACTTCGATAATTGGTTGAATTATAAAATATTCCAGTTTGAATTTGCTTCATTAGTTTTCGATAAACGCTGAGATTTCCTTTACTTGCTCCTACAGAAATTTGAGCTGATGAAAGCCACTTCGCATAGTCATAATAAGTTGAAAATTGCATGACCTGATAATAAATTTTCTGACTACAATCAATTTTAACCTGGTAATGCACTTCCAATACTTGAAATTCTGAACGCCAATACAACAAATAAATTCCTAAATTTTTCCTGAAATAAGCAAATTGCGCAATTTTGTCGCCAGTTAATTTTCTTTCGAGATAGGGTTCGCCTAAAATCCAAATTACCGGGATTTTTAAAGACTGATACCCTTTATTTCGCTGCTTATGCCGTTCTGCCGATAGCGGACTACACTGAAATTCAATAGCTGTTTGATGCTGACCATTTGTTAACAAAACATCTGGACGCTGCTGAATTGCAGGAAAGTAAACTTCTAAATCACCCTCTAGGTTGGCACCTTTGAAAAAATTAAGAATTGCTAGTTTTCCAACAAGATGGCGTTCCGATTCATTTTCTAGTAATGCAAAACACGCGGCATTTTGACGATGTGCAAAGTGTGGCAACAGGATTTTCCCCCGTCTTAATCGCACTTGATTATGACATGCGGGACAAAAGTATAAATCTTTCTTCCGCAACTTTTTATCTGCAATGACTAATTGATTATCCTTGGTTAATGCCGTCAGCATTTCTATCATCTCCAAAGATAAATACGAAAAAAACCACCAATTATTTTTAATTGGTGGTTCCTCTATTTGATAAAATACTTTCTGGTTAATTCAAATGCTGAATTTTCCATTATTCGTTTACCATGCTCTTCAAGCACATCAACAGTGACTTGTGTCTTGTCAGCATACTCGTAAGCAACTGCCAATTCATCACTAATAGATCCCTTTGATGCTTCATTCAAGTCATAAATAAACTCAAGATAGTAATCTCCTTGATACTTGTAAAGACTTGTTTTAGCATCTGATAGATGCATCAGTTGAGCAATAGCAATCAATCCTTCGAAATCATGAAGCTTGATAATAACGTCATGAATTGGTACTTCTACCTTACTTCCGGCTTGTTTATTGATTGTGTATCCACCCTTGTCTTTCGATTGACTTGTTGACGAGCTCTTCCCATCAGTTACATTATTATCCGTCGCCATTAATTGTTGTCTCAAAAAGTCAGGTACCTCTTCTTCAGTACCATCCTCAACCATTGACTCAGAATCGTCTTCCTCATCATCCGTGTCACCCTTACTAATAAAGAGTTCTAATCCATTTCGATTTGGCAAGACCTGGAATGTTACTGCATCATTTTGTTGAAATTGGTGATCCACATCCACTTCTTCTAAAATGCTGTAAAAGAAGTTTTCAATTTGCTTGTGATTTCCGAGCAGATCAAGGACTGTGATGCCACGTTCTGATAAATCTTCGTTCCCAATGAGAACTCGAATCGTATTTTCGTTAATTCTTTCCATCTTCATGAATAAGCACCCCTTTCTCTGCGCTTAGGGTATAAACCTACAGCTTTAATTCTATAAGAATTTGAGTAAAAGTAAAGGATAAGCGTTCCTTTTAGGTGATTATAATGGAATTTTTAATATTTGTAACTTAATTTAACTAAATTTCGGCTCGTTGCCTTGCTTCTTCAAGCTCAAGGACTCGAACGTGCTTCGGCAAAAAGCGTCTAATTTCATCATCATTATAGCCGACTTGTAATCGCTTGTTATCAATCAAAATTGGTCGTCTAAGCAATCCCGGATGAGCCTCAATCATGCTAATTAACCGGGTTAAGGGGATATCATCTAATCCAAACTTTAACTCTTGAAATTCTTTCGACCTTGTTGAAATAATATCTTCAGTTCCGTTTTCTGTCATTTGTAAAATTTGCTTTATCTCATCCCGAGTTAGCGGATTAGCAAATATATTTTGTTCAGCATACTCAATATCATGTTTCTGTAACCAAGCTTTTGCTTTTCGACAAGATGTACAACTGGGTGACGTGTATAGTGTGACAACCATAGTGTGACCTCCTTCAACTAAATAAATCGTTGCAACATATTAAGTATAAAGTATAGTAATCATAATTTAAACCCAATTCACTGAAAGACCACACTAATGTCATGGTTAATTCACTATTTCTAAATTTGATAACCTTTTCGTAATTCAGCGTGTTGAACTGGAATTAAGTCCCCTGCACTTTGTTGTGCCTGACGTGTTAATTCCTCTAAATCACCATTTTGCGGTAAATGAGTCAACAATAAGTTCTTTGCCCCAGCAAGCTTAGCCAACGTGCCTGATTCACCCGCTGTGAGATGCCACTTTTTCCCTTGTTTATCATCAAAGAAATTCGTATCCGTCAGCAGTAAGTCTGAATTTTTCGAAAATTCCACCATTTTGTTAAAGTAATTCGTATCTGCTGTAAAAACCAATACTTTACCAGTTTCCCGTTCCGTGATGCGCATTGCAAAAGCAGGAACAGGATGCTGGGTTTCCAGAAAACTAATTTCAAATGGACCAAGTACAAGTTCTTTATCTTCACTATATGGCTTTCCAATCGTGGAATTGGGCCAATTTAGCGCTCCAAAGTTTAGCGGGTCTTGCGTATGACCATAAATTGGTAATAAATCCTGTGCCCGATTTTGTGGATGAAGCTGCCAATAGTATTGAAGGACTCCTATGTCTGCAGTGTGGTCATGATGATAATGGGACAAAACGACCGCATTTAATTGAAGCGGATCCAAAACTTTTTCTAGACTTAACAATGCCCCGCTTCCGCAGTCAATTAAAAGATTGAACTGATTACTTTGCACAAGATAACTACTAGTACCAACACCATTTTGAGGATAGCCACCGTAATATCCTAAGACAGTTAATTTCAATTTACTCGCCCCTTTATGTTGTAACTTTTAGTGTAAATCCTCTTTTATCCAAAGTAAACATTTTCTATTAGCCTCAATAATTAGTATAATGAAAGTAGGTTAGGAGGTCTTTTGTATGTTAAAGCAAATATCTATCACCTTTGGCAGCTACGCCATTCTGAATCAACTTAGAGAAAAGCACTCAGATCGACAACAGTTATTGGTGCAATCAGACAATACAAACGATGACATTGCGCTCATCGATGTTTCTGGTCAAAAAAACATTTTTAAATCTGGGGTTGTTTACGATATCAAGTCTCATGCTGGGGATTCGGATTGGAATAAAAACTTCTATTCCTTTATCTATCTTAAAAATTTATCACCTGACGACCAAAAAGTTTTCAATGCGACCGCAAATCAATTGGTCAATTCTCCAGAACTCCCACAAGGTATGCAAGCAATTTACTTTATGAAAGAGTTGAAAAATAGGGGCAATAATATTATCTTGACGACGTGGACGGACACTCAAGAATTCAACAGTTGGACTCATAGTGACGAGTATGCAAGATTTAAAGGCTTTGATACACCACTCCACGATTACCGAATTGTTACCTACTTTAAATATGTTGAAAATAATAAATAAATTTAACCTTAACGGCCCTAACAGATGAACTCTGCTAGGGCCGTTTGCTACTTAATTTTTAGAGTTAATGCGTTAATAGCAACAATAATTGTACTTAGTGACATAACGGCAGCCCCAACCATGGGATTGAGCATAAATCCAATCGGAGCCAAAATTCCAGCAGCAAGCGGAATCGCGAGTATATTATATCCGGCCCCCCACCACAAATTCTGAATCATTTTTCGATTTGTTGCTTTTTCAAGCTCAATTAAGGTGATAATTGCTTCCGGATTCGAGTTAACTAAAACAACATCAGCAGAGTCGATTGCAATATCCGTTCCAGAACCAATTGCAACGCCAATCGATGCTTTCGCTAAACTAGGAGCATCATTAACACCGTCTCCAACAAGCATAGAAAATCCGTGTTTTTCAAAATCAGTTACGGCTTTCTGTTTTTCTTCTGGCAGAAGTCCAGCTTTAATTTTCTCTATACCCAAATTATGGCCAACCGTTTTTGCCGCCATTATGTTGTCTCCTGTTAACATAACTGGAATAATTCCCAAACTTTTAAGGCTTGAAATGGTTTCCTTTGCTGTGGATTTAATTTCGTCAGCCTCCGCAACAAGTCCAATAACTTTAGATTTAGTTAGTAAGAAACTAACTGTGTTGCCATCATTTGCGAGCGTTTTGAATTGGTCACGGTCGTATGAAATTTCGTTCCTATCCAAATATCCGGATGACGCAATCTGATATTCATTGCCATCAATTGTTCCTTTCAGCCCGACCCCCACAATCTGTGCTGTATTTTCAGTATGTGCTGCAGTTATTTCTTTCTTTTTTGCAAAGTCCAAGATTCCAGTAGCTAGTGGATGAGTCGCGCTACTCTCAAGTCCAGCCAATATTTTTGTGATCTCGTCATCCGTAAAATCCTCTGATAAACTAATTAAGGCTGTTACTGTAAATTTACCTTCAGTGAGAGTCCCCGTTTTATCAAGTAAAACGTATTTTAATTTATTTATTTTTTCCAGGACTGTTTTGTTTCGAATTAGTAGTCCATTTGTCGCTGCGATAGAAGTACTTCTTGCAGTTACGAGTGGTATTGCGAGCCCAAGCGCATGTGGACAGGCAATGACTAATACGGTTACCGCAATTGGTAAGGCGACCGTTAAATCACTCAGAAATAGCCAAATACTAAATGACAATATACTAACAAAGAGTGCAGCATAAAATAAATAGCCAGCAACTTTATCAGCTCTATTTTCTAGTTTTGATTTATTCGTCTGAGCAGACTGAACTAAATCCATAATTTGAAAAAGATAACTATCCCGACCTACCTTAGATATCTTAAATCTAAATGTCCCGTTACCATTCAGTGCGCCTCCAATGACTTTATCATTCTTTCCTTTTCTAATTTCCTTTGATTCTCCAGTAATCAGAGACTCATTAACCGATGTTTGACCATCAATAATAACGCCATCTGCAGGAATTTGTTCTCCTGCTCTAACTTCAAGTATTTGATCCATTTTTAATTTGGCTACATCAATATCAATAATAGAATCGTGATCAACTAAATGCGCCTGTTTTGGTATTAACTTTGCCAAATGATTAACATCAGATCCCGCACTCATAACAGCGTTCATTTCTATCCAGTGGCCTAAAAGCATTATATCTATTAATGTTGCGAGTTCCCAAAAGAAATTAGTAATCATCGGCGTAACTTGAAAAATGTTGTTTGCAATAATAGCGTATAAACTATAGACATATGCCACTAATATTCCCATTGAAATCAGCGTCATCATCGCTGGCTTTTTCTTATGAAGTTCACCCCTTGCCTCGCTAAAGAAAGGTTGACCACCAACAAGAAAAAGTACGGTTCCAATTACAGCAACTAAATAATCAGATCCTTCAAAGAAAAACTGAAATGGCAGTTTCATTCCCATCATAGGCGACATTAGAATAATCGGCACTGTTAGCACAAGGGAAATCCAAAACCTAAACTTCAAGCTTTTCATGTTCATCATTGGCGGCTCGTGACGAGTACCCTTTCCATCATGTTCACCATTTACGTGCTTCATATCGTCCATATTATTCTTCCTCTTTTGTACGCTTTGAAAGACAGTCACATGCAATTTCGTCTGGAGCAGTTTTTAGCTTATTATTTAATTCATTGATTAAATTGTTAATGTCATTTTTGCTTAATTTTAAATTTTTAACAACACTGAGTAGCGTGTCCCCCGCACACATCGCACACATATTGTTAAAAGTTTCTACAGCTAATTTTTCATTTGACTTATTCTCAGCTATCAGTGGGAAATAAGTGAATGAATTTCCATCTTTTTCGGCTTCTAAATAATCTTTTTTAACCAATCGACCGATTAGCGTTTTAACAGTAGATGCTTTCCAATCCATTTTATCGGAAAGATAAGAAGTAATTGTGCGACTCTTAGCTTTTTTCAATGTCCAAACGACACGCATAACTTCCCATTCGGCTTCCGAAATATTTAGAATTTCTGTCATAACTTCATCTCCTAATTGTGTTTACATATGTAGTCTACCATGGATGCCTGAATCCGTAAACAATGGCCCTCGAAAACTAGTTTTTTACACAAAAACTGACTAACATTA